>CAZYWM010000115.1:0-4221 GCA_964651615.1 uncultured Oscillospiraceae bacterium | reverse complement strand
ACCAACCTGACAAAGGATTTTCGCAAGACCCGGGCGGTGAATGGGGTGAATTACACCTTTTGCAACGGCGTGTATGGCCTGCTGGGGGTCAACGGCGCCGGGAAAACCACCCTGATGCGGATGCTCACCACCCTGCTGAATCCCACCTCCGGCGCCATCACCTGGGACGGGGAAGATATTTTCAAGATGGATAAGGCGTTTCGCCGCCTGCTGGGGTATCTGCCCCAGGATTTTGGAGCGTATCCGGATTTTTCCGTCCAGGACTATCTGATGTACATCTCCACCCTGAAGGGAATGAAACCGGCGGCGGCCAGGGCCCGGGTGGCCCAGATGCTGGAGCTCACGGGCATGACCCAATTCAAGGGCAAGAAAATGAAAGCCCTCTCCGGCGGCATGAAGCGCCGGGCGGGCATCGCCCAGGCGGTGCTGAATGACCCTCAGATTCTGATTCTGGATGAGCCCACGGCGGGCCTGGACCCCAGCGAACGGATTCGGTTCCGAAATCTCATCAGCGAGCTGGCGTCAGACCGGATTGTGCTGCTGTCCACCCACATCGTCTCCGATGTGGAATCCGCCGCCAGCCAGATCATCTTGATGAAGGATGGAAAATTCCTGGTCACTGGAACCGCTGAGGAGCTGATTGCCTCCTGTCCGGACCGGAGCTGGATTTGTGATGTGCCCAAAGGTGAGGTGCTGGCCTGTCATCAGAAGTACCAGGTGGCCAATGTGAAGACCCTGGCAGACCATGCCCAGCTTCGGATTCTGTCTAAGGACTCGCCCATGCCGGGGGCTGTTCAGGAGGAGGCTTCTTTGGAGGATGTGTTCCTCTCCTACTTCGGCGAGAGATCGGGTGATGGCAATGGTATGGTATGAGATTAAGAAAATCCTGCTCCGGCCCAGCTGCCAGGTTGCCCTCTTGCTTCTGCTGCTCCTGTCCGGGCGGTTTTGCATCCAGGTGATGTGGGGCACGGAGAGCGCGTATTGGATCACAGAAGCGGGAGAGCGTCAGACCGGCCCCGCGGCCATGAAAAAGCTCCGCGCTGCCCAGCAGGAATGGTCCGGCCCGCTGGATCAGGAGCTGCTTCAAAAGGCATTGGCGGAGCTGAAACGGCTGAATGTGGAGGGAAAGGCCCACCCGGAGAACCCGGACTACGCGTTCCGGCGGTATCAGGGCCTGATGCCCATTCGCGATATGCTGAATTTCTCATTCAAGTCGGGCTATGGATGGGAGTACCAGGATTTTTTCCTGGCGGAGACGCTGGACGAATCCCAGCTGCCCCATTTTTATGAGAACCGGGTGACCCAGCTGAAGCAGTGGCTGTACGATGAAACCGACATTGCCAATACCCTTTTTACGGAGGAAGAAAAGCAGTATCTGATTCACAATTATGAATCCGTGAAAACGCCCTTTCAGGTGGGCTACACCACCGGCTGGGATATGGCGTGGCGGGTCAGCTATTACATCATCCTCTATGGCAGCCTGTTCATCACCTTCCTGGTGTCCGGAATTTTTGCCAATGAGTTCCGGTGGAAGGCGGATTCGGTCTATTTCAGCACGGAGCTTGGGCGGAAGCGGGGGACGCTTTCAAAGCTGGCGGCGGGATTTCTGCTGACCACCCTTGTCTTCTGGGGCATCCTGCTATCAGTCAACCTGCTGGTTCTCGGCATCATGGGATTTGATGGATGGAACTGCTCCATCCAGACAGGGAAGGGGCTTTGGAGGGGGATTTACAATGTCACCTTCGCCCAAAGAAATCTGCTTTCCCTGATGGATGGGTATCTGCTTTGGATGTTCCTCTCCGGCCTGGTCATGCTGGTTTCCGCGGTATCCCGGTCTGTCAGCCTGGCAGTCGTTGTTCCGTCCCTGCTGATGCTGGGCACTGACTATCTGGATCGAAGTGGAGTTGTGAGTTCTGCCTCCAAGGTGCTGCAGCTTTTTCCCCACAAAATGGCAAATGTGGATTACGCCAGCAGAGGCATTGTGCTGTATTCGGTCTTTGGCAAAATCATGCCGCCCATTGCCATCCAGCGGGTGCTGTATCCCTGCCTGACGGTTGCGATGGGGCTTCTTGCCTATGAGCTTTTCCGGCGCAAGCAAATTCGCTGAGAAAGGGGCCGCCATGCTGATACGATATGAACTGAAAAAGATATTTTCCAAGCGGGCCAATCAGGTGATTCTTCTGCTGCTGGCTGTGCTGATGATCCATACCTGCGCTTCGGCTCTGAGACAGGTGGAGTGGGTGGATGAGCGGGGGAACTGGGTCACCGGCCATGCCGCGGCGGTGAAGCTCCGGGAGGCAGAGGAAGGCTGGTCAGGCAAACTGGATCAGCAGCTGCTGGAAAAGACCGTGGCGGAACTAAAGCGGCGTTACAATTCCATAGAAATTGATGATCATTCCCAGGAAAGCAACTGGTTATTGCGTTATCAATTGCAGGGTGTTCAGGAGATAGGGGATTTGCTCTGCCTTTCCTTTGCCAATGACTACAGCACCTTTGAAGAAATGATCGAAAATTTAAGTCCGCAGGAGCTTTCCCGGTTCTATGAAAACCGTGTAGAGGACCGAAGAGCCTGGCTCTATGGCGACGACACCTCCTGGGGGTATTACAACTATTCCGATGCGGAAAAGGCGTATATTCTGAGCAGAACGGAGGCCATGCCCACCCCGATGGAAATTGGCTACCATGAGGGCTGGGTTCAGGCAACCGGGCAGCTTCCGACCCTGCTGAAATACGGCCTGGTTCTGCTGAGCTTTGTGCTGGCAGGGGTGTTCTCCGACGAATTCACCTGGAAAACCGATGCCGTGTACTACAACAGCTTCCACGGCCGCGCCAGGGCCACCGCCGTCAAGGTGGGGCTGGGCTTTGCGATCATTCTGGTGTTCTATTGGTTGTGCGTGGGCATCTACAGCCTGATCGTTTTTGGAAGTCTGGGAAGCGGCGGCGCCGAGCATATCTTGCAGTCCCATCCGGATAACTGGTCCACCTGGGAAAATATGACCTTCCGGCAGATGTATCTTCTGTCCATTGGCGCTGGCTGCCTGGGGTATCTGTTCATCGGCTTTCTCGTTTTGTGGATTTCCGCCAAAGCCAAATCCCCGGTTCTGGCGGTGCTGATTCCGTCGCTGCTGCTTCTGCTTCCGGGTTTTCTCCATGAATTTTACAGTCCCACCATGCGCCGCGTCATCGGAATTCTTCCGGACAAGCTTCTGGACATTGGGGAGGCCATCCGATACCTGTATCTGTATACCATTGGAGATCGGATTATGAACGCTGTCCCCATTGTTGTGACCGTTTATCCCTGCCTGACCCTTCTGCTGGTTTTCCTGTGCTACCGGGAGTACCGGCACAAACAGATTACCTGAGGGTAATTAAAAACGGGCATCAGAAAAGCGTCTGTCGGAAACGGCAGACGCTTTCAAGCTCAGATGGTGTTTACTTTCTTCATGACCCGCAGATAGTCGCGTTTCCCGTTGAAAATGGCCATGACATAGACTGTGTTCGCTTCTTTTTCGTACAGATAGAAAAGAAGATAATTCTTGTGGACAAGAAAACGATAACCACTGCTCTTTAGCACACGATCCGCGGGGATGGCGCCGGACTCCGGGAACTGCTCAAGAATTCTTGTTTTTTCCCGGAGCTCCTTGACGAAGCGGATGGCCAGATTCTTATCCTTTGAAAGATCAGCAAGATAGAGGGCAATGTTACGCAGATCCGATTTGGCCGTATCCGTAAATACGATTTTCATATATCCAACTTCTCCAATTCACCGAGAATGTCGGCGAAGGCATCATCCGCAGACTGCACCCTGCCAAGCTTGATGTCATCCATCGCCAGAGCCAGATGGGAATACACGGCCAGCTTTGCTTCCAGTTCATTGATATAGTGAATCTGATCCTGGAAATCCTCATGACTGAGAAGCACGGTATCTTCCTTGCCATTTACGGTAATGGCCACCGGGTTCTGCCTGGTGAGAGCGGAAATCTGCGCGTAGTTAGTGCGAATATCCTTTGAAGGCCGGATAGATATGCTCGGACTCATAAAAACACCTCCCAAACTTGGTAGTCATATTATATCTTAATTATACCACCATGTCAACAGGGATATGCAGATGGGAGGCAAAATTTGAAGCACGAAGGGATTGAGCAAGCCAACCTCCGAAAGCTAAAGAATTCCCGTGGATTGCAGGAACAGCGCCAACATCATCACCGGGGCAACATAGCG
>CAZYWM010000114.1:3837-6222 GCA_964651615.1 uncultured Oscillospiraceae bacterium | reverse complement strand
TGCTGATGGAGGCGTATATGGAGTCCCTCTACGCCGCTCTGGGCATCTACATCCCGCTGATCGTGGTCAACTGCATCATCCTGGGCCGGGCGGAGGCCTATGCCTCCAAGAATCCCCCCCTGCTCAGCCTGTTCGACGGCCTGGGCATGGGCCTGGGCTTCACCGTGGCCCTGGTGATTGTTGGCTCCATCCGGGAGCTGCTGGGCGCGGGGAGCATTTTTGGAATTGCCCTGCCTGGGAATTTTGAGCCCATTGCCTTCTTCGTCCGGGCGCCCGGAGCCTTCCTGGTGCTGGCCGTTGTGGTGGCGATTATGAACGCCGTGGGCATTAAGAGCCGGGCAAACAAGGTTGTGGAGGGATGCGACGGCTGCTGTGCCAACTGCAGCTCCTCCGGCTGTGACAAAAAGGAGGCTGGCGTATGAAAAGTCTCATTATGATTATTGTATCCACCGCTCTGGTCAATAACGTGGTGCTGAGCCAGTTTTTGGGCATCTGCTCCTTCCTGGGCGTGTCCCAGCAGAAGAAGGCATCGCTGTCGCTGGGCCTGGCGGTGACGGCAGTGCTCACCGTTTCCAGCGCGGTGGCGGCGGCGCTGTACCAGTTTGTGCTGGCCCCTCTGGGACTGGATTATCTGAAAACCATTGTGTTTATCCTGGTGATCGCCGCCCTGGTGCAGATGGTGGAGATGTTCCTGAAAAAGAATGTCCACGCCGTCTATCAGAGCCTGGGCATCTATCTGCCCCTGATTACCACCAACTGCGCGGTGCTGGGCGTGGCCCTGACCAATGTGCAGAACGAGTACACCATTCTGGAGAGCGTGTTTGCCGGTCTGGGCACCGCCATCGGCTACACCGTGGCCATTGTCCTGCTGGCGGAGATTCGGGAGCACATCGACGAGGAGGCCATCCCGGCTCCCTTCCGGGGCGCGCCCATTGTGCTGCTCTGCGCCACCCTGATGGCCATGGCCTTCATGGGCTTCAGCGGCCTGTCCTGAGGGAGGTAAGTGTATGCAAACTGTAATTATCTCTACCCTGGTCATTGCTCTGGTGGGCCTGGTTCTGGGCCTGGCTCTGGTGACGGCCAGCAAGAAATTCTATGTGGAAGTGGACGACCGTGTCACCCGGGTCCGGGAGTGCCTGCGGGGCAGCAACTGCGGCGCCTGCGGCTATGCCGGATGTGACGCCGTGGCGGAGGCCATTGTGAAGGGGGAGGCCCGTGTGGACGCCTGCCCCGGCAACAGCACCGAGAACATCGCCAAAATCGCCGCCATCCTGGGCAAGGAGGCCATCGACCAGGCCCCCCAGTGCGCCTATGTCCAGTGCGCCGGCACCTGTGAGGCCACCAAGGCCAAGGCGCAGTATGTGGGCATCGACGACTGCCGTGCCGCCGTGCTCAGCGGCCTGAGCTTTATGAGCTGCGAATATGGCTGCCTGGGTCTGGGCAGCTGCGTGAAGGTCTGCCCCCAGGGGGCCATCTCCATCAAGGACGGCATCGCCGTGGTGAATCCCCGGCTGTGCGTGGGCTGCGGCCTGTGCGCCAAGACCTGCCCCAAGGGCATCATCGGGATGCACGACCGGACTACCAAGGTGGCCGTCCGCTGCTCCAACAAAAACAAGGGCCCCATGGTGAAAAAGGTCTGCACCGCCGGGTGCATCGGCTGCGGCATCTGCGTCAAGCAGTGCGAGCAGGGGGCCATCACGCTGGAGAACAACCTGTCCCGGGTCGACCCCGAGAAGTGCGTGGGCTGCGGCAAATGTGTGGAGAAATGCCCCACCAAGTCCATTCGGTTCCTGTAACTATCTGATGAAGGAGAGATGATACCATGGAAAAGAAATATGGAGGGCCTGCCAGGGTGGCGGCCTGCGAAATGGTCAAGTGGCTGATCAGCTTCCTGGTGAGCGTTGCCGTTCTGGCCGGATGCGTTGCCCTTTATGATTATGTAAACGCCCCGGTGCCCGGGGAGGTGTTCACCGGCAAGGCCCAGGGCATGTTCTGCGAGATCGTGGCGGAGGTCACGGTGGCCGACGGCAAAATTGTGGACGTGAAGCTCACCGGCGACGCCGAGACCCCGGAGCTGGGCGGCGTGGTGCTGGAGCAGATGCCCGGTAAGATTGTGGAGGCCCAGTCCGCCGACGTGGACGGAATGGCCGGCGCCACCGTCACCACCAACGCCGTCAAGGCGGCGGTGAACAACGCTCTGGCCCAGGCCGGTCTGGCCCCCGCGCCCGAAGCGACCGAGGCTCCCACGGAGGAGACGACGGAGGCTACTACGGAAGCTACCACCGAGGCAACCACCCAGGCTACCACCGAGGCTACCACCGAGGCTGCCCCCGAGGCTGCCCCCCAGGCCGCTGCCATCATCACGGCGGACGAGTGGGCGGAGAA
>CAZYWM010000114.1:0-3737 GCA_964651615.1 uncultured Oscillospiraceae bacterium | reverse complement strand
CCGAGGCTGCCCCCCAGGCCGCTGCCATCATCACGGCGGACGAGTGGGCGGAGAAGTTCCCGGAGATCACCGCCTCCTACAAGGCCACCGCGGAGAACACCTACACCGTGGACTACCTGGAAACCGACCCCTATCTCGTGAACATCTATGAGGGCTTTGGCTTTGCCAAGCAGTACGACAGCGCCCGGGGCCACGAGTACAGCCTGGAGGACCTGGCCAATACCGCCCGGCCCCACCCCCTGGCCAACTGCCTGACCTGCAAGACCGCCGACTTTACCAAGCTGGTTCAGGACCAGGGCGTCAGCGCCTACAGCCTGGACTTTAACGAGGTCATGGCCTCCATGAACGAGAGCGTTGGCTGCTACAACTGCCACGCCAACGAGGCCGACTCCGGCAAGCTGGTTGTCACCCACGACTACTTCACCGACAAGCTGGACATGGGCGACATCAGCGCCGCCACATTGTCCTGCGGCCAGTGCCACATTGAGTATTATTTTGAGCCCGACACCAAGGCCACCAGCATCCCCTATACCAACGTGGCGGAGATGACCCCCGAGGCCATGCTGGAATACTATGACAATATGGACTTTGCCGACTGGACCCAGCCTTCCACCGGCGCCAAGCTGCTGAAGGCCCAGCATCCGGAAATGGAGACCTTCCTGAACGGCAGCTTCCACGCCCAGATGGGCATGAGCTGCGCCTCCTGCCACATGGAGAAAGTGACGGGGGAGAACGGAAGCTACACCAGCCACAATCTGGTGAGCCCGCTCTCCAGCCCGGCCATCCTGGACACCTGCGCCGCCTGCCATAAGGATGTGGACATGGCCGAGAAGGTTCACGCCATCCAGGACAAGGTGACTGCCCGGGAGACCGAGGTGGGCAATGCTCTGTCCGCTTTTAAGGATCAGCTGGCCCAGGCCGTGGCCTCCGGGGAGTACACCGAGGAAGAGCTGGACGCCATTCGCCTGGTGTACCGCCACGCCCAGTGGTTCT
Source organism: uncultured Oscillospiraceae bacterium (assembly GCA_964651615.1). GTDB lineage: Bacteria > Bacillota > Clostridia > Oscillospirales > Oscillospiraceae > Faecousia. The sequence goes on along the minus strand of CAZYWM010000114.1, from coordinate 2,744 downwards.
TTGACTACGAGTATGTGGAAAACAGCGAGGGCGCTCACAACTCCAAGCTGGCCAACGACTGCCTGGACAAGGCCGCTGCCAAGATTGAAGAGGGAATGCAGCTGTTCCACGCAGCGTAATCGGTCATGAAGATTTCCAATCGTAAGCTCGCCGGGCTGCTGGCACTGATTCTGGTGCTGGCAGCCGCCGCGGGAGCCGCCGTCTATTTCCTGCTCCCCGGGGGAACCCAGGTGCTGGTCACGGTGAATGGGGTGGAATACGGAACCTATCCGCTGCACACCGACACCACCGTGGTCATCAGAGCGGCGGAGGGGGACTGGCACAATACCCTGGTGATTGAGGACGGCCGGGCCTGGATGTCCGAGTCCGACTGCGATAACCAGATTTGCGTCCACACCCCTGCCCTCACAGAGGACACCATCGGCATCATTGTCTGCCTGCCCCATGGCGTTGTGGTGGAGCTGAAGCAGGCCCAATAATCACTGCCTCCTTCCCCAATTGGGAAGGGGGTAAAAGTGAACGGTGAAAAGGGTGTCTTCCTTTTTCGGCGTTCCTTTCGCAAGAGAATCCGGGAGGTTTTTCCATGAGGGAAATCAAAAAAGGACTGAAATTTCTGTCGTCCATGGCCTTTGCCCTGGTGATTCTGGGGCTGTTTGTGCTGGTGTGCATTGCCGGAAGCGTGATTCCCCAGGGGGAGATTCAGGCGGTGTATGAAAGCGCCTACCCCGGGTGGAGCGGGCTGATTCTGGGCATGGGGCTGGACGATGTGTTCCACAGCTGGTGGTTCATCCTCCTGACGCTGCTGCTCTGCGGCAATTTGCTGGGGTGCAATCTGGTGCGCGTTTCTCCCCTGGTGAACAAAATGAAGGCCAAAATCCGCCCCCTGCCCACCGGCGAGGAGGGGATGCACTTTCACGGCGACCCGGAGAAGCTTCTGAAGGAAATGGGCTTTTCAAAATGGGAGGCCATGGAGGGCGGCCGCTATGCCATCCGGAATAAGATCGGCTTCTGGGGGGCCTGGCTCACCCATCTGGGCATCTTTGTGATCATTCTGGGCTTTGCCCTGGGCCAGATATTTACCGTGAACTACTCTGTGTTCGGTGTCCCCGGGGAGGAAAAGCCCATCGGGGATACGGGGCTGCTGCTTTCCATCGACGATTTCTCCATTGAACTCCGCCCGGATGATACGGTGGAGCAGTATACCGCCTCCCTGACTCTGAAAAATCCGGATAGCGGGGAGCAGTGGAGCGGCCAGACCCAGGTGAATCACCCCTGGGACGCCGGCGGCCTCCGGTTCTACCAGAATTCCACCGGCTGGGCGGCGGATATGGCCGTCTACCGGGGGGAGGAGCTGATCCAGACCGACACCCTCTGCGCCGGGGAATACCGGCCGGTGGAGGGGCAGCCGGAGCTGATTGTGATGCTGCGGGCCTTCTACCCGGACTACACCCAGGATGAAGACGGAATGCCCACCTCCGCCTCCGGGCAGGTGGTGGACCCTGGGTATCTGTATATGCTCTATTACAAGGGGGAGCTTCTGGGAATGAATGTGCTCCGCGCCGGGGAGAAAATCACCGTGTCGGACTACACCATTCTCTTTGCCAATCCCCGGAGCTACACCCTGATTCAGATCAAGCACGACCCCTTCACCTGGCTGGCCGGGGCAGGCGGGCTGCTGCTGCTTGCCGCGCTGTTCGTGGCCTTCTATCTGCGGACGGAGGAGCTCTGGCTGGTGCCGGAGGGGGAGGATTGGCGTGTCTTTGGCCGCAGCCGGAAGGGAAGCCTGATGTTCCGGGAGAAGCTGGCCGCGAAACTTGAGGAGGGAAGCAAATGAATTTCCTGCTGGTGGAGAAAATCTTCTTTTATGCCGCGTTTGCCCTGTATGCCGGGGCAATGGCCCTGTTCTTCCTGTTCTTTGCCCTGAAAAGCGAAAAGGCGGGGAAGTACGCCAATGCGCTGATGACGGCGGCCTTCGTCTTCCACACCCTGGCCCTGGCGGCCCGGAGCATCGAGGCGGGACGCCTGCCCCTGACCAATCAGTATGAATTTGCCTCCAGCTTTGCCTGGGGCGTGTGCCTGTGCTACCTGGTGTTCCAGTGGCGGTTTCATTTCCGGGCCATGGGCGCCTTTGCCGCCCCGGTGATCCTGGTCATCATCGCCTACGCCGCGTTGCAGAATAAGCAGGTTCGGGAGCTGATGCCGGCCCTTCGCAGCGGCTGGCTGGTCCTGCACGTGTCCACCGCCATCATCTCCTATGGCTCCTTCGGAATCAGCTGCGCGGTGTCCGCCATGTTTCTGCTCCGGGAGAAAATGTCCGCCTCGGAGTTCTGGCAGAAGAATGTGCCCGACGGGAAGAAGCTGGACTTCATCAGCTACCGGGCGGTGTCCCTGGGCTTCCTGTTTTTGACCATGGTGCTCATCACCGGGGCCATCTGGGCGGAGCAGGCCTGGGGCAGCTATTGGAGCTGGGACCCCAAGGAGACCTGGGCCCTGATCACCTGGTTTATCTACGCCATCTATCTGCATCTGCGAATCTCCCGGGGCTGGAAGGGCAAAAGCGCCGCCATCTTTGCCGTCATCGGCTTTGTCTGCGTGGTGTTCACCTACATCGGCGTCAACACCCTGCTCCCCGGAATTCACAGCTACGCGTGAGAAAACCTTTTCCACCTGACAAGTACATAGAAAAATGCCTTGGAAGGAATGATTCCCTCCAAGGCGTTTTGCTATTCTGGGTGAAATGAGAT
>CAZYWM010000113.1:0-6268 GCA_964651615.1 uncultured Oscillospiraceae bacterium | reverse complement strand
TGGCGGGAGGCTGATAGCCTCCCCTGCGGCCACTGTTTATCCATTATCTTTTATCTATGCCAAAGCCCCCCTGCCCGATGTGAGCAGGGGGGCTTTGAATTTACAGGGTAACTTCTACCTGGTATTCGGCCTTGCCGGTGTCGGGGATGACCTTCCCTTCCACAGCGGCGCCGTCCACGCGCATACTGGATGTTCCCGTCTGCTTCACATGGATGTGGTACACAGCCCCCCGGTAGCGGCGGTCAACGGTGTACTCCTCCAGCTGCTTCGGCAGGCAGGGGTCAACGCTCAGGCCGGACAGAGTGGGCTTCACGCCCAGGATGTACTGGCTGATGTTGACGAAGGTCCAGGAGGCGGTGCCGGTGAGCCAGCTGTTCCGGGCAGCGCCCTCCTCAAAGGAGGCCCGGGCAGCCACGGTCTGGGCGTAGACATAGGGCTCCACCCGGCGGATGTCGCTATTCTCCTCCTGATACACGGGAGCGGTGCGGCGGTAGATGTCGAAGGCGTTGTCCCCCCGGCCCACCACCGTCTCGGCAATGGAAATCCAAGGGTTGTTGTGGCAGAAGATGGAGCCGTTCTCCTTGTATCCGGGAGGATAGGAGGAGATTTCACCCAGCTCCTTGTGGTAGACGGTGTAGCAGGGGGCCAGCAGCTCCACGCCGTATTTGCCCAGCAGGTGCTTGCGGACGGAATCCAGGGCCTTCACGGCCTTGCCGTCTTCCTTGCCCACACCGGCCATGACGCACATGCCCTGGGGCTCGATGTAGATTTTGCCCTCGTCGCACAGGTGGGAGCCCACGGGGTTCGAGTAGGCGTCGTAGGCCCGGCGGAACCACTCGCCGTCCCAGCCGGCAGTCTCGATGGCCTGCTCCATCTGCTTCACAGCGGACTGCACGGCAGATGCCTCCTCTTCCAGGCCCCGGGCCCGGCAGATTTCGGCATACTCCCCGCCATAGAGCACGAACATGCCGCCGATGAACACGGACTCCGCCACGGGCCCTTCGGAGGGGCCGGAGGTCTGGAAACTCTCACCGGGCTCCTCGGAGAAGCAGTTCAGGTTCAGGCAGTCGTTCCAGTCGGCCCGGCCGATCAGGGGCAGATCGTGGGGGCCCTTGTGGGTCATGGTGTAGTTGACGCTGCGGCGCAGGTGCTCCATCAGCGGCTCCTCGGAGCCGGGAACATTGTCGAAGGGGGTGGGATAATCCAGGATGCTCCAGTCCCCGGTCTCGGCCAGGTAGGCATGGGTGGCGGCCACCAGCCACAGGGGGTCGTCGTTGAAGCCGGAGCCGATGTCGTTGTTGCCCCGCTTGGTCAGGGGCTGATACTGGTGGTAGGTGGAGCCGTCCGCCCACTGGACGGAGGCAATGTCGATGATCCGCTCCCGGGCCCGGTCCGGGGCGATGTGGACGAAGCCCAGCAGATCCTGGCAGCTGTCCCGGAAGCCCATGCCCCGGCCGGTGCCGGACTCAAAGTAGCTGGCGGAGCGGCTCATATTATAAGTGACCATGCACTGATACTGGTGCCAGATGTTCACGGCCCGGTTCAGCTTCTCGTCGGAGGAATGCAGGGTATAGGTGCTGAGCAGACCGTCCCAGTAGGCCTTCAGCGCCGCCATGGCCCGCTCCACCGCCTCGTCGGTGGAGAATTCCTTCAGCACATGGTAGGCGGTGTCCTTGCGGATGACCCCGGGGGCGATGAATTTCTGGTCCCTGGGATTCTTGCCGTAGCCCAGGACGAAGACAAAGCTTTTGCTCTCCCCGGGGGCCAGGGTCACGTCCAGGTGCAGCCCTGCCATGGGGGCGCCGCCGTGGGCCAGGAAATCACCGGCCTTGCCGTTTACAATGGCCTGGGGGGCGGCGAAGCTGCCGAAGGTGCCCAGGAAGGAGTCCCGATCGGTGTCGTAGCCGGAGAGGGGGGCGTTCACGCCGTAGTAGGCGTAGTGGTCCCGGCGCTCCCGGTACTCGGTTTTGTGGTAGATCACGCTGCCCTCCACTTCCAGCTCGCCGATGTTCAGGTTCCGCTGGAAATTGGTGGAGTCGTCCACGGCGTTCCACAGGCACCATTCCACCGCGCCGGTGAACCGGAAGGAGCGGACGGTGTCGGAGCGGTTGGTCAGCTTCACCTGCTGGATTTCGCAGTTCTCGTCCCCGGGCACCAGGAAGGTCAGCTCCGCCCCGATGCCGTCCTTTTCCGCTTCAAAGATGGTGTAGCCCATGCCGTGGCGGCACCGATAGCTGTCCAGGGGGGTGTCGCAGGGGTGGAAGGCGGGGCTCCAGGGGGCCTTGTCCGCCTCTTTGACGTAGAAGAAGCGGCCGCCGATGTCCGCGGGCACATTGTTGTAGCGGTAGCGCAGCAGGCGCTGCAATTTGGCGTCCCGATAGAAGCAATAGCCGCCGGCGGTGTTGCTGATGAGGGAGAAGAAGTCCTTGCTGCCCAGGTAGTTGATCCAGGGCATGGGCGTTGCGGGGGTCTGGATTACGTACTCTTTTTTCGCGTCGTCAAAAAAACCGTAGCGCATTTTGTTCTCCTTTTCTGATGATGATATTTTCTGGAATGGTGCACAATCCTTTCCGCTTGCCTCAAACGCCGCTCCCCTGGAAGCTTTTGGGCATCCATCCCGGTTTGCACAAAAAAACTGGTTCCTTAAACGTTTTCATATTACCATATCCCCCGAAAAATTGCAAGTAGCTGGAAAAATTTTTCCTGCTTTTCATGCAAACCGCCCCTGCCCGGGTCGGGCAGGGGCGATTGGGATTACTGCACCAGGGTTAGATGCTGCCACAGGCCCCGGCGGTAGCGGTGGATGCACACCAGTCCGGTGACGGTCCAGGTCAGACCCTGGGTGAGCCAGATGCCCCAGAAGCCGATGGCGCTCACCCGGGTGAGGATGCTGGCGAAGAGAATTCTGCACACCACCTCCGCCACGCCGTTCATCAGGCTGAACCGGGCGTCCCCGCAGCCGTTGAGGATGCCCCGGGGCACGTAGATCATCCCCAGGAAGAAGTAGAAGAAGCAGTCGATTCGCAGCGCTCCGGCGCCGATGGCAATGACCTCCGGCTCCTTGACAAAGCACCGGGCGGCCCAGCTGCCCAGCAGCCAGAAGAAAGGGATCATCAAAAGGCTCAGCGCCAGCACAATCAGACAGGATGCCCGGTAGCCCTGCTTCACCCGGTCGATCTTTCCCGCCCCCTTGTTCTGCCCGGCGAAGCTGGTCAGGGCCGTGCTCAGGGAGGTGAAGGGCATCTGCACCAGCGACTCGATCTTGCCCACCACGGTGTAGGCGGCCATCACCGTCTGGCCGAAGGTATTCACCACCCCCTGGAGCACCATCACGGAGATGGCAATCAGGGAGCTTTGCAGCGCCATGGGAATGCCCAGCTTTAAGCAGCGGGAGATGATCGCCTTCCGGGGCTTCCACTCCCCCCGGGTCAGCTGGAAATAGCTCACCCGCCGCCAGGCGTACAGGGCGCTTACCAGGAAGGAGAACACCTGGGAGATCACCGTGGCCAGGGCCACGCCGAACACGCTCCAATTCAGCAGGAGCACAAAGACCAAATCCAGCACAATGTTCATGGCGCAGCTGAGAATCAGAAAATACAGGGGGGACTTGGAATCCCCCAGGGAGCGGAGCAGGGAGGCCACGCCGTTGTACAGCGCCACGGCCACGGTGCCCAGGCTGGTGATCTGCAGATAGGTCAGCGACAGGGGGAAAATTTCCTCCGGCACCTGCAAAAGCCGGAGAAACAGCGGCGCTCCCAAATATCCCAGCAGGCTCACCCCGGTTCCGGCGGCCAGGAGGATGTAGGCGGCGTTGGAGATGGTGGCCCGAATCCGGAGGTCATCCCTGGCCCCAAAATACTGGGAGGCCAGGATGCCGATGCCCACCGCCAGCCCGGAGCTCAGGGAGAAGAAGAGAAATCCCAGCGAGCCGCAGGTGCCCACGGCGGCCAGGGCGTCCGCCCCCACATAGTTGCCCACCACAATGGAGTCCACCACGTTGTAGAATTGCTGGAAGAGGTTCCCCACCAGCAGCGGCATGGTAAACAGGAAAATATGATTCAGGGGGCTGCCCTTGGTCATATCGGTAACGCGCTTTGTCTGTGTCATTTTTCAGGCCCTCCCGGGAAGAAGAATTATCCAAATCCGCTGCATTATAGCACAGTGGAATTCAGAAGTAAATCTGGCGGAATCACTGATAAACAGGCAAATTCCCACCCGGAATTTGGCGGATAGACAAAGCGGCTAAAGGTTTGCAGGCCTTCCCCGGCCGCGGTTGGCGTACGCAATTTTTGCCCGAAAAGCTATCCCCAGCCCGGATGCTCTACAGGTCGATTTTTTCCTTGGAAAGCAAGACAACCGTCTCCACGTGGGCGCATCGGGGGAAGAGGTCTGCGGCCTGGGCGGATTGCAGGTGGAAGCCCCGGTCTTTCAGGGCTGATACGTCCCGGGCCAGGGTGGCGGGGTCGCAGGAGACGTAGACCAGGCGGCGGGGGGACATGCGGCAGATGGCCTCGATGGTGTCGGCGTTCAGGCCCTTGCGGGGCGGGTCAACGGTAATCACATCCGGGTGGATGCCCTGCTTTTCCAGCTCCAGGGCCGCCTGGCCCGCATCGCCGCAGAAAAATTGGGCGTTTTGGATGCCGTTGCGCCGGGCGTTGTCCCGGGCGTCCTCCACAGCCTGGGGAATCACCTCCACCCCCAGAACCCTTCCGGCGGAGGCGGCCATGGCCAGGGTGATGGTTCCCACGCCGCAGTACAGGTCCAGCACCGTATCGCTCTTGGTGATGCCCGCCTGGTCGATGGCCGTCTGGTAGAGCCGCTGGGCCTGATGGTGGTTCACCTGGTAAAACGACCGGGGGGACAGCCGGAAATTCAGGCCGCAGAGGGTATCCTCGATGAAGCCGGGGCCGTAGAGGGTGATGAATCTGTCCCCCAGGACGGCGTTTCCCTTCCTGGTGTTCACGCTGAGCACCAGGGTGGTAAAGCCCGGAATTTTTTTCAGCTCCTCCACCAGCTGCTCTGCATGGGGCAGGCCTTCCCCGTTCACCACCAGGCACACCAGAATCTGGCCGGACACCGCTCCCCGGCGGACGTAGATATGCCGCAGAAGCCCCCGGTGATTTTCCTCGTCATAGGTGGAAATGTGATATTGGTTTACATAATCTATAACCGTGTCCTTCACCAAATCCGTTTCCCGGGGCAGGATGAGGCAGCGGCTGTTTTCCACCACGTCATGGGTTCCCGCCCGGAAGAACCCGGCGTAGGCTCTGCCCTTTTTGCTGGACACCGGGTACTGGGCCTTGTTCCGGTAGCCATGGCAGGTGGGGGCGGCGAGAATGGGCATCTGGGTCAGCTGCTCTCCCGCCAGCCGGTTCAGGCAGGTCTGCACCCGCTGGGCTTTCAGGCGGAGCTCCTCCTGATAGTCCATGTGCCAAAAATTGCAGCCGCCGCAGAGCTTGGCCACGGGGCACTCCCGGTTGACCCGGTGGGGGGATTTCTCCAGAATCTCCGTTATTTTCCCCGCCGCCCAGGTTTTCCGCAATGTCTCAATGCGGACCTTCACCCGTTCTCCCGCAATGGCGTTGGGAATGAAAACGGTGATTCCCTCGATGTGGGCAATGCCCTGCCCCTCGGTGGTGTAGTCGGTGATGACGGCCTCGTAAATCTGATTTTTTTCCAACATGTCCATTCCTCACAAAGGCAGCTCCATGCCGATTTTCTGGGGAATGTCCTGTTCTGTGGCAAAGCGAATGGTCATGGTGGTTTCTCCTTTTGGCATCAAAAATCCGGTAAGTATTTTTGTATTATAATACATTCAACCGAGAAAGGGAAGGGTTTTCCGCGCTTTTCCTTTTTGCAATAGAATTCCCCGCCGCCCGGAAGGGCAGCGGGGGGAATGGGAAGTCATTGGCGGTTTTTCCAGTATTTGAGTTTTGGCAGAAGCTCACCCAAATGGGCGCGAACCTGCTCCGGCGGGAAGCTTTCGCTTGCCATGTGCCCGACGCAGAAATCAATGAGCTGCTCCATGCTCTGGTAGACGTACTCCCCGTCGGCATAGCACCACTTGCAGTAGTCCTCATTCATCTGGCCGTCGGGCTCCCGGCTGATGAAGGCGTCCTCCAGGGGCATCCCGCAGCACTGACACACCAGCTTCCGGGGAGAGCCCAGAAGGGTGTTGATGGACACATCAAAGAGCCTGGACAGCTGCTTCAACGCGTCCGTGCTGGGCACCGTCTCCCCGTTTTCCCAGCGGGAAACCGCCTGGCGG
>CAZYWM010000112.1:0-6488 GCA_964651615.1 uncultured Oscillospiraceae bacterium | reverse complement strand
CTACGGGATGTCTTAAGCAAATCCCTCATTTAGAAAAAAGACCTGAGAAGCGTCATTCATGCTTCCCAGGTCTTTTCTTTTATTCCTCGGTATCCGTTTCGTCTTCCTCTTTTACGGAAGGGGAACCGGCGTAGTTGTTGCCGTTGTGGCTGCCGATGGTGACGGACTTCTTCGGAGCGAGGATGATGCCCACCAGGATTCCCACGGCGGTGCAGGCCACCGCGCCGAAGACCAGCTCCCGGTTGGTGCGGACGCAGGTCTTATCCAGATCGGACAGGTTGGCCTGCACATTCTTCTTGATGGTTCTCCAAATTTCTCTCATGATAAAACCTCCTGAATGGTTTAGCGAACAGATTTTGCGTACTCGGTCGGTGTGATCCCAAACTTTTCCTTAAACTGCCTGGAAAAATGATGGACGGTGGAATATTGCAGGGCGGAGGCAATTTGGGTAAAATTCAGGTTATTCTCCCGGATCATCTGCTTGCTCTCCTGGAGCTTGATCCGGCGGATGTATTCCCCGGGGGAGATTTGCAGATTTTTGTGGAAGAGGACCGTCAGATAGCTGGGGCTCACCCCAACCTGACCGGCTACCACAGGGACGGACAGCTTCTCCCGGATGTGGGTGGCCACATACTGCTGGGCCTGGCGGATGATCTCGTTCTCATTCTGCACCACATTGGCGTTTTTAACCCGGCTTCCGGTGGGCCGGACCGATTCCCGCAGCAGATACAGCAGCAGCAGCGTCAGCTGGGACACGATGATGTCTGAGGAAAAGCCGTCCATCTTCTCCTGCTCCCGGAGCATGCTGTGCAGAAGATTCGCCGCCTGCTGGGGCGCGGTGAATTTGCGGTTCAGCAGGGGCGTGAGCGTTACCCCGTCCACGTCGAAGGAGATGGTCACAAAGCGGGGGGCGATGCCAATGTCGGCGTATTGCATATGCCACTGATTGGGGCCATAGATCACCAGATCGCCCTGCTTCAGCAGCAAATCCTGACCGTCCACCACAGAATGCAGCTCCCCCTGGTCCACATAGGTCAGCTCCGGCATGGGGTGGGACTCGCCAGGAAAGAGGAAGCCCTGCTCCTTCTCCTGGTAGAAGAAGGTGAAAATCCGGCCGATCCGGACCTCTGAGGTCAGCTGGGTGTCCCGGTCCGGCCCAAGTCCCATGGACACCGGCGCTGTGGGGCTGTATACCTGTACGTCGGCTTCCCCCTGGAAGGTGCTCAGCCCAAAGTATACATCGGCATTCAGCTGGACGGTTTTGTCCAGGTAATAGTGGAGATAGTGGTTCTCCTGATCGCAGACAGACAGAACGGCCATGCCGCCGATGCAGGAAATCCAGGTGCTCTCCACCGTCCGGAAGAGCATCAGCTCGGAACCGGCGGGATGGATCACCAGGGCGGAATCCTTGGGATAGGGGTCTGCGCTCTGCGCCCGCTCGGAGTGGACAACGCCGAAATTCTTCAGCGCAATTTGATTCAGATTTTGGATCATAGCATCAAACCTCCCATGCCCGAAAAGTAACCCTCACACCAATCTCATTATAAGGTGAAACCGAAAAAAAGGCAATGGTTTTTTAGGCCGTAAGTGAAAACCGTCAACACGCCCAAACAGCGGCAGCCTTTTTCTGCCCCGGCGCCGCTATTTTAAGAATTTTCTGAGAAAAAGATGACAATTTCTCCGGAAAATGACTCAATTCCGGAGAAACCCCGGGGCTTAAAGGGAACTTTGACTTGTAGACATAACATCCAACCCGGGGGTGACAAAAATGGAAGCGCTTTCTTGTGTAATATGACCAGGAAGCAGCTCCAAAAGAGAAATCGGAAAAGACCGGACACCCCTTTCGACGGAGGAAAGAAATGAAAATGGTACATTTAGGCAAGATTATGAGAAATTGACGGCTGGAAAAGGGACCTCCCGGAGAAAAATCCCGCCGGAAAAAGCAGCCGGATCAAAGGAAGAAGGGGGAGACATGAAAATAATTGACAAAAAAGGAGGACAATCAAAAAAATTTTTGTTGACAACGACGGCTTGTGATGTATAATGGAGTTATGCAGAGGAAAAACCTGACATTCAAGAAATTGATAAATTTTCCGCTGCACAGTATTTAACAGGAGGAGAACAAAGAATGATGAAAATGAAGAGGTTCCTTGCAATGCTGCTGGTTCTGGCTATGGCTCTGGCAGTTTGCGGCGTGGCTTTTGCCGAGGGTGAAAAGGTCACGGTCACGATGATCGCCGCGCAGTACGGCCCCAACACCGGTGACTGGTGGGCCGATTTTGAAGCCAAGTTTGAGGAAAGCCACTCCGACATCGATCTGGTTGTTGACGTTGTTTCCTGGAACGACATCTACACCGTCGTGAACACCCGCCTGTCCAATGGCAACGCTCCCGACCTGCTGAACATCGATACCTTCGCCGACTATCAGGCCGACGACCTGCTGATTCCCGCTCAGGACTTTGTCTCCCCCGAGACCTATGCCAAGATGTACCCCGCCTTCCTGGAGCAGTCCATTGTTGACGGCGTTGTCTGGGCTGTCCCCGATCTGGCTTCCGCCCGGGCTATGTACTACAACAAGGACATCCTGGAGGCTGCCGGTGTGGAAGTTCCCACCACCTGGGAAGAGCTGACCGCTGCCTGCGAGGCCATCAAGGCTTACAACCCCGACATCTATCCCTGGGGCATTGACATGACCACCGACGAAGGCCAGGCTGCGTTTGCTTACTACACCTGGGGCAACGGCGGCGGCTTCGTGGATGAAGAGGGCAACTGGGCTCTGAACTCCGAGGAAAACATCGCTGCTATCGAGTATGAGATCGGCCTGGTGAAGGCTGGCCTGACCAACTCCGACCCCGCTACCAACACCCGTTATGACCTGCAGGACCTGTTCTGCGCAGGCAAGCTGGCCATGATGATCGCCCCCAACGCCCTGTCCAGCCAGGCTGGTGACGCCGGCATCAACTACGGCTTTGCCGCCATCCCCAACAACACCGGCGTGTCTGTCTCCGCTGGCGTTATGGACCGGATTATGTGCTTCGACAACGGCCAGTCCGAGGAAAAGATGGCTGCCATCAGCACCGTGGTGGATGCCTTCTATGACGACGTTCCCTATTCCGAGTGGGTCCTGATGGAGGGCTTCCTGCCCGCCACCTCCGCCGGTGGTGAGGCCTGTGCCGCCGCCGATCCCGCCATGGGCGCCTGGATCGACATCGTTGGCTCCGCCAAGTTCTATCCCACTGCCAAGGCTGAGTGGGCAGACGTGAAGCAGGGCGTTATCAACGTGGAGCAGCGTGCCCTTCTGGGTGAGAACGTTGCCGACCTGCTGAACGAGCTCCAGGAGGAGATCGCCGGCTAATTCCATAGGATCATTTTCCAATCGTTTTCTCACAACGGCGGGCCGGACCCATGTGGCCCGGCCCGCCGCCATTTCAAAGCGTTCTTTACACAAAGTAATGAGAAATCAGGCACCAGACATCAGACCATTGCCTCTGATGCCTGAGCGCTGATGCCTGGTTCCTGATTCCTGATTTCATTTAAGGGGGTATACGCGTGCATTCCAAAAAACATTCCTCTTTGCAAAATCGCACAGAGCCCTATCTGTGGATTCTTCCCAGTGTTCTGTTGATGTCCATCTTCATCATTGTGCCCATCGGCTGCGTGTTTTACATGGCCTTCAGCAAGATTACCAAGGCCGGCATGGTGAAGGGCTTCAATGGAATTGAAAATTTTGCCAAGGTGCTGAAAAGCAAAGCCTTTGGGGTGGTGCTGTCCAATACGCTGGTCTGGACGGTGGTGGTTGTGGGGCTGTCCACCCTGCTGGGCTTCATCCTGGCGCTGCTGCTGAACAACAGGTTCAAAGGCAGGAAGATTGCCAGAGCCATCATCGTTTTCCCCTGGGCGACCACCCTGGTCATCCAGGCCAGCGCCTGGAAATTCATCATCGACACGGACTACGGCGCGCTGAACACGCTGCTCAAATCCCTGGGCATCATTTCCAGCAATATTAACTGGACCCCGACCCCCAGCGCCTATTTTGCCTGGGAAATCGCCTGCGGCATTTTCGTCACCATCCCCTTTGTCTGCTTCACGGCGCTGTCGGGCTTGCAGAGCATCGACCAGTCCTACTATGAGGCGGCGACGGTGGACGGCGGAAGCTACTGGCAGCAGATGTTCCACATTACGCTGCCTCTGGTCAAGCCCAGCCTGACGGTGGCCACGGTCCTGAACATCATCTATGTGTTCAATTCCTTCCCCATTGTCTGGACCATCACCAAGGGCGACCCGGCCAACCGCACCGACACCCTGGTAACATATCTGTATAAGCTGGCCTTCTACAACGGCAAGCAGGGTGAGGCGGCTGCCGTGTCTGTGATTGGCTTTGTGATCCTGCTGGTCTGCGCCAGCCTGTACATGATTTCCACGCTGCGGAAAGGGGATGAATGATTGTGGAATCTCGCCGAATCAACCGAAAAAAGGCCCTGCTGCGGGTGCTATTGTACTTTGTGGTCTTCGACATCTGCCTGGCCACCCTGTATCCCTATTTCGTCATGCTGACCACCGCGTTGAAGAGCCGCCCCGAAATCTTCGCCATGGATGGCAAGGTCTTCCCTGTCAAGGCGGTGTGGAGCAACTTCGTTGACATCTGGCAGAAGGCCCCCATGGCCAAGTATATGTTCAACTCCATCATCATCGCCACCGGCTCCACCATCATTGCCATGGTCTGCGGCATCCCCGCGGCCTATGCCCTGGCCCGGATGAAGTTCAAGGGGCAGACGGCCTTCCTGGGCTTTATCATCGTATCCCAGATGTTCGCCCCTGTGGTTCTGCTCATCGGTATTTATAAGGTGATGCAGTTCCTGAAGCTGACCAACAGCCTTCTGGGCCTGATTTTCATCAATGCGGCCTTCAACCAGGCCTTCACCATCTGGCTCCTGCGGGGCACCTTCCTGAGCATTTCCCCCGAGATGGAGCAGGCTGCCACCATCGACGGCTGCAACCGGGTTCAGGCCCTGCTGCGGGTGCTGCTGCCTGTGGCCGCTCCCGGCATCGTCACCACCCTGATTTTCATTTTCATCAATGCCTGGAATGAATACACCGTGGCCCTGTGCCTGATTTCCTCCGATACCCTGAAACCCTTGACCGTGGGCATCAACATCTTCAATGGCTACAACATGATCGAGTGGCAGTATCTGTTTGCCGCGTCGCTGTTTGCCATTATGCCCGTTGTCATCCTGTTTATGTCCATCGAGAAGAACCTGACCAGCGGCCTCACCGCCGGCGGCGTCAAGGGCTAGGGAGGTAGCAATGGAAGCACTGCACAAGTTCGTTTTGGAGCAGTTCCGCCTGGACGCGCCGGCTGTCAGCTGTGAGCGCTACGGCTGCGGACATATCAACGAGACCTACCTGGTGGTTACGGAATCCGGGCGGCGGTACATCCTCCAGAAAATCAGCAATCAGGCCTTTCCGGATGTGGCGGGCCTGCAGGAAAACATTGCGGCGGTCACTGCCCATCTGCGCAGACAGAACAATGCGCCCAACAGCGCGTTGAACCTGATTCTTACCCTGGCAGGGGAGATCTGGTATCACCATGGGGAGAACAGCGACTGGCGTGTCTATGATTTTATCGAAAACAGCATCTGCCTCCAAGCCCCCCAGGGGCCGGAGGACTTCTACCAGAGCGCCATTGCCTTTGGAACCTTCCAGCAGCAGCTGAGCACCTTCCCGGCGGAGACCCTCCACGAGACCATCCGGAATTTCCACAATACGCCGGACCGCTATCGCCTGTTCCGCCAGGCCCTGGAGGCGGATTCCCAGGGCAGGGCGGCGGGAGTGCGGCCGGAAATCGAGTTTGCCCTCGCCCATGAGGCGGTGGGCGGCCAGCTGACCCGGATGCTCCGGGACGGAGAACTTCCCCTGCGTGTCACCCACAACGACACCAAGCTGAACAACGTGATGCTCAGCAGCGAAACCCGCACGCCCCTGTGCGTCATCGATTTGGACACCACCATGCCCGGCCTCAGCGCCTATGATTTCGGCGATTCCATCCGGTTCGGCGCGGCAACGGCGGCGGAGGACGAGAAGGATTTGGAAAAGGTTTCCATGTCCCTGGAGCTGTTCCGGATTTTCACCCGGGGATTCCTGAAGGCCTGCCCGGGTCTGACGGAGCAGGAGCGCCGGACCCTCCCCCTGGGCGCGCTGACCATGACGCTGGAATGCGGCCTCCGATTCCTGACGGATTACCTGGCGGGGGATCACTACTTTGGCATCCACTACCCGGAGCACAATCTGGACCGCTGCCGCACCCAGTTTAAGCTGGTTGCGGACATGGAAGAGAAAATGGAGCGGATGCGGCAGATTGTGAAAGAAGAATACGAGAGCAGCACCGCACAATAGGAGCTGCGCCATTCCCGGTTAAACTGAAATATGTTCTGCATGTAATACTATCCTTTGATTAAAACCTCACAATCTTTCCGGTCTGATTTGTGTAA
>CAZYWM010000111.1:0-6587 GCA_964651615.1 uncultured Oscillospiraceae bacterium | reverse complement strand
AGCAGTCCCGGGACACCGCAATGATGCCCAGCTTTACCTCAGGAATGTTGTTCATAAGTATCAATCTCCTTTTTTATTTAAATGGAATCGGCAATATCGATATTCTCGCCCACCAGGCCGACGTAGGCGCCCTGGGCGGCCTCGCTGGATTCGGCATGGGCCAGCAGCCACTTGTTACAGGCCCAGAGCAGCTTGTCCTCGGGGGCCAGTTCTTTCAGATGGGGCTTGTCGGTATTGGTCAGCCAGGGCAGGGCCACCAGCACCCGGAAGCCCTTGGCGGCGTCGCAGTGGCAGGGGGCATAGTGCAGCGTGGTGGCATAGACCTCCACCAGGGTGCCGGCAGGCGCCCGGAAGGCCTTGACCTTGGCGGTGTCCAGCTTGCCGTCGTCACCGATGTCCTCCATCCTGGCAAGCAGGAGGATAAAGTCCTGGGTGCCCAGGTTGAACTCGCTGTCCCGGTGGTATTCCAGGCAGTTCAGCTTGGTGTTGTGGCCGTTGCACCAGCCCAGCTGGACGGGCATCCCGCCGAACAGGTTGTCGGAAACCTCGGCGGCGGCGGGCAGCTCCTGCAAGATGGGCTCGGTGGGCACATAGCCGGTTCCCTCGGGCAGGGGAGTCTGCTCCAGTCCGTCCAGGATTTCGGCGACCGTCTCCTCCATGCCGGTGATTACCTTGCCATAGGGCTTGAATTCGGGATCAAATACAGAAAAAATGGTCATATGGTTCACTCCTTGTTCTTTTTGCGGGATTTGATGTTTTTATTGTAATCCATTTGCCCCGGCTTCTCAACGTCCACTTGGAGCTTCTTATTAGACTAATTTGCGATTTTAGGAAAATTCAGAGGATTGCATATTTTTCCTCATCCCTATTCGTGCAAAATGCCTGACAGCAAGCAGCCCGGACATTCGACCGTCCGGGCTGCCCATTTCGCAGAGCGCGCCTGCGAAAGATGCCCCGCAGGCGCGCCCCTATGTCGGTATAATTGCAATGGCTTTTGGAGATTGCGTATCTGATCTCTAACCCAGATGAGAATCGGAATACATATAAATAGCCCCTGCCAGCTCACCGGTTCTGGAATTTACAAGAGCCGCAGCAATCATTTCTCCGTTGTGATAAATTTCAATCTCCGTCCGATAGATTTCGCCAGCCTCCCAGTAATAGGGTTTCCCCTGGGTGATCTGGACATCAAGGTCTCTGGGAACGCCCAGGCTGTCACAGATGGCCCTAAGCTCCTCCTCATTGAAATTCTGGTCAATCTGTTTGATCCGGCGGGGCTTTGCGGCTTCGCCGTCATCGTCCCACTCCTGGGAAGGGAGCGCAAACAGCTCAACCTGATACAGCAACCCATCAGCCGTAAAATCGGAATCCTCTTCAAAATGGTACTTCGATCCTGCCTGGTGAACCAAATTCAGGCCTATATCGGATGTCAGCTTCATGATTTGCTCTTCCCATCTAATCTGATAGGAGTTCTCCATTTCCTTGCCATTCCATGTGTACCGAAGAGTGATCTCATCTCCATTCACTTCATAAGTTCCTTTAAACGCAGCTGACCATTCGGAGAAACGATACCCTATGCAGCAGCAAAAAGTATCGTTGTCCAGGAATGCCAGTGAGGTCACTAAACATTCCGTTCCAAAATAATCACGGATTTCCCAAGCCTTTGTATACCCAAATGTTGACTCCACGTCAAAATCCGATTTTCCAATAATCACTGGCTTAGCTGCTTCTGTTGGCCGTTTGGCCGGGTGGACAACAGTAGGCTGCTTTGCTGCCGGGAGGTTCATGTCCTTCCAACTACTGACACTGCACTGGCCTGAGCTATTGTCTCCCACAGCTACCACAGTTCCATTGGATTTTAGCCCTATGGTGAAAAGACGTCCTGCACTGATGGCCACAATATCCCGCCAACCGCTGACATCACACTGGCCATGCAGATTACTTCCTACGGCTACTACACTACCATCGGATTTAAGGCCTACCGTATGATCACGCCCTGTGCTGACAGCTACAACATCACGCCAACCATCGACATCACACTGGCCACACAAATTACTTCCTATGGCTACTACAGTACCACCTGATTTAAGGCCTACCGTATGATTGTATTTTGCGCTGATGGCAACAATGTCCCGCCAGCCGCTGATATTGCACTGGCCATACTCATTGGAACCAACCGCTACCACAGTGCCATCGGTTTTCAAGCCTACGGTATGCGTGTCTCCCGCCGCAATAGCCCAAATATTCCGCCAATCACTAATA
This sequence comes from uncultured Oscillospiraceae bacterium, assembly GCA_964651615.1. Taxonomy (GTDB): domain Bacteria; phylum Bacillota; class Clostridia; order Oscillospirales; family Oscillospiraceae; genus Faecousia. Next base: position 4,328 of record CAZYWM010000111.1, on the reverse strand, counting down.
TCGCACTGGCCACAATAAGTATCCTCGTAGGAGTTCCCATAGGTCAAATTGCGTCCCGTAGCCAACACAGTACCGTCGGCTTTCAGGCCTACAGTATGGAACCCGCCTGCGCTGACAGCCACAATATCCCGCCAACTGCCGACGTTGCACGCACCTTCCCAAGTTTCCCCCACAGCTACTACAGTACCATCAGATTTCAGGCCTACTGTATGCCCATTTCCCGCACTGACAGCCGCAATATTATGCCAACTGTTGACACCACACTGATTACCCCAGTTGTCTCCTACAGCCAGCACGGTACCATCGGCTTTAAGGCCTATGGTATGATTGTATCCTGCACTAATGCTATCTTGGGCTGTTGTCGTATCATCCCGGCGCCCCGCAGTGGCATCCTGCGTCATCAGAAGCGCCGCAATCATCGCAAAACAGGCAACGCTAATTACTCTCGTCCATAGCTTCCCACTCCTCCGCCGATGCCCACCGTGTTTGCATTCCACCAACGCAGCAGCATAGCCCTGTCCCTTGCGTTTAAGAAACATTGTCCTTCCTCCTTTGTATTGCTGTAATAGCTTCCCAATTTCGAACAGGCAAGAATAGAATTCAAATCTTGTTCAGAGGGCGCTTTCCCTATATATTCCCTTTTACCCAGTCGCGTATTACAATATAGCGGTTCATAGCAAGCTGTTCTTCCGCTGTCTGCTGAGAATACCAGGCTGCTATCTGTGTATCCTGCTGAATGGAACTTAACTTTGTGTCAACCTGCTGCAATCCAGAGCACAGACTGTTGGTGTTGTGCTGAATTTCGTCCAAGGCATCCGCCAATAGTTCCTGATTCTGTCGAATCTGAGCCAGCTGGTTGGAAATATTCGTCAGCTGATTGATAATAATGCCCTGACGAAGCTCATCTTCAAATTTATTATAGCAACCGTCCGGCCCGGTAAGTTTATAGCAGCGTTCGTTTTCCAGATACTCCAAGAACGTAGCAACGCATACCATACTGCGGTATTTGGGGCGAATAATTTCAAGCGAATAAAATTGATCCAGAAGTTCTTTGGCCTTTTCCCGGCGCTCCTCCAGCGTCTCCGTGTCCTTTCTGAGCCCAGGCAGAAGCGCAACTTCCCGCTTTATGCGGGCCTGATCTTTCTGGTAGTTATCCAAACGTATTTCATAATCTACCCGATTGTTTCGGGTTTCCTTGTTGACAAGTTCTGCATCCGTGCGTGAATTTATAGTAGATAAACCGAACCATAAGATTCCTATTATCACGCCTGCCCATCTCAGCAGTGGGCTTAAAAATCATGAGAGAATCCCCAGTAAAGTAATGATAAGCCCTCCATCGGTTTGGCAGGCCTCCAGCAGAGCAGCCAGCCCAAACCCAACTGCCAAGCAAATTGCAAGTCCTATCAGGCCATGAAATATTCCCCTCCAAGTTGCATATGCCATTGACACTTCATATCTATCTGACGGCCTCGCCGGTACCTTGCACCGGGGAACAGCCAAGCTTTTCATCTTTATACAATAATTATTATAGGTTTGCTCCACCGTTTGATTTTGCTTTTCCAGTTCAAGAATCTGCCGCAAATATTCCTGTAATTGTTGTGATGATAGCTCTTTATCCATTTTCTTTCCTCCATTCTCTGTAATACGAGTGCCTTCCAATGTACTTTTTCTTTTACGCCCCAAAAATAAAAAAGTGCGCAGCCGAAGCTACGCACCGGAAAACGCATAGCCTCATTTGCCGCGACGCAATTCATTTGAGCAAGCACAAAGGATGCCAAAATGGAGGGTGCGTTTTTACCAAAGTAAAAACACATCCTTTACACTTACTCCAAAATATTGAATTGCGTCGCGAAGTTGTGGTATCACACCCGTCCAGAAAAATCAAGGGAAATCTCGGGGAACTAACGTCTGATAAGGAATCAATATCCGCTCTTTTCGGCGTGGGCCGCCAGAATGTCGGAATTTTCCACCAGGACGCCGAAGCCGATGACGAAGAAGCTGCCCACCCAGCTCAGCAGGGCGCCCAGCAGCGTCACACCGACGCCTCCCAGCACCAGCAGCAGCCCATGCTCAAATTCCCACTGCATTGCTTTCACTCCGTAAATCACCATGCCCAGACCCGAAGCCACGCTGCAAATAATCCCGATCCAGCAGAGCGCCTTTCCCGTCGTCTGAATTTTACCGCCGATATTGCTGAACATTTTTCTGCCTCCCTTTGCCTTTTAATAAGATATTTATACCATTCTGCCGGCAATTTGTAAAGAGTGGATAAAAAATATAAAACAAGAAAAAATTTCTTAGATTTTTCTTAGGGCTATTGATGAATAGGGGGTTCCATGATAAAATGATGGGGAATATACAAAAAATTGTCGAGGGGGAACCCCGGACAATGAAGGAGGCCCATTATGAAACTTCTCGCCAATATGCACCCCGTCAGCGTGCTGGTCATCTTGATTATTCTGGCGCTGTTCACCGTCTCCCTGGCCATGCTGCTGGTGGTTTGCCAGACTTACCGGCGTCAGACCAAGCTGGCCGTCACCGGGGACACCTACCGCAGCCGGGTGATGCACGACGCTTTGCAGGACTTCACCACCGCCTACAAAACCTTCGGCCCGGACACCAACACCCCCGCCATTGTCAGCAGCGCCATCACCAACAATCTGCATACCTATTTGATGTTTGAGCGGTTTTTGAGCAATGCGGTCTCCCTGTTCGTCACCATGGGCCTGCTTGGCACCTTCCTGGGCCTGAGCCTGTCCGTGTCCTCCCTGTCAGCGCTTCTGGGCAGCACTGCCGACTGGCAGAACGAGCTGAACAACATGGGCAGCGGCCTGCTCTCCGCCCTGTCCGGCATGGGCGTGGCCTTCTACACCTCCCTGTTCGGCGTGGGCTGCTCCATCATCCTCACCATTCTGCGCACCATCTTCAACCCTGAGGCCATCCGCCAGGAGCTGGAAAACGAGATGGAGCTGTGGCTGGACCACCGCACCGCTCCCCGGCTGAGCACCGACCGGGTGAAGGACGACTCCGAGCTGGTCAAGCGGATGATCGGCGGCATGAACACCGCCGCCAACGCCATGGACTCCTCCCTGAAAGACTCCACCGATGCGCTGCTGAAAACCCTGGACGGATTCAGCTCCACCGTGGACTCCTTCAACAAGGGCGTGCGGGACTTCTCTGAATTCGACTACAACCTCCGGGGCACCGTGGAGCGGATGGACGTGGCCGTGCGGGAGCTGTCCGCCGCCATTCGCCGTGTGACCCGTGGACCCGAGGGAGGCAGCAACCGATGAAACGAATGCGCAAGCCTTCCTCCGGCGCCGACACCGGAGGGGAGCAGGGCTTCTGGCCCTCTTATACGGACATGATGTCCGCCGTGGCCCTGATTCTGTTCTTTCTGATGCTGCTGGCCTACATCCAGAACATCATCACCAACAATGACCTGCTCCACAAAGAGGAGGAGCTGAAGGACACTTTGGACCAGCTCTCCATCGCCTCCGCTCAGGTGGAGGACAAGGAAAAGGAGCTGCAATCCATCTCCGACGATCTGGAAGCGGCCCGGCAGGATATGGATCAGCAGCAGATCAAGCTAGACGAGCAGCAGGAGAAGCTCCGCCAGCAGGAGGCAAACATTTCCCAGCAGGCGGACTACATTCTCCAGCAGCAAAAGGACATCGCCGACCAGGAGGCCACCATCGCCCAGCAGCAGGCCCAGATGGAGCGGCAGCAGATCTACCTGAACGACACCCAGGCCGAGCTGAGCCAGGTTCGGGCCCAGATGCAGGCGGCGGCCTTCCTCCGGGTGGACATTGTGGAAAAAATCCGACAAAACGTGGAGCAGGTCATGGGCAACTCCAACACCATCTCCATCAGCGACACCGGCAGCCTGATTCTCAGCGAGAGCGTGCTCTTTGACCGGGGCTCCGCCGAGTTGAAGGCCAACTCCAAGGCGGTGCTGGATCAGCTGGCCTCCGGCTTTGCCAGCTTCCTGGCTTCCAGCGACAGTCTGCAATATGTGGACACCATTGTCATCGGCGGCCACGCGGACAGCACCGGCAGCGACGCGATCAACCGGAAGCTCTCCTCCGACCGGGCCAACTCCGTGCTGAACTACATGATGACCACGCAAAACGGCGTGCTGAAACCCTACGCCCAGTATTTCTGCGCCGCCGGATACAGCTCCACCCGTCCCGTGGCCAGCAACGATACCATGGAAGGTCAGGCCCAGAACCGGCGCATTGAAATCTCCATCACTTTGAAGGATGAGAGCGTGCTGGATGCCCTGAACCAGTATCTGGCCATTCAAATGCCCGACAGCGAAAACTGAA
>CAZYWM010000110.1:0-6687 GCA_964651615.1 uncultured Oscillospiraceae bacterium | reverse complement strand
TGTTATTCAGCAGCCTTGACTGCCTGGATGGCCTCGGCCAGGGCGTCGGTGTTCACCGTCTCCATCTGACCGTTGTCATAGGCCTGGGCCACAGCGGGGTCGATGGGCAGCCGGGCCAGAATGGGCAGGCCGTGCTCCTGGGCGATGGTGTCCAGGTGGCTCTTGCCAAACACATTGATTTTCTTGCCGCAGTCCGGGCACTGGAGGTAGGAATAGTTCTCCACAAAGCCCAGAACGGGAATGTGCATCATGTCCGCCATTTTCACAGCCTTGTTCACAATCATGGACACCAAATCCTGAGGGCTGGTGACAATGACGATGCCGTTGACCGGCAGGCTTTGGAACACGGTCAGGGGCACGTCGCCGGTTCCGGGAGGCATATCCACGAACAGATAGTCCACATCCTCCCAGATTACATCCGTCCAGAACTGCTTCACCGCTCCGGCGATCACCGGGCCCCGCCACACCACAGGGTCGGCGGGATTATCCAGCAGCAGATTGATGGACATGACCTGAATGCCGCCGCGGGTCAGCGCGGGGTACAGCCCGTCGGTATCCGCCCCCTGGCACTCCGTCACGCCAAAGGCGGTGGGGACGGAGGGGCCGGTGATGTCCGCATCCAGGATGCCGACCCGCTTTCCCTCCCGGGCCATGGCCACGGCCAGCATGGAGGTGACGGTGGACTTGCCCACGCCGCCCTTGCCGGATACCACCGCAATCACCTTTTTCACGGTGGACTTGGGGTTCAGGGAAGCCAGCAGGCTCTCAGCCTTGCGGTCGGCGCAGTCGGAACCGCAGCTGGAACAATTGCCATTGCAAGAACTCATTACAAAATTCGCTCCTTCTTTATTTTTCCAGCCTATTATAGGCCGGTTTGGAAAACATGTCAACCTATGATCTCACGGGATTTCTCCCGCTTTTCAGCTCTGGGCCGCTTCCCACTGTTCCATCAAATCCATCAGCACCGCCTCCGCCTGTTCCTTTTCCTCCATCAGGCGGGAAAGCTCCTGATAGTCCGCGGCGGCGGCCTGAACCCTGGCGTCCAGCTCCGAAATTGCCGCCTCCTGCTTTTCGATCTCCCGCTCCAGGCGGCGAACCAGCTTCTCGGCGTCCTTGGTTCCGCCCTTGGGTTTTTCCTTCTTCTCCCTGGGCGGCTGCTTCGGGGCAGGCATGGCGGCCCGCTCATGCTCCAGAATGGAGCGGTATTTCTGGTAGCCGCAGCGGAAGTCCCGGATGGCGCCGTCCTCCAGCAGCCAAATCCGCTCCGCGAATTTTTCGATGAAGTACCGGTCATGGGATACGAAGAGCAGCACGCCCTCGAATTCCTCGATGGCCGCCTCCACCCATTCCCGGGAGGCAATGTCCAGATGGTTGGTGGGCTCGTCCAGAATCAGCAGATTGATTTTTTCATCCATCAGCATACACAGCCTCAACCGGGACTGCTCGCCGCCGGAGAGATTGCCCACGCTTTTGAACACATCCTCCCCCTGGAACATGAAGGCTCCCAGCCGGTCCCGGGCGGTCTGGGGGGTGCAGTTCTTTTCATAGAGCATGGTGTCGTAGAGGCTGCGCTCCGGGTGGTCGAAATGAATGATCTGGGGTAAGTATCCCCATTTCACCGTGGGGCCAAACTGGATTTTTCCGGCGCAATCCTCCTCCCCCAGCAGGCATTTGATGAAGGTGGACTTGCCGGTGCCGTTGTCTCCCAGCAGGGCAATCCGCTCCCCTGCCTCCACATTCAGATTCACGTCGGAGAACAGCGTCCGGTCCCCAAAGGCTTTGGAGACTCCTTTCATCTTGAACACCACGTCTCCGGAGAAATCCTTTTCCCCGAAGGAGGCCTTCATGGTTCGCTCCGCCTTGGGCTTTTCGGTTTTCCGGATGCGGTCCATCCGGTGCTGGATGGACATGGCCCGGCGGTAGAGCGTCCGGTTGTTGATGCCCCAGCCCTTCATCCGCTCCACGGTAAAGCCCAGCTGCTTCAGCTTGGCCTGCTCCTGCTCATACTGCTTCATTTGCAGGTCGAACCGAGCCTGCTTCTCGTCCATATAGAAGGAGTAGTTGCCGGAATAGAATTCCGCGTGGCCGTCGGTGATTTCGATGACCCGGTCGGCCACCTGGTCGATGAAATAGCGGTCATGGGAGATGGCCAGCACCGTCCCCTTGAAGGAATTGATATACTGCTCCAGCCACTCCACGCTGTTCAGGTCCAGATGGTTGGTGGGCTCGTCCAGCAGCAGAATATCCGTCTTTTCCAGCAGCAGCCGGGCCAGGTTCACCCTGGTCTTCTCGCCGCCGGAAAGGCTGGCAAATTCCTGGCCTCGCTGCTCCTGGGTGATGCTCAGGCCATTGCAGATTTTGTCAACCTCCACGTCCATTTCGTAGCCGCCACCGGCCTGGAACCGGTTGGACAGGACATCATAGCGCCGCAGCTGCTCCGCCGTGGCGCCGGTCTGCATGCTCTTCTCCAGGGAAATCATTTCCCTTTGAACCTTCATCAGCTCGGCATAGGCGGAGCGAAGCACATCCTCCACGGTGTAGCCCTCCGGGAAAACCGGAATCTGGGAGATCAGCCCCAGGCGCTTGTTGGGATTGACATACACCTCTCCCTCGTCAAAATCCAGCTCCTTGGTCAGAATCCGGAATAAGGTGGTCTTCCCGCAGCCGTTCCGGCCCAGGATGGCGACGCACTCCCCTTCCTGCACGTCAAAGGTCAGCCCTTGCAGCAGGTTCTCTCCAATCACAAAAAATTTCGTCAGATTGCTTACAGATATATCAACCATTGTCTTTCTCCAACGCTTTCACCAAATCGGAAAGCTCATCTGTTGTATACAGCAGGTTCAGCGCCTGCAGCAGCGCGTTGGCGCTCATATGCTCCGGCAGATTCAGCTTTTTTTGCAGGGCCAGCCGCTTGCGGCTGCTGTCGGCCCCGCCGGAGAGGCCCAGCTCGCAGAAATCCTGCTTTGTGATTTCCCCGCAGTTTCCGGCTGTGCTATCCTCAAAGGTTGCGCCGGAGGCCCTCAAGGCATCCAGGATCACTTCCCTGGTCATGCCCTCCACCCCCAGCTTTCCTTCCTTTCCCGGGGCAGCCTTTCGCTTCTCCTTCCCCGGAATGTCCGGAATGTAGGCGTGCTTCAAAAACGCGGCGGGGATGGCGCTTTTCAGATGGTTGCGAATCACAAAGCCCGCCCCATCGGAGTCGGTGAAAACAATCAGTCCCCGCCGCCGGGCCACCCGGCGCAGAAGCTCCATCTGCTCCCGGTCCTTAAAAATGCCAAAGCCGTGAGTCTCGAAAATGGCTGTGTCCACGATTTGCCCCAGGGTGTTTTTATCGTAGCGCCCCTCCACCACAATGGCCTCCCGAATCTTAACCATGGGACGCCTCCGCTGCCAGCTGGAGGATCAGCATCTCCAAAAGCCGCTGGCTGTCGTCGAAGGAGGTTTTCATCCTGTAGTCCGTCTCCAGCACCAGCTCCGAGGCCCGGCCGCAGAAGGATTTGTCCATCCGTCTGGCGGATTCCATGATTTTTCTGGCGGGATAGTCGGGGATGCCGCAGAGCTTTTGCAGCTCATAGGCGGATTTTCCCTGCTCCATCAGGCATTTCCCCACCAGCAGCCGGCGAAAATGGCTGCCCAGGGCGCCCAGGATGGCCAGGGGCTCCTGCTGCATTTTCAGCAGCTGGCTCAGGCTCTGGAAGGCCTTTTCATAGGCCCCCTCGCTGATCCGGTCGGTCATCTGGAACACCACCGCGTCCAGCACCGGCTCCGTCACCGCGTCAATGTCGGACTTTCTGATCTCCTGCGTGCCGGAATAGGCGCAGATTTTCTGAATCTCGCCGCTGAGGGCCGTCATGGTTCCGCCGGTGATGTCAATCAGATAGGCGCACAGGTCGTTGGAAATCTTCTTCTGCTGGGCGGCAAAATGCCGGGAAATCCAGGGCACCAGCTCCCTGATGTCCTGCTTGCGGAACTCCACCGCCAGGCCGTGGGAATCGATCTGCTCCCACAGCTTTTTCATCCGCTTGTCCGGCTTCCACTCTATGGTGAGATAGGTAAACACAATCGTGCAGTATTCGGGAATGTCCGAAAAGACGGCGGCAATTTTCTCCCGCTCCGACTCGTTCAGCTTAAACAGATCAATATCATCCACCTGCACCAGGGTGTGCTCCGCCATCATGGGCAGGTTCTCCACCGCCTCCAAAAAGGCGGTCAGGTCAAAATTCTCGCTGGTGAAGCGGTGGTAATTAAAAGACTCCGTCAGCGGGTCCAGAAGCAGCTTCCGAATTGTTTCCAAATAATAGGACATGAGGAAGGACTCTTCTCCGTAAAAGAAATAGAGCCTGTCCATATTTTTATTCCGAACAGCGGCCTTCAGGCTTTGGAAGGCCCCATCGGAAAGGGGTTTCTTCGCCATATTTACCTCCTGACCAAAACCGAACCCATCTCGTCCGTCCGGTATACGGTGCAGTTATATTCCGCCAGCCGGTCCAGCAGCTCTTGGGCGGGATGGCCGTAGCGGTTATTTTTCCCCACCGAAATAATCACCGTCTCCGGCCGGACAGCCCGAAGCAGCTCCTCGGTGGTGGAATTTTTGGAGCCATGGTGCCCGGCAATCAAAACATCCACATCCGGCAGGGTGTAGCTGGCCAGCAGACGGCGCTCCCCGCTGCGGCCCCGGTCTCCGGTAATCAGTATAACACACTCTTCTGATTCAAACAAGACGCACATGCAGTTTTCGTTGTTTGAATTCTCGCCACCCGGCTCCAAAAGCACCAGCTTTCCATGGCCCACAGGGATTTCCGTATCCCTGGCAACCAGGGTGCACATGTTCGCTTCCTCCTGGGAGATTTGGACCTCTCCCTGGTCGGGCAGGTAGAAATGCTCCGCCGGTATCCTGGTCAGAAGATTTTCCAGGCCGCCCACGTGATCCCGGTCATAGTGGGTCAGCACGACCCCGTCCAGATGGAACACCCCCTGGCTCAGGAGGGTTTGGGCCACCCGGTCCGCCGTCCGCTCCTCGCTGTCTCCGCCGCAGTCGATGAGATAGTGTTCTCCTCCAGTTTGAAGCAGGATGGCCTGTCCCTCCCCCACATCCAGCACATTCAGCCGCAGGTTGTCCATTCGGGGCTGAATCACCGACGCAGCCATGGCTGCCGCCAGGCAGACCGCCCCCACCGCGAAGAAGCAGCGGCCCTTCCTCCTTCCGGAAATCAGAAACAACGCCAGCAGGACATAGCAGAGTATCAGCCAGCACAAAATGAATCTGCTTTCGGTATAGACTGCCGCAAAGGGTATTTTCGACAAAAGCCGGGCGGTAAACAGCACATATCGAATGGGCCATGCAAGGATATTGCCCAGCCACCGGCAAACGGAAGGGAAAGCGCCGCCCAGAATGCCCACCGCTCCAATTCCATAGAACAAAAAGCCAATCACCCAAATGGTCAAAAGATTTGTCACAACTCCAATGAGGCTGACGGTGCCAAAATAGCAGGCGCTCAGGGGAGCCGAAAAGGTCAGCGCGCTGACAGAGACGGAAACGGAACCGGCAAACCACCTGGCGAGATTCCCCCGAATCCCCTTCTTCTTCCCGTTGGGAATCCGCTCCAGCAGCCACCGGCCGGAAGCGGAGGCAAACAGAAGGATGCCCGCCACGCTGGCAACCGAAAGCTGAAAGCTGACGGACAGCAGCACAAAGGGATTCAGCAGCAGCATCACCAGGCACGCGAAGGCGAGACTGGTCAGCGTGTCATACTCCTCAAAAACCGCCTGACTGAGGGCGATGAGGAAATACATCAGGCAGGCACGAGTCACCGAGGGAGAAAAGCCGGTCATTGCGGCGAAAAACAGGAGCAGCGGCGTGGAAACCAGGAGCACCAGCCAGCGATGGAATTTGAGGAAGAAAAACACCAGCGCAAACAAAATTGAGATGTGGAGGCCCGACACAGCCGTCACATGGCGAATTCCGCTGAGCTTCAAGGCGGTATCCTGGCTGTAGCTCAAATCCGAGGTATCCCCCAGCAGCAGCGCCTTGGCAAAGGGAGCTGTGTCCTCCGGGAAGAAGCGGACAATCCGGTTTTTCACCTCCGCCGCAATCCGGGCCGGAAGGAACCAGAAATCCCCCTGCTCCACATGGGAAAGCGCCGTCTGCGTCCTCTGGGTCGCCGTCAGAAACATGCCGGTGCCCTGATAGTAGGAGGATTCCTTTCTCCCTCCCGGCGTTGTCATCCGAAGAAGGACGTCGCTTTCCAGAACATCCCCCGGCTCCATCCAGGTATCGTCCTTTTGAAAAAGCCGCAAACGGTAGTAGTTTCCCTCCAGCTTTGCGATGCCATCCACAGAAAGGCCATAGTCGGTTTTCTCACTGTAGTCCGTGGCAACCACCTGGAGATGAACGATTTGTCCATCCATGGGCTGAGCAGCCTGGATATACCGCCCCCAGAACAGGGAAAACCACCCCAGCGAAACGCTCAGGCCCAGCAGCAGCGCCGCTGGAATCCGGAGCAGATCGTTCTTCCTCGCCAGCGCCAGGCAGAGCACGCTGGACGCCAGCGCATAAATCAGCAGGGGCAGCAGCGGATGCCGCCAGAGAAAGCTAACGCACAGTCCGCATCCACAGGCAAATCCCACCGTAAACCAAAACAGCTTTCTCATGCCTTCCCGCCCCTCACTTTTGAAAATGGCGCAGCC
>CAZYWM010000109.1:0-6798 GCA_964651615.1 uncultured Oscillospiraceae bacterium | reverse complement strand
GAATAAAGCAGGCTGTTCAGCATCAGCCATGCGGAGAGCAGCATTGGCAATCACCTCAACATACTCTATTCACCGCTGGTTGTCCCTTTTCCAACAATTATCGGAAGGCGCCGCCTTGACTTTTTGGGCATAAAGCAATACAATGATTGTGTAAATCGAATCGATTTGGCGATATTGTCCCAACTCTACGCGCCAGTGTGGATACGCAGAAAGGAGTGTCTCTGTTTTGCAGAAATTCAAGAAGGAACCCATCCTCCTGATTCTGGCAGTTGCGGCTATCTTTGTTGTACTGATTGCCTCCCTCCCATCCGCTCCGGACCAGGCAGGAGAAAAAGCGCGGCTTGTACCTCTGGATGACGGCTGGTACTATATGGAAGATGGCGTAAAAACATCCGTAACACTTCCCGCCACCATCAGGCACCCAGGTGAGGGGCCGCTGGTTCTCTATAATGACAGCCTGACACAGGATGCCGCGGGCATGATGCTGACGATAAAGGGGATCGAGCACGGGCTTCTGGTTTCCATGCACGATCAGATTCTCTACGAATACTCTGATGAATATTTCCCCAGAAACAATCAGATGAAGTCAAAGTATGTATGCGACATCCCCATTCCGGCGGACATTGAAGTGGCAACGCTGAAAGTAACCTATGAAAAGGAACCGACCGGAAAGTACACCCTCTCCCCGTTTTACATTGGAACCGGAAGCGCCGTTATGTGGCGCCACTTCATGAATACCGCCGCGATCATCGGCGTTGCCTTCCTGTTCGCCCTGCTGGGGATGATCGCAGTGGGAATTACCATCTATCTGCATTTCGCGCGCATTGAGCAAAAGCGGATTTTTGATACCGCCATGTTTTTGTTTATTTGCAGCGTTTGGTTTCTTACCGACACCCCGCTGACCCAGATTCAATCCGGAAACGCTCCCGTGGTCTGCATCATCTCCTTTTATGCCTTTATGCTCCTGGCCGTCCCCATGCTGTATTTCATAAAGCATACCCCCGGGTTGGAAAAGTACCGGGTTCTGGACTGGCTGATCAGGCTTTTTTACTGCAACGCGATCCTGCAGGGAGTTCTTCATCAGGCGCTGGGAATCGAGTTCCGGGACATGCTGTTTGCAACCCACCTGCTGCTTGCGGCCGGGGTTGGAATTTCCTGCCTCCTGCTGATCCGGGAGCACCGGAAGGAGAAAAGCCGCGATACCGAAATGGTTCTGAGCGCCTATGCGCTGCTGGGTTCCAGCGGCATCCTTGCGCTGATCCTGTACTGGATTTGGGGAGTCCCCTACTATGGCACCATTTTTGAAATCGGGATTTTCCTTTTCGTCATGATTATTCTTGGGAACATTGTGATGATTATGGCAGAAAATATCCACTACCGCACGGAAATGCAGATATACCAGCGGATGCTCCGTGAAGATGGGATGACCGGAATGGAAAACCGGCAGCCCTTCGATGACTATTTGTCGGAAATCCAAAAAAATCCCGTAAAATACACAAACGCGGCTCTGATTCTTTTCAGAGTCAACCAGGTGAAAAACACCAACGAGGAATCCGGCCATGCGGCGGGAGACGAGCTGATTCTCGGCGCTGCCAGGTGCATTTCGGAGACCTTCGGGAAGGCCGGTCGATGCTATCGCATTGAAGCAGATGAGTTCTGCGTGATTCTGGAGGATTCCCAGATGCCGAAAGAGGAATGGTTCCATCGCCTTGATCACGCAATTCAAAAATTTAACAGGAACAACCAGTACCGCCTCTCCATCGACAGAGGATGGAGTGACTTTTCCAACGAAGACGGCAGTTGGAAAACCATCAGCAACTGGAAGTATATTGCAAATAAAAATTTACTCAACTGTAAATGAAGGTAAATCTATATGAAAAATTACAACCTGGATTTTTTGTTTGCAGGCCTGATCTTGCTTCTCATCATCCTATACCACTTCAAAAGTCAGAAGAAGCTGGACAATACAAGCACCCGCATTTTTTACTTTTTTATCATAACAGCCCTGGCTGATGTGGGGTTTGACATTGGATGTACGCTGCTGATCATGGCCCAAAAGCCTGAGCTTGCCACCATCACAAAGGCCTCTCTGACCATTTTTTACCTTCTCCAGCTGACCCTTCCCATTGCTCTGATATTTTACGCCCAGACACTGCGCGGGGTACCGCTGGTAAAAATCCAAAAAGAGATGGCCCTTTGGCTGGTCATTCCGGCGCTGATCTTCATTTTGATTGTCATCAACTATTGGGATGGGCTGATTTTTTACATCGACTCCGACGGCGTTTATTGCCATGGCCCGCTCTACATGCTGATGTATTACTATGCCCTTTTGTATGCCGGGAGCCTGGCCCTGCTAACCATCCTCCACAGGAAGGAGCTGTCCGGCAGGGACGTACGCATTCTGTGGGAATTTCTGCTCATAGAGGCGGGCTGCGTCGTCATACAGGCGCTGTTTGAAACATATCTGACCACCGGATTCGGCATCAGCGTTGGTGTTGCCGTACTGTTTTTAACCATTGGCAATCCAAACACCTACATAGATCATCTGACAGGCGCCTTTGACAAGCACTATTTCGACAATTGGTTTTGCGAACAGCGGGCCAGGAAGAAAACGGTCCACATCATTTCGGTCAATCTGTCACGGCTGAAGCACGTCAATAAAATTTTCGGAAACAACGCCGGAAATCAGCTTCTGGTGGATATTTCAAAAGCATTACAGCAGATCAGTCCCTATGTGCGGGTATTTCGCATCTCCGGAAAAAGGTTCTTCCTTGCCATGCAGACGCTGGATGACTACGAGCAGACCCGGGGCAGGATTTTGAAATTTTTCCAGAGCAATTTCCAGGTGAACGGCAGCAGCATTCCCTTTCCCGCGGTCATCTGCGGCATTATCCACGGAGAGAAGCTGCCGGAAAATACATTCATCGCCTATGTGGACTACATGACTTCCCTGGTAAAAGAGACAAAGGAAACCGTATTGATCCAGTCCGACGAAAAAACCATAAACGGCTTTGTCTACGAGCAGGAAATTGAAATCTTTTTGAACGAAGCCATTGAAAAAGACCTGTTTGATGTCTACTATCAGCCGGTCTATTCCCTCAAGCAAAACCGTTACGTCACCCTGGAGGCCCTGAGCCGGCTCTGGCATCCCACGCTGGGCTACGTGCCGCCGGATGTCTTTGTCACCCTGGCCGAAAGGGCTGGGCACATTCTGAAAATCGGATTGCTCCAGTTTCGGCGGGTTTGCAGCTTTATCAAGGAAAACGAGCAGATCATGGAGCGGATTCAAAACATCAAGTTTAACCTCTCCCCCGTGGAAATTCTGGAATACGGGCATATCCAGGCCCTGATCGACATCATTCGGGAGTTTGATCTGCCATTTTCCTATTTTCAATTTGAAGTGACTGAGACCGTGGCAACGGAATACAGCGCCCGCCTTTACGAGGTTCTGGATTTGCTTCTGGATACGGGCATCTCCCTCTGCCTGGACGATTTCGGTTCCGGATACGCCAACCTGAACACCGTTTTGAAGCTGCCCTTCTCCTGCATCAAAATGGACCGTTCCCTGCTGAGAGGGCTGAATGACGATCCCCAGGCGGCCTTTCTGTACCGCAGCCTGATTTCCGTGCTCCATGAAATGAACTATCGGATCGTCTCAGAAGGGGTGGAAACGAAAGAAGAGGTGGAAAAGCTCCGGGAATGGGGTGTGGATATGATTCAGGGCTATTACTTCTCCCGCCCGGTAAACAGTCAGGAAATTGTAAGATTATTCTCGGATGATGAAGAATAACCCGCCAATGCGCGAAATGAGGGAACCCCTGAATCAATTGCCTGTCCGCAGGCAGATGAATCAGAGGTTCCCCCATCTTATTTTCCGCTTCGCATCCGGGCCAGGAGGATTTTCCCCTGGGTTTTCAGCCATCTCTCCCGCTGCCGGTAGTCCGGCAGCACCGCCTCCACCTGGGCCCAGAAGGCAGGAGAATGGTTCATTTCCTTCCGGTGGGCCAGCTCGTGGACAATCACATAATCCAGCACCTCCGGGGGTGAGAGCATCAGCAGGCAGTTGAAATTCAGATTGCCCAAGCTGGAACAGCTGCCCCAGCGGCCGGTCTGACTGCGGATGGTGATGCGGCCATAGTCCACCCCCATCCGGGCGGCAAACATCCGCACCCGGGGTGGGATCACCGCAAGGGCCCTGTCCGCAAGAGCACGAATATCCTCCGGGGACAGAGGGGCCTGCTCCCCCGCCCGGTTTACGCTTTCCACCTTGGCCAGGCTCTTTTCAATCCAGTCCGTTTTTTCCTGCAAAAAGCGCCGGATTTCCCGCTCTGGAAGATTTCTGGGAGCACGGGCCAGCAGGGTTCCATCGGGTTTGATTTCCAGGCTCAGACTTTTCCGGTCGCTGCGGATAACAGTTACCCTCCGTTCCCTCATGGTTCCTCACACTCCACCCCATCGATGGCACGGATGCTCTCGATGGAAAACTCCTGTCCGTCCTCCAAGAGGACGGAGCGCCGGTAAGGGTCAATTTTTCTAACGGTTCCCGACAGCCAGACATGGCGGCCTCCGGCTTTCCGACCATCCTCCTGATAGCACAGGAACCGAACCGGGCCGATTGTCTTCAGATGCTCCGCCAGGCAGCACAGCTTCCGGTTCAGCAGCTCCTTGCCGCTTTCATCCAAAAAGGTCTCCGCCTCGGTCAGCCGGGCGCTCTCCTCCAGCACGGATTCATACCCCGTCAGGGCCGCGAAGGGGGCAAACTGGGCCCCCCGGTCCGCCATGGACATTCTGGCTCGGCGGGTGGATACCGGCCGGGGCAGGTGGATGATGTCCTCATACCCCGGCATATTCTTTCACCCAGTAGCCGTTGTAGCCGTAACCGTCCTCCCCCACCAGCAGATGCTGGGAGGGGGCAAAGCCCAGCGCGCGCAAAGCGGCAATCCGCTCCACAGCGTAGATGGGAGCCTTGGTAACTGCCGCGGGGCCAAAGTATTCTGGCACCA
Source organism: uncultured Oscillospiraceae bacterium (assembly GCA_964651615.1). GTDB lineage: Bacteria > Bacillota > Clostridia > Oscillospirales > Oscillospiraceae > Faecousia. Next base: position 1,795 of record CAZYWM010000109.1, on the reverse strand, counting down.
CGCTCAGCAGCAGCGCCAGCAGATTTTCGATGCAGTCCCGGTTTTCGTAATCGCTTCTCAAATCCAGGCGGAGCACCCCGCTGCCGTTGAACCAGTCGTCGGAGGCCCGGGTAAAGAGCTCCACAGTTCCAACGGCCTTCCCAATGGTTTTATCCACAATGCTCCAGCGGACAAAGTAGCCCTTTTCATAGGAAAAGCGCCAGAAGTCCAGGGCCTGGTTCATCCGCTCCAGAGTGGGATAGTAGAAATTGTCCCCGTGGCAGTTGTCGCTGTTGAAAAAGGGCAGGGCGTTTTTGTCGCTGTACACCTCCAGCAGATCGGGAGCGTCCTTTTCTTCCGTGTACCGGAGCAGGAACCGCTCATTTTCCAGCTGCAGATTGGTCTGATAGATGTTTTTCACTGTGTTTTCCTCCTAAGCTCTGTGCCCGCCGATCTGGCCGTTGCGGGCGATGGTGGTGGCTCCCTCTTCCAGGTCCATCCCCCGGAAGATGGCGTTCTTTCCGTATTTCCTCTTGATGTCCAGCATGGCTCTCTGGCGGCATCTTTCCCGCTCCAGGGCGGTGTCCTGCTGGTCATCGGCAAACAGATTCATCTGCTGAAATTCCGTCTGGGACGTGGGGGCGTCCTCCCGCTCCAGAAAATTGGCGGACAGGCTCATCCGCCGCACCAGCAGCGCCGGATTGACAATCCGGTCAAAAAGCTCCGTCACCGCCTCCATAATCCGCCGGGTGGAGGACATGCACCGGTCCAGATTCACCGTGCCGTGGGAATGTCTGGGAATCCGGCGGCCATAGTGATCCGTCACCACGGGGCCTGCGTAGTGAATGTCCGGGCGGGTCAGGCTCTCAACGTCGTAGCCCACGGTCAACGTGAGCTGCCGGGTCACCAGGCTTTTCTCCACCAAATCCAGCGTCAGCTGCTCCGCCATCTCCCGAAGCACCAGCCGGGCTTTCTCGCAGGGATAGGCTTGCGTGAGCACCTGGCCGGAGCAGATGGAATTGGCGGCAGGCCGGTAGGCCTTGATCTGGGCAATGGTGCAGGGCTCATAGCCCCAAGCGTGGTCGATGAGCAGCTCCGCGTTCACCCCAAAGAGGGAATAGAGCAGCTCCTCATTGTAAAAGTCCCCCGGCCCACCCAGGGAACACCGGGCAATGTCCCCCATGGTATAGAGTCCCCGCTTCTCCAGCCGCTTGGCATAGCCCCGGCCCACCCGCCAGAAATCCGTCAGGGGCCGGTGCTCCCATAGGAGCTCCCGGTAGGAGCGCTCATTCAGCTCGGCAATCCGCACGCCCCGCTCGTCCGCCTCCACGTGCTTTGCCACAATGTCCATGGCCACCTTGCACAGGTACAGATTGGTGCCCACCCCGGCGGTGGCGGTGATACCCGTTTGGGAGAGCACCTGGTGGATGAGCAGCTCCGCAAAGCCCCGGCCATCCACCCCATAGGTTTTCAAATAGGGCGTGGCGTCGATGAACACCTCGTCGATGGAGTAGACATGGATGTCCTCCGGAGCCACGTATTTCAGATACAGCTCATAGATTTTGGAGCTGGCCTCCATGTATTTTGCCATCCGGGGCGGAGCCGCGATATAGTCCACCTCCCAGTCCCGGTGGGCTTCCAGCTCCCGGGCATCCACGCTCTTTGATGTAAAGGTTTTCCCCGGCGCATTCATCCTCCGGCAGGCATTCACCTCCGCCACCTTCTGTACCACCTCAAACAGCCGGGCCCGGCCGCTGATGCCATAGGCCTTCAAGGAGGGGGAGACGGCCAGGCAGATGGTCTTCTCCGTGCGGCT
>CAZYWM010000108.1:0-6804 GCA_964651615.1 uncultured Oscillospiraceae bacterium | reverse complement strand
TGAATCACGTGGGCTCCCTGGAACTCCACGTGGAGGGGGAGCATCTGCCAATCTTTCTCGGTGACGGCGCTGAGCTTTTCGGAGAGCCGCTCCTCCAGGCCGGGGTTGCGGGTGATGCACAGCAGGGTGGGGCCCGCGCCGCTGAGGCAGAAGGCCGCCCCGGTGGTGCGAACCAGAGCCTCGATCTTCTCATAGTCCGGAATCAGCTTTTTCCGGTACTTTTGATGGAGCCGGTCCTGCATCCCGTTGCGCAGCAGCTTTTCGTCCCCCAGCTCCAGGGCTTTGAGCACCATGGCGCCGTGGGATACATTATAAATAGCGTCCCCCCGGCTCACCTGCTCCGGCAGCACGCTTCGGGCCAGGCTGGTGGGCAGATCGAAATCCGGCACCAGGGCCAGGAACTCCCAGCCGGGGTGCAGGGGAAAATTCACGGTGACGGGCAGACCGCCCTCCACCATGGAGGCGGTGAGGCCGCCGTAGAAGGCGGGAGCCAGGTTGTCCGGGTGGCCCTCCATGGCGTTGGTGATGTTCAGCAGGCCCTGGGTGGAGAGCCGGTTGCCCCGGAGCACGTTGGCCCCCATGGCCCCGGCCACCAGAAGGGCGGCGGAGGAGCCCAGGCCCCGGCAGATGGGGATGTGGGCGTCAATGTGGATTTTCACCCCCCGAACCTCCTCGTTGAGGGAGGAGAGCACGGCGCAGTAGGAGGTGTAGGCCAGGTTGTCCGGCCCGGTGTAGGCCTCGTCGCAGCCGGTGATCTCCAGGCCGAAATCCTCGGTCTCCTCGAAGGTCACGTCGGTATACAGGCTCAGGGCGCAGCCAAAGGCATCGAATCCCGGCCCCAGATTGGCCGTGGTGGCCGGAACACGAATGGTTACTTGTTTCATAGTATTCTCTCTTTCTGGAAGCAGGCAAATTGCCCGCCGATTTACAGCGCCAGCACGTAATCCAGCATCTTCTCCTTCTCAATCACGTCGGTGTGCAGCTCCTTCTTATTCCGCAGAGCGGCCAGGGGAGGGGGGACAGGGACACCGGTGATCTCATGCAGCCGATCCATCTGCTGGAATTCGTCGCCGCTGGTGTCCCCTCCGATGGCGGAGAGTACGGCGGCGGGGAACTTATAGGGGGAGGCGGTGGAGAGAACCACCATGGGAGCGTGATCACCGGTGGCGGCCACATAATCCTGGGCGGCGGCAAATCCGGCGGCGGTGTGGGTGTCGCAGAGATAGCCCTGCTCCCGATACACCCGGCCGATGACCTCCGCGGCCCGGCCGTCGTCGCAGCAGCCGGCCCAGAACTCCCTCTGGATGGCGTTTTTCAGCGCCTCCGGCACGGTATAGACCCCTTCCCGGCTGAGCTTTTCCATCAGCTCCGCCACCAGGGCGGTATCCCCGGAGAGCAGGTACAGCAGCCGCTCCAGATTGGAGGACACCAGAATGTCCATGGAGGGGGAGGTGGTTTTCAGCAGGGGGCGGCGGCGGTCATAGGTGCCGGTGCGGATGAAGTCGGTGAGCACGTTGTTGGCGTTGGAGGCGCAGATCAGCGTCCCCACCGGCAGCCCCAGGCGCTTGGCCAAGTAGCCTGCCAGAATGTCGCCGAAATTGCCTGTGGGTACGGAGAAATTCACCTTGTCCCCCAGCTTGATTTTCCCGGCATCCAGCAGGTCCCGGTAGGCCCGGAAATAGTACATCACCTGGGGAGCCAGACGGCCGATGTTGATGGAGTTGGCGCTGGACAGGCTGAAGGGCAGCTCCCGTCCCTGGCACTGGGCGAAAATCTGCTTCACCCCGGTCTGGGCATCGTCGAAATTGCCCTTCACGGCGCACACCGCCACGTTGCCGCCCTCCTGCGTCACCATCTGGGAGCGCTGAACCAGGCTCACGCCCCCATGGGGATAGAACACGCAGATGCGGATACCGGGCACATCCTGGAAGCCCACCAGGGCCGCCTTGCCGGTGTCTCCGGAGGTGGCGGTGAGAATCAGAATGTCCTTGTCCATGCCCTTTTGGGCCTTGGCGGCGGTGAGCAGCTGGGGCAGCATGGACAGCGCCACATCTTTAAAAGCGGCGGTGGGGCCCCGGAACAGCTCCAGCACGGTGCGCTCGCCCACGGCTACGGTGGGGGTCAGGTCCTCGGTCTGGAATTTGCCGGTATAGGCCCGGGCCACCAGATCCTCCATGTGGGGAATGTCCGGCAGCAGGGCGGAGAGAATCATGGTGGACATCTGCTGGCTGGAGCCCGCCAGGCACTTCTGCCAGTCAAAGGCGGGAAGCTCCTCCGGCATGTACAGCCCGCCGTCCGGGGCCAGCCCCTCCAGCACGGCCTGGGCGCTGTCCACATAAAAATCTGTATTTCTGGTGGAGTGATAGAGCATAGTTTCCTCCTTACGAATTCACTCATTTGCACAAAAACGAGGGATATTCGTCGAAATCATTGGGTTTTTGTTGCAGTTGAAATATGACAAGGTATATGATATACTGAACCGAGAAAAATTGCAAGTACCTTTTCACGGGGATGATTGTTTTTGTATCGCATACATAAACCGCCCTGTTTTGAGACCAGTTTCCCATACAATTTGAATAACGGAGGGGTAATATGAAAATCGGACTGTGCGGCTTCGGCGTGGTTGGCCGGGGCGTTTATGAGATCATCCGGGCCCGTGACGACATGCAGGTGACGAAGGTGCTGTGCCTGGAGGACATTCAGCTTCCGGATGCCCAGCCGGTGAAGAGCTTCGACGCCATCCTGAATGACCCGGAGATCGACACCGTGGTGGAGGCCATGGGCGGGCTGCATCCCAGCTTTGAGTTTGTCAGCGCCGCGCTGAAAGCGGGGAAGAACGTGGTCAGCTCCAACAAGGCGCTGGTGTGCACCTTCTATGATGAGCTCATCCCCCTGGCGGCCCAGATGGGGGTCAAGCTCCGCTGCACCGCCGCGGTGGGCGGCGGCATCGGCTGGCTCAGCGAATTGGAGCGCTCCCTCCGGGTTCAGCGAATCAATCAGGTGGGCGGCATCATGAACGGCACCTGCAACTACATCCTGGACAACATGACCCGCAGGGGCTCCGACTATCTGGATACCCTGCGCCAGGCCCAGAAGCTGGGCTATGCCGAGGCCAACCCTGCCACCGACGTGGAGGGCATCGACACCTGGCACAAGCTGATTCTCTCCTCCAACATCGCCTTCGGCATTTCTTTGGAGAAGCAGAGCGTTCCCGTCGCGGGCATCAGCCGGATCGCCGCCGCCGATGTGGAGAATTTTAAGGCCCACGGCCGGGTCTGCAAGCTGATTTCCACCGGCAAACGGACGGAGAATGGGTTCAGCGCCTATGTCCAGCCCACCCTGGTGGCGGAGGGCGCCCCGGAGTCCGCCGTGCCCCTGAACTACAACCTGATTACCTTCGTGGGGGAGACCTCCGAGCGGATGAGCTTCTATGGACAGGGCGCAGGCCGGTATCCCACCGCATACAATATGGTGCAGGACCTGGTGGATGTGCGTTCCGGCAAGGGCTTCTACACCGCCTCCGCCATCCCCCAGCGGGCGGATAACCAGCAGAAGCTGCGCTATTACGTCCGGGGCGATTGGACCGGAGAGACTGCCGAGCACTGGGGGGAGGCTGTGATCACCGCTCCCGTGGCCGTCAGCGAAATGCACGCCTGGCTGAAAGAGAATCCCCAGGCCTTCATCGCCGCTCTGGCGGAGTGATTTTCATAGAAGAGAGGACATTGCATGAAAGTTGTGAAATTTGGCGGCAGCTCCATGGCGGATGCCGGGCAGTACCGCAAGGTTCGGGATATTCTGACGGCCGACCCGGAGCGCCGGGTGGTGGTGGTCTCCGCCGCCGGAAAGCGCTCCTCCGACGATCACAAGATTACGGACCTGCTCTACCTCTGCCACGCCCACACCCAGTACGGGGTGGACTGCTCCAATATTTTTGAGATGATCCGCTCCCGGTATCTGGAAATCCGGGATGAGCTGGGCATCCAGCTGGATTTGGAGTCTGAGTTCGCCGCCCTGAAAAGCGGCCTGGACCGGAAGATGGTCAGCCAGGATGAGCTGGCCAGCCGGGGCGAGTATTTCTCCGCCAAGCTGATGGCCGCCTTCCTGGGCTTCCAGTTTGTGGACGCCGCCGACTGGGTTCGCTTCAAGTTCGACGGCTCCGTGGACCAGGAGGCCACCTATTCTCTGCTGAAGGAGCGGGACAAGGGCCTGGGGATGGTGATTCCCGGCTTCTACGGCAGAATGCCCGACGGCAAAATCCGCACCTTCACCCGGGGCGGCTCCGACATCACCGGCGCGCTGGCCGCGGCGGCGCTGGATGCGGACGTGTATGAGAACTGGACCGACGTGTCCGGCATCCTCATGGCCGACCCCCGAATTGTGGACGATCCCCAGACCATCCCCGAAGTCACCTACGACGAGCTGCGGGAGCTGAGCTATTCCGGGGCCCAGGTGCTCCACGAGGGCACCATCTTCCCCGTCCGGGAGAAGAACATCCCCCTGAACATCCGCAACACCAACGCGCCCCAGGACCCGGGCACCATGATTAAGGAGTCCTTCTCCGGCGACTCCGACCCCAACCGGTTCCTTACCGGCATCACCGGCAAGAAGGATTTCAGCGTGATTTCCCTGAGCAAGCGGGGCCTGTCCGGCCAGGTGGGCTATCTGCGCAAGGTGCTCTCCATCTTTGAGCGGCACGGCGTCTCCATCGACTATGTGCCCAACGGCATCGACAATGTTTCCGTGGTGATGTCCACCGAGTCGGTTTCCTCCTGCCTGTATGCCATCATGGCGGAAATTCAGAAGGAGCTGGAGCCCGACACTCTGACCATTCACGACCAGATCGCCGTGGTGGCTGCCGTTGGCCGAAAGATGGCCTTCCGCCCCGGCATTTCCGGCAAGATTTTCGCAACGCTGGGCGAGGCGGGGGTCAACATCCGCATGATTAACCAGGGCCCCGACGAACTCAACATCATCTTCGGCGTGGACAACAAGGATTTCAAAACCGCCATCCGAGTGCTGTATGACAGTTTCGTGAAATAGGAGGAATTTTTTTATGAAGCAGTATACCGTTGCCATCCTGGGCGCCACCGGCGCTGTGGGACAGGAAATGATGAAGATTCTCGAGGAGCGGAATTTCCCCGTGGGGAAGCTGGTTCCCCTGGCCTCCGCCCGCTCCGCCGGGAAGCAGCTAAAATTCCGGGGGGAGGACGTGACCATCCAGGAGGCCCGGGACGAGGCCTTCCAGGGGGTGGACATTGTGCTGGGCGCTGCCGAAAATGACATTGCCAAGCGGTTTGCCCCTGCCATCGTGGGGGCCGGAGCCGTGTTTGTTGACAACTCCTCCGCCTTCCGGCTGGACCCCAATGTGCCGCTGGTCGTCCCCGAGATCAACCCCGAGGATGTGAAGGGCCACCATGGCATCATCTCCAATCCCAACTGCTCCACCATCATCACCGTCACCGCGGTGAACGCCCTGAACGCCATCAGCCCCATCCGCACCATGACCGCCTCCACCTATCAGGCCGTCTCCGGTGCCGGCGCCGGCGGCCCCATCGAGCTGATGAACGAGGTGCAGGCCCTGGGCCACGGGGAGACCTATGAGCCCAAGGTGTTCTCCCATCAAATCGCCTACAACCTGATTCCCCAGATCGGCGGCGAGCAGTATGAGGGCTACACCAGCGAGGAGATGAAGATGCAGAACGAGGGCCGGAAGATTATGCACCTGCCGGAATTGAAGGTCAGCTGCACCTGTGTCCGGGTGCCGGTGGTGCGCAGCCACTCCATCTCCGTGAGCCTGCATTTTGACAAGCCCGTCTCTGTGGCCCAGGCCAGGGAGGCCATTGCCCAGGCCCCCGGCTGCAAGCTGGTGGACGATCTGGCCAAGAAGCAATACCCCATGCCCCTGGACACCAGCGACCAGGACATTGTGTTCGTGGGCCGCATCCGCCCGGACCTCACCGATGACAACGGGCTGTGCCTGTGGTGCTGCGGCGACCAGGTTCGCAAGGGCGCTGCCACCAACGCCATCCAGATCGCCGAGCTCCTGGTGGAGAAAGACTGATACAATACATTAAAAAAGCAGCAGGGAGCCATCCGGCTCCCTGTTTCGTTTTTATGGGTCCTTTGGCTGCCGCGATTCCCCGTCCTTGTGCTCTCTTTTTTTGCCCTCGAGGTAATAAGTCGTGCAAAGGTGAATGAGAAAGGATGGCACAAACCATCCGGGAAGCAGCACCATCAGAAACCCGGGGTGGAGGCCAAGGTGCATGAAAACCGCGGCAATCGCCACCGCTCCCACCATGAGCACACCATAAAAAGGAACGGCAGAGGGCTCCTTGCCCTGATGTTCAGAAAAAAATTCCGACGCCTTTTTCCCATAACAGATTGAAGCCACAATAACCGCGGCATATCCTGCTGCAAGCACAATTATTAAAAGTGCCACGGCGACCGACCTCCCATTATTTGCTGTTTTTCCACACTTCTGCCATCAATCCGATCAATAAAGGTATTACAAATAGATATGTATATTGCAATCGGATTATAGCATATTAATATTTCATCTGTCAATATATAATTAGTATGGATTGCGGGGGTGGAAGCAATGAAAAACGAGCCTTTGAAAATCAAAAAACGGGGCGAGGATGGCAGCCGGATTATTTCCGTGCGGATTCGGGAAGAGATATTGTCCGACCTGGATAGAATTGCCAGCGAAAGCAACCATTCCCGCAATGAGCTGATCAACCTGATTCTGGAATATGGCATCAAGAACATTGAAATAGAATGATGAAAAGGCGGGGTGATCCGCCC
>CAZYWM010000107.1:0-6823 GCA_964651615.1 uncultured Oscillospiraceae bacterium | reverse complement strand
TTTTGCGTCAAACCAAATCCGAAAGCTTCCTCTCTCTTCCCAAGTGCGGCCGGAGGATTCTTAAGGGGGCGGCTTTGGCGTGCGGGAGCACGACATTCAGCGCCCCTTAAGGCGGCTTCTTTGCTTCCTTTCTTGCCGAAACAAGAAAGGAAGGCCCCCGGCAGGGGCAGGGGTGAACTTCAGCGCCGCTGAAGCCCAAACCATTAGGGCATACCTTTCCACATTGGTTTGTTACAGGGTTTAGGTGCCTGCTGTACAGTCCCTCAGTCAGCTTCGCTGACAGCTCCCCTTACACTTCGGGAGCCTTTCCCAGAAGCCTTTCCCTAGTTCTACTCAACGAAACGCTCAGGCGCTTTACCTGGCGAGCGGGTCAAGGCCCGCCCCGACGGGGAAGCGGGAGGCAGATCGCCGCCCCGACAAAAAATCTACAACAATCAAAAAGGAGAAAACAGTATGGAAATGAATTTGCAGTATTTCGCGCAGAACGTAAACGTAACCACGGACGCCGGGCTTTCCGTGGAGAACAAGACCTTTTATGACCGGGCCCTGCTGGAGGAGGCCAGCCCCAATCTGATTCACATGCAGTTCGGTCAGAAGCGGCCCATCCCCAAAAACGGGGGCAAGCGCATCCAGTTCCGCCGCTACGCCGCCCTGCCCAAGGCCACCCAGCCCCTCACCGAGGGCGTGACCCCCGACGGCCGGAAGATGACCGCCGCCGCCGTGGAAGCGGAGGTGCGCCAGTACGGCGACTATGTGTGCCTGTCCGACGTGCTGGACCTGACCGCCATCGACAATAACGTACTTGAGGCCACCCGGGCGGTGGGCCATCAGGCGGGACTGACCCTGGACACCATCACCCGCAACGTCCTGCAGTCCGGCACCAACGTGTACTACTGCCCCAAGGTGGCATCCGACGGCACGGTCACTGCCGTGACTGACCGCTCCGGCCTGGACAAGACCTGTGTGCTCACCGTGGACGTGGTGAAGAAGGTGGCGGCCATGCTCAAGGCCAGCAACGCCCCCAAGTTCGGCGGGGACTATGTGTGCATCCTCCACCCCTATGTGGCCTACGACATCATGGCCGACCCCCGCTGGGAGCAGATGCACCAGTATTGCAAGCCCGAGAACCAGTTCGAGGGGGAGATCGGCCGGATCGCCGGTGTCCGCTTCGTGGAGACCTCCGAGGCGGCGGTGTACACCGGCACGGACAACGACTGCCCCAGCGGCCTGGCGGTATTTGGGTGCCTGTTCATCGCCAATGGGGCCTACGGCGTCACCGAAGTCACCGGCGGCGGCCTGCAGACCATCATCAAGCAGCTGGGCAGCGCCGGCACCGCCGACCCCCTGAACCAGCGCAGCACCGTGGGCTGGAAGGCCATGCAGACCGCTGAGATTTTGCAGCAGGCCTATCTGTACCGGGTGGAGTGCTGCAGCGCCTTCTCCCCCACCGCCAAGATGAACTGACCGCGGCGGGCAGCCAGGCACCCGTAGGGGCGGGTCTTGACCCGCCCGCTATGTCAACTGCCTGAGTGCCTGGTTCCATTCAACAGAACACTCAAAAGCCATTGCCCGCCGGGCGGGTCAAGACCCGGGGCTACAGGGCCCAGCGAGTGACAGTGGGGGACGGCATGGCCGCCGCTGGCGGAAAATATTTCAAAACATCACGAAAAGGAGAAAAAACATGGAAAACAAGGAAATCAAGATGGTAAAAATCAAGCTGCCTCTGACCAGGAATGACAAGGAGGACGTGTTCGTTGGAGTCAACGGCCACACCTGGCAGATTGCCCGGGGAGTGGAGGTGGAGCTGCCCTGGTACGTGGTGAAGGTGCTGCAGCGCCAGGAGAAGATGCTGGCCCAGGCCCTGGAATTCGAGGACATGGCCGCCCGGCCCCTGGAGCAGCTGGAAAAGAAGGACTGAGCCATGACGGCAATGGAAGCCATCGGGTGGGTGGACGAGAAAAAGCACAACCTGTACTCCCTGGAGGATAAGCTCCTCTGGCTGGGCCAGGTGGAGAGGATGGCCTCCCAGCTCCGCGGCCGGTGCGGCCTGGAGGGGGAAACAGCTCCCCTGGAGCCGGAGTCGGTGCTCACCGTGCCGGAGGATGCCCTGTATTTTCGCTATCTGGAGGCCCAGATCGACTACAGCAACCAGGAGTATCTGAAGTACAACAACGCCATGAGCCTGTTCACGGCGCTCTGGCAGGAATACGCCAATTCCCTGCGCCGCCGCCTCCCCGGGGCGGGCAGACGGAACTTCTTTTAGGAGGGATGCCATGCGCTTTGTGAAACTGGCGGCGCCCGCAAGCTACCGGGAGACCATCTCGGTATTCGGGGGCTACAACGCTACCCGCCGCCCCAGCCGCGGAGAATTCGCCGCCATGGAGAATTTTACCTCCGACCAGTATCCCCTGGCCGCCACCCGGCCCGGGCGGGGGAAGCTGGCCGCCCCGGCGAGCCCCCAGGGCCTCATCGCCCGGGACAGCCTGTGCTGGGTGGACGGGAGCAAATTCGTGATAAACGGCTACCGCGTGGAGATGGGGCTCTCGGAGCGGGAGGAGGACTGCCCCAAGCACCTTGTCTCCATGGGAGCCTATGTGGTGATCTTCCCGGACAAAAAGTACATCAACACCCTGGACCTGTCGGATTTCGGCAATCTGGAGGCGTCGTACACCTCTTCCGGCACGGTTAGCTTTACCCCGGTGAATTCCCTGGGAGAAACCCTGCTGCCTGCCTACATCCAGCCGGAGGAGCCCCGGGAGCCGGAGAACCGGAGCCTCTGGCTGGACACCTCCCAGCAGCCCCCCACCCTGGTTCAGTGGTCGGCGGGGTCGGGGATGTGGGTCAGCGTGGAGGCCACCTATGTGAAAATCACCGCCCCGGGCGTCGAAAAACGCTTCCAGGCGGGAGACGGCATCACGATCACCGGCGCGCCGGAGGCGGTGGCGTCCCAGGGGGTGATCGCCCTGACGGGGGAGGATTTCCTGGTGGTTCCCGGGCTGCTGGAAAAGCAGGTGAGCGTGGAAACCCCCGTCACCCTCAGCCGCCTGCTTCCGCTGATGGACCACGTGATCGAGTGCGGCAACCGGCTCTGGGGCTGCCGCTATGGCCCCAACCGGGCGGGGGAAATTGTCAACGAAATCTACGCCAGCAAGCTGGGGGATTTCAAAAACTGGAGCTGCTTCCAGGGGGCCAGCACCGACAGCTACATCATGAGCCTGGGCTCGGACGGGCCCTTCACCGGAGCCATTCAGCATCTGGGCTACCCCCTGTTCTTCCGGGAGAACTGCCTGCACAAAATCTACGGCAATTATCCCGCTAATTTCCGGCTGCAAACCACCCCCTGCCGGGGGGTCCAGAAGGGCAGCGGGGAGAGCCTGGCCATCGTGGGCGAGACGCTGTATTACAAGTCCCCCACCGGGGTCTGCGCCTACGACGGGGCGCTGCCGGTGGAGGTGTCCCGGGCCCTGGGAGAGCAGGCCTACCACGACGCCGCGGCGGGGGCCTTCCGGGGAAAGTATTACATCTCCATGCTGGACGCCGGGGAGCGGCCCCACCTGTTCGTCTACGACACCGCCCGCGGCCTCTGGCACCGGGAGGACGGCGCCCGGGCCAGGTGCTTCTGCACCTGCCGGGAGGAGCTGTTCTTCCTGGACGACGGCGGGGTCATCTGGGAGGTGCTGGGCCGGGGGGAGGCGGATTTTCCCTGGATGCTGGAAACGGGCGATTTGGTCACGGAGCTGCCGGACAGCAAATATCTATGTCGGCTGAGCCTGCGCCTGTTTTTGGCCAAGGGCGCGCAGCTTCGGCTCTCCGTCCGGTATGACGAGGAGCCGGTGTGGCACCCTCTGGCCGTCCTCCGGGGGAGCGCCCTGGGCACGGTGACGGTGCCCGCGGTGGTGCGGCGGTGCGACCATCTGCGGCTGCGGCTGGAGGGCACCGGGGAAATGCGGCTGTACGACCTGACCAAAACCATTCAGCAGGGAAGTGATCTGTTTTGACGGGAGTGGAAATTCGCCTGCCGGAGCTTTCCGGAGGCACGGAAACCGAGCAGCTGCGCCGAATGCAGAAGTATCTGTTCACCCTGGCCCAGCAGCTGCAAGTGGCCTTTGACGCCCTTCCCCAGCAGTCCAGCCCTCCCGCCGCTCCCGCTGCCCCCGCCGCCGGGGGCGGAAGCGGCGGGAATCAGGCCGTGAATTTCTCCGCCATCAAGGCCCTGATCATCAAAAGCGCCGACCTGACCCAGCACTTCCAGCAGGAGGTGGAAAAGAGCCTGCAGGGGCGCTACGTGGCCCAGTCCCAGTTCGGCACCTTCCAGCAGGAGACGCAGCAGCGGCTCACCGCCAACTCCCAGGAGCTGACCCAGAAATTTTCCAATTTGCAGCGATTGGAGACGACGGTGGAGGATCTGGAGTCGTCGGTGCTGGAAATCAACGCCAGCATCCGCACGGGGCTTCTGGGAGAGGAAAACGGGCAGAGCCTTTACGGCGTGGAGATCGGCCAGCAGAACCGGGAGAACGGCGTCATCCAGTTTCAGAAATTCGCCCGGCTCACCGCCGAGAAGCTGTCCTTCTATGACAGCGGCGGCGTGGAGGTGGCCTATGTCAGTGACCGGCAGCTCCACGTCACCGCCGCGGCGGTGCGGGAAATCACCACGGACATCCTGACGGTCCGGCTTCTGCGGCTGGGGGAATACAGCCTGGAGCTGGGCGGGGACGGGCACCTGAGCATTCGATAACCGTCGAAAACCCCCTTCGGGGCTTTCCGCCGGGAAGGTTGCAGTCTGCTTAGCGCACTCCTTGTGCGCCGGGGGCGCACAACTCGCACACACGCAGCCTGAGCGGTATTTTCTGCCAGGTACACGCCCTGGCAGAAAATGATTTGACTTGATTCGCCGCTGCGGCGGCGAATGGAAACGGGACATGTTTCTGATGGAACGGCAGCACATGCCGGGTAATCTCCATTCAGCCGCAGGTGGAGATTTTTCGTTCAGCTTGTGCTGCTGACATGCGGCAGAATGGAGATGAATATGGCACAGAAAAAAGAATACACCGCCTCCGAGAAGGTGCAGCAGGCCCAGGCGGCGGTGGAGGCGCACGAGAACACGAAGCCGGAGACCTTCAGCTCTGCCTATGACGGGGCGCTGCGGCAGGTGATGGACAGAATCCTGAACCGGGAGGACTTCCACTACAATCTGGCGGGGGACGCCCTGTACCGGCAGTACCGGAACCAGGCGGTGCAAAACGGCCGCCTGGCCATGGAGGACACCCTGGGCCGGGCCGCCGCCCTCACCGGGGGCTATGGCAATTCCTACGCCCAGTCGGTGGGGCAGCAGGCCTATCACCGGGAGCTGGACGCCCTGGCGGACCGGATTCCGGAGCTTTACAACCTGGCCATGGGGCAGTATCAGCTCCAGAGCCAGAGCCTGCGGCAGAAATATGATCTGCTCTCCGGGGCAAAGCAGCAGGAGTACCGGCAGTACCAGGATGGCCTGTCCGCCTGGCAGAAGGAGGCGGAGCAGCTCTGGCAGCGCTACACCGACGCCCGGGACACCGACTACGACGCCTACCGGGACGAGGTGGCCGACTGGAAGTGGCAGCAGGAGTACGACGAGGACCGCCGCCGCTACGACCAGGCCTGGGAGGCGGAGCATCCCCAGGTGGCCGCCGGCGCAGGCAGCTACTCCGGCTCCTCCAAGAAAAAGAGCACGAAGAAAAAGGAGGAGAAAAAGGGCACCTCCTGGAAGCCTCTGGGGGCGCTGGTGAGCGGCCTGCTGATGGGCAAGCGGCTGAGCGACATGTCGAAATAGGAAGGTGGGAAGCGGCTTGACAAGCATCGAAAGCGTAGAAATCGACTGCGGCAGCTACACCTCTCGGGTGAGCTACCGGGTGGAGCGTGATGTGGAGGCGAACCAGTCGGTGATTCTGGTGACAAAGCTGGAGCTCAAGGCCAACTACGACTTCCAGGGCACCAACATGTACATCATGGGCTCCATCCTGGTCAACGGCGTGGAGACCGTCAACATCACCATGGGAAATACCTATGGCTGCTGCGCGTATGTCACCAGCTATGATTTCGCCGGAGGCGGCGTGGACGGCGGAGCAGGCCCCGGCGGCGACTGGTATGTCGGTTTTAAATCCAAGGAGATCACGATAAATCACGGGGATGACGGGAATGCCCAGATCACCATCCGCCCGGGAATCACCCTGTACTTCTACGGGGCCGTCCGGGACTCCTTCAGCGGCACGGCGACGGTAGCCCTTCCCCAGATTCCCCGGACCTCCGCCCTGGCGGTATCCCCGGTGGAGCTGGGCCGGGAGCTGGTGATGGAGCTGACCCGGGCTTCGGCGGATTTTGAGGATACCATTACCTGGCGCTGCGGCACGGCCTCCGGCACCCTGGCGCAGAGGACCAAAGCGCAGACCCTGCGCTGGACGCTGCCCCTGGACCTGGCGGCCCAGGCCCAGGCGGACACCGCCGTCAAGCTGGTGCTGACGGTGAGCACCTTCCTGGGGGAGGTTCAGGCGGGGAGCCAGGACACGGAACTCCTCTGCCCCATTCCGGGAAGCGTGGTGCCCAGCCTGACGGTGGCGGTGGAGGACCGGATGGGCTACGCCAGCCAATACGGCGGCTTCATCCAGGGCCAGAGCCAGGCCAGGGTATCCACCCAGGCGGCGGGGGCCTATGGCTCTACCATCCGGGGCATCAGCGTCAAATGCGGCAAGCTCACCGGCGCCGGGGCGGAGGTTGCCTTCGCCCTGGAGGACAGCGGCAGCGTGGGCATCACCGTGACGGTGACGGACAGCCGGGGCAGAACCGCCTCCCA
>CAZYWM010000106.1:0-6838 GCA_964651615.1 uncultured Oscillospiraceae bacterium | reverse complement strand
CTGTTCCCAAAAGCAGGGCCGGGTTCCTTCCCAAACCACGAGTTTTTCGAGGCCAGTTCCATTCGCAAAGACGGCAGCAAGTACATTTTCACCTATTCCTCCCGGCATAATCATGAGCTCTGCTACGCAGTAAGCGATTACCCGGATCGGGATTTCCGGTTTGGCGGCACTCTGGTTGACCAGGGAGATCTGTTCCTGAACGGAAACGAGGAGGAAAACGGAGCATCCAACTATCTGGGAAATACCCACGGCGGGATGCTGAACATCGGCGATGACTGGTATATCTTTTACCACCGTCAGACCAATCAGCATTCCTACAGCCGTCAGGCTTGCGCAGAAAAGCTGGAGCATTTGGCCCCCGGGGTGTTTCGTCAGGCGGAAGTCACCAGCTGCGGTCTCAACGGCACCCCGCTCATGGGTAGCGGAAAGTACGAAGCCCGCATCGCCTGCAATCTCTGGAGTAAACATGGTGTAGCCAGATATGACCGGAAATTCAACAAAAGAATCCACCCGTTCTTCACCCAGACGGGAAAAGACCGCATGGAAAACGGAGATCAGTATATCGCCAATCTGCGGGATGGAGCCGTGGCAGGGTTCAAATATTTTCAGTTTACAGGGGGAAACACAATCAGAATCACACTCAGTGGGAAAGCCGAAGGAAGCATCGAGATTGCCCATACCCCTGATTTCGTGACAACCATTTCATCCATCCCGATTCATGTTCAGGGAAGCACTTTGGAAATTCAAGGACCTTTCAACCCTTCGGCAGGTGCGCAGCCACTATTTTTTCGTTTTATCGGGAAAGGAGCGGTTAATTTCCATTCTTTTACGATGAACATTTGAAAGAAGCTAATTCTTCATATGCAACCCAAACAACTATTTAACGGTTTTCTCCAAAAGAGCACACATCATAATGCCGCATGGCTCAGTGATGTGTGCTCTTGTCCCACCGAGATGTCTATTGCTTTTTCCTCGCAGTTTTCACAGCTTACAGTAACTGATACCTTGCCTGCTATCGTCCCTGAGCGAAGGATTGCTTGTGCCCTGCCAAAGTGTGTCAGGTGACGATTACTGTTGAAAACCTCAGAAGTTCTGGTTTTTGCACTTCCCAGTGCGGCGAGTTCTGCTGCTTCACCTTCCACCTTCACTGTTACCGCCATATCCACAGCTGGTTTCAGCTCTCCATGATCCTCCGTCAGTTCGATGTTGACATACCGGGAATCACTGTGACCCCTCCGGAATATGGACACTTGGCCTTTTGATGCAAGTTCCACAACCTCTCTAATTATTCTGCAACAGTTTGTATGGAAATTCACCAATTAACCCGACACTTTGTTGGCTATCAGGGAGGGGGCTTTTCCGCTAAAATATGGTTGTCGATCAGAGAATCGATTGGACCCCAACATTTCAGAGGAGGAAACGGATCATGGCATTTTCAATTGATACCAAGGTAAAGGACTTAAGAAAGAGTGAGGCTGCCAGCGACATTATTGCGCAGTACTCCCCCGGCTTTAAAACGGATCCCCAGATGAAGCTGGTGGGCGCGCTGACCTTCCGCAAGCTCTGCTCCTTCCCCCAGGCCGGTCTGAGCGCGGAACAGCTGGCAGAAATCGACGAAAAGCTGAAGGCGCTTGGCTGATGATTTGAAAACACCGCTGCTTCCAGAAAAAAGCAGCGGTGTTTTGTTATACTTTGCGCCCAATTTCTCCGTGAATTTGCTGAGTCTTCAGAAGAATCTGAAGCAGGAGCCGCTGTTCCGGATCCTCCAGATCACAGTTCAGCTCCCGCTTTATTCGTGCGAGACGTTCGATCAGCGTGCTGCGGTTCAGATACAGCTTTGCCGTGGTTTTTGTTACGCTCATGTTGCAGTCCAGGAAAATGCGCAGCGTTTCCATATAGCTGACCTGAGAATCCTGATCATGGCGCATGAGGTTCTGCAACCCCTGTGTGTAATACATTTCCATCGGTAGATTCCCGATGGCATTGATCAAAAGCTCCCGGAGCGCGTAATTCCGGAATGGATAGAACATTTTATCAGAATCAAACAGCTGACCATTTTCAACCGCAGCGCAGGCCTGATAATAATAGGGTCTAGCATGATAGATATCGTGGAACGGGTCGCTGATTCCCACACTGCTGTCGAAGGCGCGCAGCAGCGGTGTCAGGTGCTTCTGAAGGAGTGTGAGATAACTTTCCTCCTCCGCCTGCTGCCTGGATATCTCAATAAAGCAGATCAGTGACTCATCGTATTCAAACGCAACGCTTCTGCGAAATTCATCCTCAATGGCATTGCAAAGGTACTTGACCGGAAGCTGTACCAGCGGACTTCGGAACTTAATCTTTACGCAGATATGTTCCTGCTCCAGATAGGAGGTGTCGATGGTTCTGCGCTGATTCAGAGTTACCTGAACGCCATCTACAATATCCATCAGCGCCTGACGCAGTCTGCTCTGGTCACTCCCGGACACCGAGGAATACCGGCGGAGCGCAAGCTGAATCATTTCCGCAAGATAAATTGCCAACTGCTTATCACTTTCCCGGTACTTTCTGTTCCTGTAATCTATGGACAGACAGCCGGAATACTCCCCGTTCTCAAACAGATTCACATTCAGCGTTGTACTTCCGGGCAGGTTCAGCAGCAGCGGCTCTCTGACATCGGTTGACATCTCATGCAGCTCCATAAATTCGTTCAGGGACTCCAGCGGAAGGCCTGTGCTTTCCCTGCTGCCCCAGCTGATTCTGTCCATCTTTCCCAATTCCATGAAGCTGAAATCCGTGTGCGCCAAATAGTGAAAATTGGAATTGAGCACCACAATAGGATTGTCGAATATCTCCCGGCTGCACTGAATCATTTCACTCAGGCTTGCGGTAGTGTCAAGTATTTTCCGCAGGGATTCCTCCCATCGGTCAAAACGGTTATATATACGGCTGATGAGATTAAACGCATGGCTGCTTCGGACATCCCCCCGGAGCTGGATCACGTTGCACTTCCCCTCATAGCGGGGCAGGTACACGCTGTCACCCAGAAGAAGAATCAGCGCGCCCGGTTCAATCCGGGGACGCAGAGGCAGATCCTGCGCCTTCACTAAATACACGTGATCCGTGCGAAAACGCTCCTGTCCCTTTTCAAGGAATTCCGGACGGAGAAGATGCAGGGTGGATTCCCTCTGACCATGGTAAACGGCATCCAATTCTGCGGGAAGATTGTCAAAAATCAGATTGGCACTCAGCTTCATACGCACACCCCTGTTTTGTCGGATAGTAAATAGATGTCTTTCGCTGTTCCTCTCTTTATTTTTCATTATAACACAGTTTTCAATATTTCTCCTCAGGGAATTACTCTTTTTCCTTTCTTTTACCACCCAACAAAATGTATGGTTTTTTCTCAGAATAACCGACAGTTTGCTGTCTGTTGAAGCATATTGCTCCCCGCTACAATGAGCTTGGATATTAAGTCCGGCCCGGCTGCCGGCTAAGGGAGGTTAAAATATGCCGCTGAACGACAAACTCAATCAAACAAAATGCGTCACCACCGTATGGGGAAAGCTGATCCCGGAACGGGAAGCTTACAGCTATGCGCTTCGGCACATTGCAGCTTTCACCGCAAATATCTTCCAGGTCATGCGGATTCTGGAGCCCGACTTCAACAAGCGAACCGAGGCAATCTGCGAAACATCTTATATGTTCAACATGTCTGCCTGCAGCGACGACTATAAGGCCGCATTTTACGGCGAGTGGAATATCCCGGAGTTCTGCGACCGGTGCGCCTGGCTGGGCGGTATCGTGGGCGACTCCGGCGATGAATACCAGAATATGGCCGGACGCGTGATTCAGTTCACCCGGGACCGGGTGGAAAAAGAGCTGGATGCCTGCCCCTGGGACATTGTTGGCGCAGAGCTGTGCAACATGACCACTGCCATGTTCACTGCGAACTTTGACATTGAATCCGCTGTTCCCGGTGAAAACGAGGTTTCGCTGAATATGTGCGAAGCCAGAGGCTGCGGTGATCGGAAGTGCCGCGTGGTGGCAGAGCGCCGGGATACCTTCAACCTGCCCAAGCAGGGCTGGCTGGATCACATGGGCACCCCCGTTATGCCCATTCACGATACCCCGGAAGAGCGGACAGTGCGGGACGGTCAGGTCATTCGGAATGGTTGCTATTCGCAGGCGTTCGGAGAGGAAAAGTCTCTGGAGTGGACCTACCGCTGGAGCATGGAAAAGGGCTGGGTCTGGTGTGTTGCCTTCCCGCTGATCGCCATTCGTGAAATGGCAGACACGGAAGAAGAATTTGAGCGTATCTTCAAAATCGTCTTTGCGACTGCCGGCAAAAATGAATTTATCGAACCTTTCGCCAAGGAGGGACTGCGCAGCTGGCTGGGTGTGCCCCACGAAATCGGCTGGAACGATCCCCGTCTGATGGGCGGATACATCAAGAATATTCTGGATACCCAGTTTGTGCCCAGTGAGCTGGAAGCGTTTACCAAGGACGAAGTGCGAATCAAGGTAAATGTGGAAACCTTCACCGGTCGTTTTGAGATGGCGCCCATTGATGAGCTGATTCTGGGCTATGAGACGCTGTGGCACAACATGGTCAAAACCCTGGTTTCGCCGGAATGGTCCTGCTGGTTTGAGGATAAGGATGAAGAAGAAATGACCATCGTTGTCGGCAGAAAGATCGACAAGCGCATGGTATAAGGAAGGAGGCTGACCAAAATGTTATTCCGCGAAGATTCCGTCGCACGTGCCCAGCACCAGGCTGTCCGGGAAAATGCCGGATGGTACCGCTGGACCCACGACCTGGTGGAAGTCAAAGGAAAGGATGCTTTGACTTTTCTGGATCGCTTGTTCGTAAACAACATCGCCAAAGCCGATGTTGGCCGCACCAAATATACCACCATGCTCAATGAGGATGGAAAGATCATCGACGATACCATTGTCATGCACATGGGCGAAAATCTGTACTGGGTTTCAACCCTCTATGCACCCCAGATGGTGAGCTGGATGGATGCACATAAGAGCGACAGCGATGTTGACTACCGGGATATGACCGGTGAGATGGATATGTATGCCATTCAGGGTCCCAATTCCCCTGCAGTGATGAACACACTGCTGTCCGTTCCTGTGAACAACCTGAAGCGTTTTCAGGTTGCCGACAACAAGATCGGTGACATTCCCGTCATCATCCACCGCAGCGGATTCACCGGTGAAAACGGCTTCGAGGTCTACTGCAACATGGCAGATACCGCCGCGGTGAAGGCTGCCATCTGCTCCGCCTGTGACGCCCACAACGCTCCCGAGGTTACCACACTGGAGGTTTATGTCCGCAGTCTTCCGACGGAAAAGGGATTTGCTCTGCGTCAGGATATGTACCTGCTGACGCCCTACGAGTGTGGGCTCGACTGGTCCGTAGACCTGAACAAGGACTTCATTGGTCGTGATGCCCTTGTGAAGGCAAAGGAGGAAGGCCCCCAAAAACTGCTGGTGGGGCTGGAATATCTGGCGGAATCCTATGAAGACATTGCCCAAATGGAGATTGTCTACTACAAAGGGGTTCCCTGCGGCAGGGTCAAAACAGCAATTTACGGCTATACCGTTGACAAGAATATCGGTTACGCGGTGATCGATGCCCGCAAGGCGATTGAAGGCAATCATGTTACAGTGGGCTGCAACGATTCTCCCGCCATCATTGTGAAGAAAGGCTGGATTTAACCATGAAACTGGAAGGAAAATCCATCGTCGTCACCGGTGCTTCTGCCGGTATGGGACAGGCGATTGTGACACTGTTTGCTCAGGAAGGTGCCAATATCATTGCGGTTGCACGCAGAAGAGAGCGCCTGGAAGCGCTGGCAGAAGAATTGAAGGATGCTCCCGGTAAAGTGGTTCCTTTTACCGGTGATGTCTCCGATCCTGCCGTGTGCGAAGGAATGATCGATGCAGCCGTTAAGGAATTCGGCAGGCTGGATGTGCTGGTGAACAATGCCGGTATCATGGATGACAATACCGCCATCGGTGATGTATCTGACGAAATGATCGAACGGTTGTTCCGTGTCAATACTTATGGTCCCCTGTATGCCATGCGAAAGGCAGTCAGAGTATTCCTGGAGCAGGATGAGGATGCGGGCAACATTATCAATGTGGCTTCCGTGGGTGCATGCCATCCGACAGCAGGTGTCGCCTATTGTGCCTCCAAGGCAGCGATTGTCTCCGCCATTCAGAACACCGCATTCATGTACATTGACAAGGGTATCCGCTGCAACGGCATCTCACCCGGTGGTATTCTGACTGATATCCCACTGGTGATGCCTCAGGCAAACGAATTTGGCTTTGAACGCACCAGTTCCCTGCTGACCCACTCCCCGGAAATGGGTATGCCGGAGGATATCGCCAATGTCGCACTGTTCCTTGCCAGTGACGATTCCCATTTCGTGAACGGTACCATCATCACCTGCGATGGCGGCTGGACCTGCTTCTAAATCTTTCCCATTCATTTGTATCATTCTTCCGATAAGGATGGATGATTAGGAGAAACGCATCCGGTGGCATACCATCGGATGCGTTTTTCACAGTTATAACCGCAGGCCCTTAATATCCTTGATTCGCGACAGGATGATGTTGCAGTCACAGCTGACAACGCCGGGCAGCGGGTCGATGACCTCCCGGATCAGCTTTTCCATTTCCTCGCTGGAAGCAGCTACCGCATGGACATGGAGCTTGTTTTTTCCCGTCACCCGGTAAACTTGGGTGACGATTTCGTTCTGTTCCAATAGCTCCGTCACCCGTCCAAGGGTATCCGGCTGGGTTTCAAGCTCGAAATAGCAGGATACCTCGCAAGCAATGC
>CAZYWM010000105.1:0-6905 GCA_964651615.1 uncultured Oscillospiraceae bacterium | reverse complement strand
GTCATGACTCCGCCCTACGATGGCCAAGCAAAACATCCCGCCAAACACCAATTTGTCTGGTTGCTGTGTGGAGCCGATATGCACAAAATATAAAATTCCCTCGAAATTCTACCACAATTCTCTCCATTTGCAAGAGTAATTTCCGAAAGATCCACCCTTTCCACAAATGTTTCCCTAAAGACCGGTCAAACATTTCTCCAATTCAGTCAAAAGAGCCCTCTTCATGGCTTCCAGTTCGTCTTCCCTGGGTTTATTCTCTTCGGCATACATTTTTTCCATTGGATAGCACCAGACAGGTCCTTTGCCATTGCTGCCGTAGTGATCGATGTCGCCAGCTCTGCGCGGGAACAGATGCCAATGTAAATGGGCGTCTCCATTTCCCAGGCATTCATAATTCATTTTTTCAGCGCAAAAGGCTTTAGAAACAGCTTCTGCCACAGTGGTCATTTCCTCCAGAAATTTTATCCGATTTTCAGGCTCCAACTGGAACAATTCCGTTTTATGCTCCTTATGCAGAAACAAGGTATAGCCCTTAAAATGCTGATGGTCACCTAGAACCACGTACCCCGTCTCCAATTCCTTTACAAAAAACGGGTTTGTCTTTTCCTTAATTTGCTTGATTCTGTCACACACAAGGCACATCTTTTACCCTCCATACAAGGCTTCGCCCGAAGGCATTCAAGCCCTTCGGGCGATCCTCACAGTATTTTACAGCACGTGGACGTTTTCCTTCTCAAAGGCCACCCAGGCAGTGTCGCCCACCTGGTAGATTTTCTTGTTCTTGGGATTGAAGTCGGTGATCTTCACCAGGGTATCCCCCACCATCACGTGGTAATTCTGATAGGAGCCCATAAAGCAGGAGACAATGACCTTGCAGGGCAGCTGTCCCCTGTCCGCCAGCACAGCGGACTCCGGCCGAAGCACCAGGGTGCAGCTCTTTCCCGCTTCAATTTCCCGGACGCCCACCACATTCACCGGGTGTCCCTCCACGTTCACCACGCCACTGTCCCCGGTTTTCCCTGTCAGTGTCCCCCGGAGGAAATTGGCCTCGCCGATGAAATCCGCCACGAACTCGCTGGCCGGGTGATAATAGATTTCCTGGGGGGTGCCGATCTGGGCCACCACGCCCTTCTCCATGATGATGATCTGGTCGGACAGGGCCATGGCCTCGGACTGGTCATGGGTGACATAAATGGCGGTGATGCCCGCCTCCTGCTGGATGCGGCGGATTTCGGTGCGCATACTCACCCGGAGCTTGGCATCCAGGTTGGACAACGGCTCGTCAAAGAGCAGCACGCCCGGCTCCAGCACCAGGGCTCTCGCCAGCGCCACCCGCTGCTGCTGGCCGCCGGAAAGCTGGTTGGTCATCCGGGCCTCCATGCCCTCCAGGCCCACCAGCTTCAGGATGCCCGCCACCTTCTCCCGGATGGTGGCTTTGTCCAGCTTCCGAAGCTTCAGGCCATAGGCCACATTGTCAAAAATATTGTAATGGGGCAGCAGGGCGTAGCTCTGGAACACCATGGCGGTATCCCGCTTGTTGGGGGTGAGGGCGTTGATCGGTTCCCCGCCCAGATAGATTTCTCCCTCGTCCGGGCTTTCGAATCCGGCAATCATCCGCAGGGTGGTGGTTTTGCCGCAGCCGGAGGGGCCCAGCAAGGTCACGAAAGAGCCGGGGGTGATTTCCAGATTGGCATCCTTCACGGCGTAGAAATCCTTGCCGGTTTTGGGGTCTTTGTAGATTTTGGAGATGTGTTCCAGGCGAACACCCTTTTTCTCTTTTGCCATATCAGTTGTCCTCCTTGAACTTCCGGCTGGTGCCGAAGAACTTGATAAACAGATTCATAAGCAGCACGCTGCCATAGGTAATCGCAATCAGGATGGTGGCAAAGGCGCAGGCCACGCCATAGGAGCCCTTCTCCGCGAACTCGTTGATCTGCACGGTAATCAGCAGGAACTCCGGCGTCACCAGCAGGATGATGGCGGAAATGGCGGTGATGCTGCGGACAAAGGCAGTGACCAGGCCGCTGAGGAAGGAGTCCTTAATCAGGGGCAGGGTCACGGTCATGAACACCTTGAAGCTGTTGGCCCCCATGTCATAGGCGGATTCCTCGATGCTCTTGTCGATCTGCCGCAGCGCGGAGATGCCGCTTCTTGTTCCGGTGGGAAGGCTCCGAATCACAAACACAATAATCAGGATTGACGCGCTGCCGTAGAGGCTCGACAGGAAGCCGGTGCCGAACACACCCTTCACAAAGCCCCGGATATAGCCGATGCCCAGCACCGTGCCGGGGACGGCCATGGCCAGCATGGAGACAAACTCGATAAATCCCTTGGCCTTGAATTTCCGCTTGACCACCAGATAGGAGATAATCATGCTCAGCAGCGCCGTGATGGGGGCGGCAATCAGGGACAGGGTAAAGGAGTCCTTGAAGGCCTTGAGGCCCTTGTACTTCTCGAACACCCGGACAAACCATTTGGTGGTCAGATGGAAGTCGTAGCCCCAGGTTTTGAACAGCGCTCCAAAGGGAACGCAGATGTACATCATAATGACAAACAGCGCCGTCAGAGAACACAGGAGCGTCAGCGGTGTGGTGACAGACCGCTCCTCAATAAGCATTCTGGCCCGGGAGGCCTTGCCGGTGAGGGTGGCCGCCGTCTTCTTTTCCAGCACATATTTCTGCACCAGATACATTAAAAGTGTAATGCTCAGCAGCACCACGGCCATGGCGGCGGCGCCCTGCTTGTCGTAAGCGCCGGTGATCTGCAAATAGATGGTGGTGGCCAGGGTATCGTAGGAGCCGCCGATAATCATGGGGTTGGCAAAGTCGGCAATGGACTCAATGAAGGTCACGAGGAACGCATTGCCCAGGCCCGGCAGAATCAGCGGCAGGGTAACGCTGGTGAACACCCTGAACCGGGAGGCGCCCATATCCCGGGCAGCCTCTTCCAGGCTGGGATCGATGTTTTTCAGCAGGCCCTTGAGCATCATGTAGCACACCGGGAAGAAGGTCAGGGTCTGCACCACGGTGATGCCGCCGAAGCCATAAACGCTGTTGTCATAGATGTGCAGCAGATGCCGGGTGATGATGCCCGCTTTGCCGAAGAGCATAATCATGGACAGCGACAGCACAAAGGGCGGCGACACCACGGGAAGCATGGAGACCACCTGGAACAGCCCGCCCATAAATTTGGTGCGGACCTTGACATAAACCTCCACATAGGCAAAAAGGAGTCCAATCGCGGTGGACAGAATGCCAACGGTCAGGCCCACCTTCAGCGTGTTGGTAATGGCCGTGCGGAAGCTTTTCATGGCAAATATCCGCCGGAAAACCGACAGCGTCAAGCCGGTTTCCTGGCCATAGACGCTGTCCACCAGCAATATCGCCAGCGGGTAGAGGATAAACAGAGTTAAAAACGCAATCAGAACCACAATGGTCGTGACCATGATGGGATCACCCAGCAGCTTTTTCCGATCCAAAGCGGCTCCCTGGCGGCTGGCCATGGGCAGATTCCTCCTTTCGGGGTGCTTTTCTTCTTTTATTTAAAAGGGGGATGGAGATCAACTCCATCCCCCTATGGTTTTTACTTAGGAATGCCGGCAGAAATGATTTACTCGGTCTTGAAACGGTCGTCGCCGCCGCCCAGAGCGTTCATCACTTCTTCGATGTAGGTCTTGATGTTGTTCTTGGCGTCCTCGAAGTCATAGTCCATCACGTTCTCGGGGTCAAGGCCGAACTCCTCGGCGACCTCGGGCTGCTTGGCGTTGTCGATGACCAGGAACTGGTAAGAGCCGTTGTCCTGCGCCAGCTCCACGCACTCGGGGCTCAGCGCGTACTCAATCCACAGCTTGGCAGCGTTGGGATGGGCAGCGCCCTTGAAGATGGCGGTGGCGCCAATCTCGAAGGAGGTGCCGGAGGAGGGAATGACCAGCTGGATGTTGCCATAGCCGTTGTCCACGATCTGGGTGATGCCATCGTGCAGGAAGCCGATGCCGATGACGCACTCACCGGTGCCCACGTTCTTGGAGGGGCCGGAGCCGGACTTGGTGTAGACATGGATGTTCTTGTCCAGGTCAGCCAGGTACTGGATGCCCTCGTCGTGGCCGTACTTCTGAATCATGGTGTTGATGACCAGCTTGGCGGTGCCGGCGGTGTTGTAGTTGGACAGCCAGATCAGGTCCTTGTACTCTTCCTTCAGCAGGTCAGCCCAGTCCTGAGGAACCTCCAGGCCCATGCGGTTCAGCTCGTCGATGTTGACGATGAAGCCCAGGATGCCCTTGTAGATGCCGTACCACTGGCCGTCGGCGTCCTTGTAGGCGTCGCCCAGCAGGTGGGAAGCGTTCTCAGCGGCGTAGGGCTCCAGCAGGCCTTCGGCAGCGCAGACGTTGTAGGGATCGGTGGTGCCGCCGAACCAGACGTCGGCGGAGGGAGTGCCGTTCTCTTCTTCGATCTTGCTCTGCACCTCGCCGGTGGACAGGCGCTGATACTTCACCTCGATGCCGTAGAGCTCCTGGAAATGCTCGCAGGCAGCGGCCAGATACTCTTCCTCGCAGGAGCCGTAGACAATCAGCTCGCCCTCTGCTTTGGCAGCGGCAATCAGATCGTCCATTCCCTCAGCCTGCACGCCTTGAATGGCGAAGAGGCCGAGAACCATTACCAGGGAAAGCGCAATTGCTAAGATTTTTTTCATATTGCTTACCTCCGTTGTTAAAATTTGACAAGGTCATTATACATCTTACACAAAGCTTTGTCAATCACACATTTATAAAATATGCGTTTTGACAACAAAAAAGCAGAAATGTAGGTGCTCCTGCTTACCTGCCCCGGTAGTCCTCAACCAGCAGCGCCAGATGGGCCACAACATTTTGGGGCAGCCCCTCCACATTCAGCCGCGGAATGTCCTCCAGGCCCAGCAGATAGTCCGTTGTCACCCCAAAAATCTTCGACAGCCGCACCAGCATTTCAATGGACGGCTGAATGTTTTCATTCTCCCAGTTGGAGATGGTTTGTTTTGCGGCGCCCACCCGCTTCGCAAGTTGAACCTGGCTCCAGCCAAGGGCGGTTCTCAGTTCACAAATTCTCTGACCCAGCATAGCATCCTCCGAATGTCAAATATTGCAATACTATTGTCATCTTTTTCTTGACAAAATATAAATACTATAGCATCTTAATATTGGATTTTCGTTTATGGTCTTTTCTGTATCGATGCTTCATTTTCCCCAAAAGGAGATACATTTATGGAAGATACTTTCAGCCTCAAGTGCGACGCCCACGCTGTCAAAGTCAATTATGACAGCAGCAACAGCATCTCAGTCATTAAAATCTATCCGGAGCGCAATTCCGACATCAATATCGCTATTGGCAGAAAACATGTCATCATAAGCGGCGAGAAGCTGCGCGGCAGGTCTGTACGGAAGCAAGGCTGAGCACTCGTTTAAGGCGCTCCCCCGGGAAATGTACAGGACATGCATAATTGAGTCGGATTTCCTTCGGAATCTGTAGATACTGACCATTGAAATTTTGATCATTTCAGAGTATCATATTAGTGTTATGCAAGATTTAAAGGATTGACTTGCAAGCCATATGATCGTGGGAGGTAACTATGAAACCTTATTCCGAACTGACCCGGGAGGAGCTGCTGGAACTGAAGGCTTCTCTGAAAGCAGAATACACCGAGTATCAGAACCGCAAGCTGACACTGAACATGGCCCGGGGCAAGCCGGGGCAGGAGCAGCTGAATCTGTCCATGGGCATGATGGACGTTCTGAACAGCGACAGCGACCTGATCTGTGAAGACGGCACCGACTGCCGGAACTACGGCGTGCTGGACGGCATCCAGGAGTGCAAGGAGCTCATGGCGGACATGATGGAGGTTCGCCCCGACCAGGTCATTATCTATGGCAATTCCAGCCTGAATGTGATGTATGACACCGTGGCCCGCTCCATGTCCCACGGCGTGATGGGCAGCACCCCCTGGAGCAAGCTGGAAAAGGTGAAGTTCCTCTGCCCCGTGCCCGGGTATGACCGGCATTTCGCCATCACCGAATATTTCGGGATTGAGATGATTAACGTCCCCATGCTGCCCACCGGGCCGGACATGGACCTGGTGGAGGAGCTGGTTTCCTCCGACCCCGCCATCAAGGGCATCTGGTGCGTCCCCAAATACTCCAATCCCCAGGGCATCTCCTATTCCGACGAAACCGTCCGCCGGTTCGCCCGGCTGAAGCCCGCCGCCACGGATTTCCGGATTTATTGGGACAATGCCTACACCATCCACCACCTGTACGATCACGACCAGGATCACCTGATCGAGATTCTGGCAGAGTGCAAGCGGGCCGGGAATCCGGACCTGGCCTATAAGTTCGCCTCCACCTCCAAAATCAGCTTCCCCGGCTCCGGCATCTCCGCCATGGCCGCTTCCGAAAACAACCTGGTGGAAATCCGGGACCAGATGAAGGTGCAGACCATCGGCCACGACAAGGTCAACCAGCTGCGCCATGTGCGCTTCTTCGGAGACATCCACGGGATGGTGGAGCACATGCGGCGCCACGCCGACATTCTGCGCCCCAAGTTCGAGATCGTCCGCAGCACCCTGGAAGCCGAGCTGGGCGGCCTGGGCATCGGCACCTGGACCAACCCCAAGGGCGGCTATTTCGTCTCCTTTGATTCCCTGGACGGCTGCGCCAAGGAGATCGTCTCCAAGTGCAAAAAGGTGGGCCTGATTCTCACCGGCGCCGGCGCCACCTTCCCCTATGGCAAAGACCCCCGCGACAGCAACATCCGCATTGCCCCCTCCTTCCCCGCCAATTCCGACCTGGAGCTGGCCATGAAGGTGTTCACCTGCGTGGTAAAGCTGGTCAGCGTGAAGAAATACCTGGCCCAGCTGGACGCGCAAGCCGCCAACGC
>CAZYWM010000104.1:0-6916 GCA_964651615.1 uncultured Oscillospiraceae bacterium | reverse complement strand
TTTTTATACTAGACTTTGATTAAAAGTTCACAAAGATTTCCGAGGATGATTTGCGTAAAACAAGACGGAGGATGCAGCTGGGCTGACGCCCAGCAAAGACGACAACGCCGTTTTACACAAATCAGACCGGAAAGATTGTGAGGTTTTAATCAAAGGATAGTATTATAGGGCTTGCGCAAGGGCAATGCCGGGAAGAGCAGTATCAGCAGTTTCCTTTTTCAATACATACGAGGCGATAACATCCGCACACTTTTGGATTCCGATGGAGCTGTCGATGCAAAGCTCATATTGATGGGGGTCGCCCCATTTTTTCCCGGATATATTTTTGTAATAGGTTGCCCGGGCCATATCGGAGCGTTCCATATTCTTTCTCCCCTCGTCCCAGGTATCACCGTACATTTCCATGACATTTTTCGTGCGGTAATCCTTGCTCCAATCAGGCGCAGCAGGTCATCGCCGCAGAGATAGCTGACCGCGATAATCGCCACGCCGCAAAGGAAAGAACACAGAATGCTATTTCCCACGCTGGTATGAATGTCCTGAGTTTCATTTTTTCCGGAAGAAACGCTCAAATCAGCCGCCGCGCCGTCGCCAAAAAACAGCGATATGCCCCAGCCAATCACCGTAATCGGGAAGATGACTCCCGTTGCGGCATTTCCCAGATACCCCACGCCATTGCCCACAAAAATCTGGTCCACAATGTTATAGAGGCAGGAAATGATCAGTGAAAAAATGCAGGGTATTGCGAATCGCCTCAGCAATACGCCCACCTTCTCCGTGCCCAGATAGTTGTTTTGTTCCATAGTAGCCTCCTGTTTTTTACAGACAAAAACGGCACATGCTTTCGCATGTGCCGCGTCAATTTAACCTGCTCCACATGCTGTCGCTTCCTGTACCGTAATCAGATTTACGGGCGAAAGCCCCACATGTGTCGTTAAATGGCTGTATTCATTTTTTGCAGGGGTGATTATACCAAAATCGAAGCTCAAAAGTCAAGCAGAAATTTTGCGCAGCGGCAGGAAAAGCTGTCTACCACGGGAAGCCGGGGAGCCTGGGAAGAAGCCAGGGAGCAGCGGCGGCTGCTGCCAGGGCCAGCGCCAGCAGGGCCAGCAGGAACGGGAGAAAACCGCTCTGCTTCTTCTTTGCACGCCGGGGCTTCGGAGGGGGAGGGGCGCTCTGACACACGGTGTAGATGGTATTATTCTCCGAAAAGCTGTCCAGCCGAATCTCCCCCTGGCGGCGGGGCTGGGGCGGGAGGGCTTCCTCCGGCTGAGGCGCCCCAAGCCAGTCCAGGCTTCCATCTATCTTCCGCCGGGCCTTCCCCAGGGGGAAAAACTCCCGGATGACGACCTCCCGGTCCTGTGCCAAATCCCTGCCCCGGTAGAGAATCTCCAGGGCGTTTTTCTCCAGGACCCTTCCGGTGAGATACCGGCCCCGGAGAATGCTCTGCTCCAGCGCCTGGGCCACCGCCGGGGTTTGGGCCGGGTCATAGCCGCACAGCGGGCAGGGATAGGACGGTATCCGGCGCAGGCAATTCAGGCAGTAGACCTGTTCCATCATTTCTTTTCCACGAAGACGGTATATTTTGTGGCTCCCGCCTGGATCACAGACTTATTCTCCACCCGGGTCCAGGATTCCGGACGCAGAGGCGTCCCGTTCAGGGCGGTGCCGTTGGTGGAGCGCCGGTCCCGCAGATACAGCACCCAGCTGTCCCATTGCAGCTCAAAATGCAGGCCGGACAGAGCGGTATCCGTCTCATTGAGGATGATCTGGGCCTTGCTGTTCCGCCCCAATGTCACACTGTCGTTTGCCTCGATGGTGAATTCCACGCTGCCCTGGTCGTTCCCCTCCGGCACCAGCCGCACCCGGCAGGTGGGAACCGTCACCGTCCGGCTCGGGTCGGGCAGATCATTCGCCTTTTTCGGATGATCCAGGCCGGAAAAATCCAGCTTGATGTCCGCGGCAGAGGTGCTCTGGGAAATGGCCTGGCCCGCGTCCTCCATGAATTCCAGCTCCGTGGGCTCCTCCTGTCTTCCTCTTTGCCGCAGCAGCAGCACCACCGCCACCACGGTCAGGATCACCACGCCCGCAAAGCAGATCATGGCCAGCAGCATCAGCACATTTCCTCTGTTGGAGGAAGCGGGGCGGGGAGCGGCGGGTGCCGTCGTCTCCACCGTCTGGGGCTCGGTGGCCTGGGTGGTCTCGGGAACGGTGGTTTCAGGGGCGGTAGTCTCCGGCTCCGTGGGCAGCGGCGGGAGCAGGGAGACGTCTGCCTGAACGCTGCTCTCCCGTGTGTTCCCCTCCAGCTCCCAGGCCACCGTCACCTCCGGGTTTCCCTCCCGGGGCAGCAGGGCGGCGTCCAGCCGGACAACGCTGCTGGAAAGCACCTGGTTTACAATATCCGCCACAGCGTCCTCCACGTTGGTGGAGGCATCTTCCTTGTCCACAGCCGGGATGATGCCGATTCCCCCCAGGGATTCCTGAGCAAAGAGCACCATCTGCCGGGCGTTATTCAGGACGAACTGGTCGTTGGTGGGAGTCATCACGGAGACGGCGTTGAAGCTGACGCCGCTGTCACGGATGGCCTGCTCCACCTGCTCTCTGCCCCCCTCCCGCTGGGTGTTATCCAGGCCGTCGGTGAACAGGACCACACAGCTCAGCTTCTCGCTGTCCTGGGCCGCGGTCTGAACGGTGGCAATGATGTTGTCATACAGCGCGGTAGAATAGGATTGATACACACAGGCCTCTTCGACGGCCTGCTTGCGCGCCTCCGGGTCGGTCATGGCTTCCCCAAAGGTGAGGGAATTGCCCATGATCACCAGGATCATGCTGTCCTGGGGGCGCAGGGAATCGCTCAGGGCGTTAAGGCCCCGGAGCTGCTGGTTTTTCTGGTCCAGGCTGAAGGAGCTGGACTGATCCACCATGCAGTAATAGGTGATGCCCAGTCCGGCCTCCCGGGCCGTGGTGACGGTAACATCGGAGAAGGGCGCCCCATTCACCGTCACAGTGACCTTTCCCTCCCCTGCCGGCGCTCCCACCAGGCACAGGGCTGTTTCGTCACTGTAGGTCAGGGGGTAAAGGAAGCCGCCCAAATCCTCGGCCCCCGCGGGAAGGGCCAGAGCCAGCGCCAGCGCGGCGCACAACAGAAGGGCAAATACTCTTTTCATAATGTATACCTCTTTTCTCGCTCCGGTTCGGCAGTTGCGGGATTCTTCAGCCGCCGGCGCTTTCTTCATTTTCTTTCTGTTCCAGGGGCACAAACCGCAGCCGTGTGGCTCCCACCGTCAGGCAGTCGCCGGGGCGCAGAACAACAGGATGCTCTACCGGCTTTCCGTTGACCGCCGCCGAACCGTCCCTTTTGGGTCCGAAGGTGAACAGGCCGGTTTCTTCATCAAGGCAGAGCAGGGCCTCCTGTTCCCGGGCATCCGGGTCCCAGCAGAGGGAAATGTCTGCCTGGGGGCCGCTGCCCAGAATGTGGGCTCCCTCATGGAGCCGGAAATCCCTGCCCCGAAAGGGCTCGTCCATACAGACCAGCCAGCCTGTGACAGGCTGGAAATTCTCCCGCTCCGGCGGGCACAGGGGACAAAGGTCATACCGGTCCGCGTCAAAGAAATGTCCCCGGGGGCAGCGCTCAATCCGCATGGGATTCCTCCTTTTTGGGGGCCGAATTCCGCCGCCTCCGGCGAAGGGCGCCGCACGCCGGCAGCGCCAGGCAGAGGGCCAGAAGCAGGCAGATTTTCGGCGTATGGAACAGGTCCGGGTCCTGGGCGGTGGTATAGGGGATGTTCAGCCGGTCCAGCAGCTCCATGCCGTAGTCCAGATACACCGCGCAGAAGAGGTCCGTGGATACATCCTCTTCAAAGCCATAGGTATTCTGGGCCACCGCCACCCCCCGCTCATCCACCAGGGGGCCTCCGGAGAAGCCGTGGAGAATGGGGGCGGAGTGAATGACGCCGCGGGAGTCCCCGGCGCTGGCCATGGTCAGATGGTCGGTGATTTTTCCGGCGGTGACGCGCGCATCCTCCGGCCCGGAAGCATCCAGGCTTTCCAGCCCGGGAAATCCCAGGGCGTACACGCTGAGCCCCTTCGCCGCCCGGCTGGAGGACAGCAGGGACAGGGCCTTGTAGCCGGACACCGGCTCCATGGCCTGAACCACCGCCACATCCGGAAGCCCATTGGTGGTAATCAGTACCCGGCACCGGATGGCGCAGCCGTCCAGGGGTCTGCGGTCGGGGCCGAATTGGGCGTCGTCCTTCAAAATCCACAGCTCCATCTGCTGATCCGCGAATTTGCCGCCGCCGGTGGCCACATGCCAGTTGGTAAGGAAGATGTCGGAGTCCTCCCCGGCGATGCCCACGGCGAAGCCGGTGCCAGTCCACCGGGAGCGCTGGCCGGTTGCGGAGTCCGTGCCCAGGCCGTACAGCCGGACCAGACTCTGCCGGGCCTGCTCCACCGCTTCCTCCTCCGCCCGGGCCGTGGGAGACAGCAGGCACAAAATCAGGCACAGGAGCCATACGCATCTCAATGGCCCGTCCTCCGGGAAACGTGGCCCGCGCGTGCAGTCATATATTTTATCATATCATACACCCTTCCGGGAATCAAGCGGCGAATCACTTCGTCATCAGATATTCCAGAAACCGGATCACATGCTCCCGGTTCTGGGCGTTGGCAATCACCAGCACACAGCTGTCCTCGGCGGCCAGGGGGTAATTTTTCCCGAAGGCGGTGTTTTCAAGCCGCAGAGCGATGGCGGCTCCGTCCTTCTCGATCACGTCCCAGTCTTCCAGGGTCGGGAAAAGCTCCCGCAAATCCAGAATGACCTCCTGCTCCCAGAAATCGTCCAGGGAGGCTTCGTCGGTGATGATATAGTCCAGACTTTCGGCGGCGATCATGCTGGAAACGATCATAAAGGCCGCCGCGTCCTCCTGGGAGGGGCTCTGGGCGTCAAAGTCGATGTTCCGGCTGCCCACCAGCTCCACCCTCTGATCCTCATTGCCGCCGCAGTATTCCCAGTAGTCCTCCATCAGGTGGGCGTACCCCTCTTGGGAGGTGGAATTGTTGATGAAAATGCCGGAAATCAGGGTTTCCTTTCTGTTGTCCGCCACGGTGCGGCCGATGGACACCAGCATACAGATCACGACTGCCCCCACCAGGATATACCATTTATAATATATCCAGATATGCTCCAGCTTCTTTTTCGGGGGCAGCGCCTTGAAGGCCGCCCATTCCTGTCGGATTCTCTCCATCTGATCTCCCTCGATTGTTTTATGATGATCTATCCATGCGCACTCCCGTAGGGGCGGGGCTTGACCCGCCCATTGGGAATGTCAAAAATCCTTGGGCAGCGGGCGGGTCAAGACCTGCCCCTACGGGTAATCCGTACCTGCCGGGCAAATTACAATTCGCTTTACCAGGCAGGCAATCATACTACTTTATTTTATCACACTCCACAGGAAAATCCAGACTTTGGAAGGAATTTCACAAAAAATTTACTTACCATGGAGGCCCGGCCCTTCTCGGCGGAATGCCTAATTCCCGGGCCGGTTTTTGCCAATTCTTGTATCCGATACAAAAACATCGAAAAAAAGGAAAAATCGTGTTTACAATCCGGATGCCTTGTGTTAAAATGTATTCGGTGAATGTTGGGGTCAGCCCCGCTTCACCGGAAAATGTCGTAATTTGCGGCTTTGCCGCATAGCTTTCAATTTACAGGAGGAATCAGTAATTATGGAAACTTATGGCATCGAGAAGTACGGTATTACCGGCACCACTGAGATTGTCTACAATCCTTCCTACGAGCAGCTGTTCGAGGAAGAGACCAATCCCGGCCTCACCGGCTACGAGGTTGGCAAGGTGACAGAGCTGGACGCCGTCAACGTCATGACCGGCATCTACACCGGCCGCTCCCCCAAAGACAAGTATATCGTCATGGACGCCAACTCCAAGGACACCGTGTGGTGGACCTCCGACGAGTACAAGAATGACAACCATCCCATGAGCGAGTCCACCTGGGCCGCCGTGAAGGAGCTGGCCATTCAGGAGCTGAGCAACAAGAAGCTGTTCGTCGTAGACGCCTTCTGCGGCGCCAACCACGACAGCCGCATGGCCGTCCGCTTCATCATGGAAGTGGCATGGCAGGCTCACTTTGTCAAGAACATGTTCATCGTCCCCACTGAGGAAGAGCTGAAGAACTTCAAGCCCGATTTCATCGTCTACAACGCCTCCAAGGCCAAGGTGGAAAACTACAAGGAGCTGGGTCTGAACTCCGAGACCTGCGCCGCCTTCAACATCACCTCCCGTGAGCAGGTTATCATCAACACCTGGTACGGCGGCGAGATGAAGAAGGGCCTGTTCTCCATGATGAACTACTACCTGCCCCTGAAGGGCATCGCCTCCATGCACTGCTCCGCCAACACCGACATGAACGGCGAGAACACCGCCATCTTCTTCGGCCTGTCCGGCACCGGCAAGACCACCCTGTCCACCGATCCCAAGCGTCTGCTCATCGGCGACGACGAGCACGGCTGGGACGACAACGGCGTGTTCAACTTCGAGGGCGGCTGCTACGCCAAGGTCATCGGCCTGGATAAGGAGTCCGAGCCCGACATCTACAACGCCATCCGCCGCAACGCTCTGCTGGAGAACGTCACCGTGGCCGAGGACGGCACCATCGACTTCAACGACAAGTCCGTCACCGAGAACACCCGTGTGTCCTACCCCATCGACCACATCGAGAAGATCGTCAAGAACGTCAAGCCCATTTCCGCCGGTCCTGCCGCCAAGAACGTGATCTTCCTGTCCGCCGATGCCTTCGGCGTTCTGCCTCCCGTGTCCATCCTGACCCCCGAGCAGACCCAGTATTACTTCCTGTCCGGCTTCACCGCAAAGCTGGCCGGCACCGAGCGGGGCATCACCG
>CAZYWM010000103.1:0-6938 GCA_964651615.1 uncultured Oscillospiraceae bacterium | reverse complement strand
CCTCATTCCTAATTATCCCGCATTTCCCGCAAAAAACGCCCCGTCCGGAAATCCCGGGACGGGGCGTCATTTGTTATGCCACACGCAGGTCCTTCTGCTTTTTCTTCCGCTTGGTGTTGCCCTTCCAGGCGTACATCACCAGAGCCACGGCAATGACCGCGTAGCTCAGGAAGGCCCGGAAGTATTCGCCGATGACGGCGTCGCCGAAGAGGGCGCTGGCGGCCTTCTGCACCGTCAGGAACATCAGGTGGAAGAGCACGGTGCCCAGCAGCGCCTGGGAGTTGGTGGCCCGGTCGATGCTGGCGCCGCCCACCAGGATGGCCGCGCCGGCGTACAGACCCACCTGCTCATGGGCGGAATAGGTGGTCAGGGTGCCCATGCCGTCGCTCTGGATGAACAGCAGCTGGCCCCAGCCGGCAAGCACCGTGGAGATCACAATGGCGATCAGGCGAACCTTATCCACATTGATGCCGCTGGCGTTGGCCACGGTCTGGCTCTGACCCACGGCCCGGAACTTCTGGCCCAGCCGGGTCTTCATAATCAGCACATTGAACAGGCACAGCATGCCGATGAGTATCCAGGTAACACCGGGAACGGTGATCATCTCGCTGTTTTTCCCGTTGAAGCAGTTGGCAACCACCGGCAGGCTGAAAACACCCGCCAGCACCACGCTGCATCCGGCAGTGACCAGGGCTTTTTTCTTTGGTATTTTTTTCAGCAGGTACATCACCAGGGCCCAGACCAGTCCGGCCCCCGCCAGGATGTACACGCAGTTCAGGAAGGAAATCCGGAAAATTCCGTCGATTGCCTGGGCCAGGCCGTTGGTGGTCAAATCCAGGGTGTTCTTCACGCCGGTGGCGCCGATGATGGTGACTTTGCTGTTCAGGGGGATGAAATTGCCGAAGATGTAAAGAAACAGCAGCTGGTAAGCGCCGTTGGCGAAATAGCCCAGAATCATGGAGCCGATGGTCTCCTGGCCCTTCATCTTGTTCAGCATCACGCCGACCAGATACCCAAACAGAGCGCCCAGGGGCAGCGTGATGGCGGCAGCCACCAGAATGCCCAGGGGGCCGGTGAGGTTCCAGTTGATGGCCAGAAGCAGACCAATCTGGGCGGCCATGGCGCCGATGGTGATGGCAAAGTTGATGCCCATGCCCGCCACGATGGGGATAATCAGGGACAGCACGATAAAGGCGTTCCGGCTCAGCCGCTTCATCAGATCCCGGGCCACGGAGGTCATGTCCAGATCGCCCAGCACAATGAACAGCAGGCTCAGCACCAGAAACAGGATGGTGACAATGTATTTTTTCAGGAAATCCGTGATTTTTTTGTTCATTTCTGCTCACCTCCGGACTGGGTCAAAGCGTAAAGGATGATACCATTGGAGATCATAATCCGCATGACCTCGCTGAGGCCGCCGCCGCTGACCGCTTCGTTGGCCACCTGCTGGCCCATGGAGAGCACGCCCTCGAAGAGAATCACGCCGATGATGACATGGCTGATTTTTGCCTTTTTCACGCTGGCGCCGCCGATGAGGATGGCGCTGGCGGCGATGAAGCCCAGCTGGCGGGGAGCGGTGTAGAGCTGGGCGTAGCCAAAGGCCTGGGAGTAGACCACAATGCCCACGGCAGCCAGCACGGTGGAGAGCACGGTGCCGAGGATGCGCATATGGTCCACATTGATGCCGCTGGCCTCGGCGAACCGGGGATTGGAGCCCGCGGCGCTCATGCTGATGCCCAGCTTGGACCGGCTGAACAGCCACATCAGAGCGCAGCAGATCAGGAAGAACACAATGCCGCCGGTGGGAACCTTCACGCCAAAGATGGTGAAGGAGCCCAGCTCATCGAGAATGTAGGCGTAGTTGCCCAGCAGACTGTGGGTGACTCGGAGGCCCCGGCCGATGAGCAGGTTCACCACTCTGGGATTGGTGTAGGGGATGCCCATCCACACCATGCACATCAGGGAGACAAAGCTGTAGCCCACATAGGTGGAGATGGTCATTTCGGAGCCCTTCATCCGGTTCAGCAGGATGGCGTAGCCCCAGCCCAGGGGAATGGCCACGATGATGCCCAGCACAATGGAGAAGATCAGGCCCGCCCAGCCGGTGATGTTGTAGTTCAGGGATGTGACCAGGGCAAACAGACCGCTGACGCAGCCGATGGTCATGCCCATGTTCAGGCTGATGCCGCACTGGATGCCGGGCATCATGGCCAGCACCAGCACGCCGTACATAGACACACGCTCCAGAATGTTGCCGATGAGCATGCTCATGTTGATCTTGTAGAACTGAGCCGCCAGCATCAGGCAGACGAAGAAGAGCAGAATGATGGAGCGGCTGACGCCCATCTTTCCGGTAACAGGCTTCCAGAAGGTGAAGAGGCCCGCAAAGAGCAGTATCCCCACGCCCAGAAGCAGCAGGTTCTCCGCGTTGGAGGCCGCCAGCATCTTCACCTTGGTGAAGCCGGTGAGATTCTTGTCAGCGCCGCAGGAGGCGTACTTGGTGTACTGCTGGGCGAAGTCCCCATCGGCGGCGGTGATGACGGAGAGAATACTCTGGCGCAGAACGTCCGAGTCCTTTTCCTTCAGCTCACCCAGGGCGGGAATGCCGGAAACCAGCACATCCCACACGGAGGTGAAGGCGCTGTTCACTTCCTCCTCCAAAGCCTGGAGCTCCTGGCTGTAGACGATGAAGCTGTAGTCCACTTCTGCTTCGGCTACAACCTCCTCGGTCTGGGCCTGGGCGACCTCCTCGCCGGAGGCAGCCTGCTTGGCGGAGGCAATCAGTTCTTCTTTATAGCTGTCGGCCTTTTCATTTTCCGCCAGGCTGGGAACGGCCTGGATGATGACAGCCCAGAGGGCTTCGTCGTCCGCTTCGGCGTAGGCCGTCCAGTCCTCCACCGCTCCGCTGGCGCTGCTCCACAGCTGCGCCACCTCCTGGGCGTGGTCGGCGGCAATTTCCGCCTGGGCCTTTGCCTTTGCCAGCTTTACCATGCCGGGCTGGAGCTGCTGGTTCTGGGCCAGCTCCTCCACCTGGCCGCACAGGGCAGCCCAGAGGGCTTCGTCGTCGGCATTGGCGTCC
Source organism: uncultured Oscillospiraceae bacterium (assembly GCA_964651615.1). Classification (GTDB taxonomy): domain Bacteria; phylum Bacillota; class Clostridia; order Oscillospirales; family Oscillospiraceae; genus Faecousia. The sequence continues at coordinate 3,859 of CAZYWM010000103.1, read as the reverse complement.
ACAAAGTCCGACCAGTCGGCCACGGCGGAAGTGACCTGGGTATACAGCGAAGCATAGATTTCCTGCTCCGCCGCCTTCATTTCGTTGTAGCGGCCCTGGATGGACTGGATGCCGGGAATGGCCGCCTCCAGAGCGGCAACGTCCACACCGGTGGTGTCGGAATAGAGGGCTCTGGCCTCCTCCCGGGCCTCCGCCTCCGCCTGGTCACAGGCGGCAATGTAGGCGTCGGTGCCCATCTTCCGGAAGTCCTTGCTCTTGCGAAGCTCCTGGCTGTAGGCCAGGCGGCGGGAGGCGGCGATGGAGTCCACCAGGCCGCTGGTGGCGGTGCTCAGCACCGCGTCGGTGCGCATATTGTCCAGGATGGCCTGGGTGGAATCCGTGCCCCGGGCCAGATACCCCAGCACGGAGGTAATCAGCAGCGCCGCCACCAGAGCAAAGAGCACGATGCTGACGATCTTCCGGGAGGCGCTGGTTTTCTTTTTCATTGCATTCTCTGTCATGCCAGATCACCTTCATACACTTTCTTGCCGCTCATGGCCAGGCCGAAGGCGGCATCGGAGCTGTCGGGACGGAGGATGGAGGCAATTTTGCCCTCGGAGACGATGGCGATCCGATCGCAGACGGAGCGCAGCTCCTGCAATTCGGAGGATACCACCACGATGGTCAGTCCCTGCTCCCGGTTCAGCTTCACCAGGGTTTCCAGCACCAGCTGCTTCGCGCCGATGTCGATGCCCCGGGTGGGCTCGGAGACGAAGAGGAATTTCGGCTTCATGGCCAGAGCCCGGGCCACGCAGACCTTCTGCTGGTTGCCGCCGGACAGGGTGCCCGCCGTCTGGGTGGGGCCGGTGCAGCGGATGTCCAGGTCACGGATGCTCTGCTCGGCGAAGCGGCGGATGGCCTTGCCGTCCCGCAGGCGGAAGGGCCCCGTCAGAAATTCTCCGTTGACCTGCATGGCGGTGAAGGCGATGTTGTCCTCAATGGACTGATCCAGCAGCAGACCCACCCCCCGGCGGTCCTCGGAGACCATGGCCATGCCGGAACGCAGGGCGGTTTTGGTGTCATTCAGGGGTAGCTGCTTGCCAAAGAGCTCCACCGAGCCCTCGGCGGGATACAGGCCCATGACGCCGTTGGGCAGGCCGATTTTTCCCTGGCCCGCCAGGCCGCCGATGCCGATGATCTCTCCGGTGTATACATCCAGGTCGATGCCCTTGACCATCTCGCCGGGCATATCCACCTTCAAATCCCGAACCCGCAGGGCGATTTCGTCCCCATGGGTGTGGTCGGTTTTGCCGTCGATTTTGATAACGCTGTCGTCCCCCCGGCCGATCATCAGAGCGGCCAGCTCCTCGGCAGAGGTTTCTTCCTTTTTCCGGGTGCAGACCAGGGTGCCATCCCGGAGGATGGTGATGCTGTCGCAGGCCTCCATCACCTCGTCCAGGCGGTGGGTGATGAAGATGATGGCGATGCCCCGGCTGGCGATGTCCTTCATCACGGAAATCAGCTGGGCTGCCTCGGATTCCGCCAGCACGGCGGTGGGCTCGTCAAATACCAGCAGCTTCACGCCGGTTTTGTCGATCTCCCGGGCGATCTCCACGAACTGCATGTAGCCCACGGGGAGGGTGCCCACCATGGTGTCCTCGGAGATGTTGATGCCCACGCTGTCCAGTGCCTTTCGGGCGTCCTGCTTCATCTCCGTGCTGTTGAGCAGTTCCAAATCCCGGCCCAGCAGCTTGCTCACTGCCCAGGAATTGGTGAGCTCCCGGTTGAGCTTGATGTTCTCGGTGACTTTAAACCCGGGAATCAGCATGAACTCCTGATGCACCATGCCGATGCCCTTCTCCATGGCGTCCATGGGGGACGCGATTTTCACGTTTTTGCCGTCCATGAGCACCTGGCCCTGGAAGCCGCCGGTGGCGTGGATCACGGGCATTCCGAACAGAACGTTCATCAGGGTGCTTTTGCCCGCTCCGTTCTCGCCCAGCAGGGCGTGAATCTCGCCGGGGCGGATTTTCAGGGTGACATCCTTCAAAACGGCGTTCTCACCGTAGAGCTTGGAAATGTGATTCATTTCCAGGATATACTCTGCCACGTTCAAAACCTCCTCTATTTTTATGAAATAATGATCAACGGGTATTGCCAGCCCTGCGCTTCAATAGCACAGATAAAAGGATACCCCCTGTCGGCGGCATTCCACCGCCACGGGTTATCCTTCCATCGGCTTTGGCTTGGGAAACGAGCCGCCCGAACCCGTGCCGGTAGGCACCTGGTCCGGGCGACATGTTATTTACTTCTTGCTAGATCAGCCAACGAAGTCGGCGAAGTTGATGGGCTCCAGAGCCATCAGGTAGTAGTTGTCAACGGTGGAGCCGTCAGGGGCGGTGTAGACATCCAGTTCGATGGATTCCAGGCTGGCAGCCTTGGCGATGCACTCGGTCATGAACTGCTCGTCAACCTTGCCCTCCAGCTTGCCCTCGGCGTAAGCGCAGGCATAGTCGTACATACCGGCGATCATGCTCATGTTCACGGGCAGGGACCAGGTGGAGAAGCGGCCGGTGGCGTCCTTGCTGTCCAGGAAGTTGGCCAGCTCCTTCAGAGCGGCGTCAATATCGCCCTGAGCGGTGGAGTCCAGACCGAAGGCCTGCTGGAAGCCGTGGAAGGGAGAGGGGCAGCAGGGCAGGGCGTAGTAAGCGTTCTCCTGCTCCAGAACAGCCTGCTGCAGAGCAACCTGCATGCCGCAGTTGGTGCAGTAGAAGCAGACCTTCTTGCCGGCGTACTCTTCCATGACCTTGGGCACATCCTCCAGGATGGCAGCCTGAGCGCCGCTCATGCCGGCATCACCGGTGGGATCGGGGCAGTCACGGTCAACAAACTCGATGCCGTAGCTCTCGGCGGTGTCCTTCATGGCAACACGCTTGCCCTGGATGGTCTCGTAGCCCAGGTGACGGGCGAAGGAGTAGTGAACCAGAACCTCGCAGCCCCACTCGTAGGCCTTGTCGGCCACCTGGTAGCCGCAGCCGGTCTCGTCGTTGGCCAGGCAGATGTCAGCAGCAGCGCCGATGGGCACGGGATCCTCAGCGGGAACGCCGCAGACCAGCAGAATGTCGGGGCGCTTTTCCTTGATCTGGTTGAAGGCGGCGGTAGCGCCCTGAACGCCCTGAACGAAGATGATGGCCTTGACCTCGGGGTCCTCGGCGAAGGTCAGCAGCTTGGAAATGGTGGTCTCAACCTCGGAGGAGAAGTTGTCGGGGTAAGTATCATGCAGGACAACGTCGGGATACTTTTCCTTCAGGGCTTCGGCAGCGTAATACTCCTCATCCCCCTGGGAAGTGGTGCCGGTGAGGATTGCGATTTTGTAGGGACTGCTCTCTTCAGCGGCGGCGGCAACAGCGAACACGCCAACCAGCATGAGGGCAGCCAGCAGCATAGAGACAAGCTTTTTCATGGATATTCCTCCTTACAATTTTGTCCTTTGACAAAAGACGAAAGTCTTTCCGGCAAGAACTGTCCACATTGTAACATCAAATGTCCACGAATGCAAGAAAAAACCGTCTTGCAAAACGGATTTTGGCAGATTGTATGAAATAGGAGGATTTTGGATTGGAAATGATGGGAATATTCACCAAGCTGGTTTCGCGCTGTTTCGCAAATCGCACAAAAGATTCCCAATCCTGCCGATTTTGCCGGGAATTCCCCAAAGAGCCGGGGCCTTCCTTTCATGCAGGAAATGGCCCAAAATTCAAGTTTTGCAAGTTTTCCGTCCCGGTTATGCAGCGCGCATCCGGCAATGGCCCTGGCAAATTGGTGTTTGGCGGGATGTCCGTAGGGCTTACGTCATGACCCCGCCAAATCGGTATTGGCT
>CAZYWM010000102.1:0-7006 GCA_964651615.1 uncultured Oscillospiraceae bacterium | reverse complement strand
GGAAGGCCATAGGGTCGGTTGACATTTCCAAACTATCTGCTATACTATATGTAATTTCATAATAAAAGAACCGTCGATGCGGTACACAGAGAAGGGCTTTTAAGTATTTTTACTGTGAGGTAAGCGATATGAAGAAAGCCGCTTCTATTTTTTTGCGTGCAGAAATCGAACCGCGGGATATTGAATTACTGATCCATTGGATGGGGAACCCCCACATCACACAATATTTGAACGAAGAACCCAGCGTCATTCGTTCGCTTCGGCAGCTTTTACTGACCGTTCCTGCCCCCATGCTGACATTCCACTTCAACCGAGGAGGGCGCTTTTTTCTGGCCTGCCGGAATAATGGGGATACCATCGGTTTTGTAAAGCTGCGGGAGCTGCCCGAGCGCGGGGCCTATGAGATTGTCTATGCCATTGGCGAGGAAACCCTCTGGGGGCGTGGATATGGAGAGGGCGCTGTCCGCTCCGCGCTGGCTATGGTTTTTGGGGAGTGGAGAGGCAGAAAAGTGATTGCGAAAATCTATCCGGGGAACCAACGCTCTATCCGATCTGCACACGCCTGCGGATTCCGCCAGACCGGTTCAGATGGGCGCCTGCTCCTGTATGGCATTACCATGGAGGAGTACCTCCAGCAGCTGCGCAGCAGAACGGCATTGCAGAAAGCCGCAGAAGGCAACGAACTTTCATAATGGGCAAATCCGGATATTGTACATCGATGCAACCTGCAATTTACATCCTTAATGATGGCGGTCTTTCAGACATGTGTTTTGGAAATAAATCGTGATCTTGTCAAATGCTTTTGACATTGTGTTTTCAGCGAAGTAAAATAGGTTTGATAGACAGAAAGCGGGAAAGTGATTATTCTCAGATTCGGTCAAGAGAACAAATCACTTGCGAAGGAGGAAATTTTATGGAGCTGAACACGCAAATAAAAAAATACCGAAGCTCGCTCAAGCTGTCTCAAGAGGAATTGGCTGAAAAGGTGTATGTGACAAGACAGACGATTTCAAATTGGGAGAACGGGAAGAACTACCCCGATATTCACAGCCTGCTACTTCTCAGTTCCCTGTTCAATGTATCTCTCGACCAATTGGTGAAAGGAGATATGGAAACCATGAAGCAAATCATCAACGAGCAGGAGGTTAAGAGGTTCAATCGTTATGGAGCCATTTTCAGCATTCATCTTTTGATCTTGATGGTCTCAGCGGCGCCGCTGTTCATTTGGCTGGAATGGTATGCGTTCATACCCCTGGGGGTGCTGTACGCGATTACGATGTTTTGGGCATTGAAGGTTGAAAAAATCAAGAAAGAAAACGATGTACAGACATACAAGGAAATTGTCGCGTTTTGTGAGGGCAAAAAATTAGATGAAATCCAAAGGATGGTTGAATCTGGAAAACGGCCATACCAAAATGTGTTAAAGGTGATCATCAGCGCCGTTGTTACAGCGGCGATTTGTGCTTTCATCGGACTGCTGATGCGATTATTCTTTCATTGAGCAGGGCTTGCATTGTACCGTGTCCGAACTCTAAATAACCATTAAAGGATGGAGATTTTTTATGAAACAGATCAGCATTGGCGGGCAGGCCGTCCCCGCGGTCATCACCGGATGTATGCGTCTGGCGGACTTTGACCGGCAGCGGATGAACCACTTTATCCACACCTCCCTGGAGCTGGGCCTGAATTTCTTCGACCACGCCGACATCTACGGCGGCGGCCGGAGCGAGACGCTCTTCGGCCAGGCCATGAAGGACGACCCCACCCTGCGGCGGGAGGATATGTTCCTCCAGTCCAAGTGCGGCATCCGGCCCGGGCGGTACGACCTTTCCAAAACATACCTGCTGGAGGCCGTGGACGGGATTTTGTCCCGGCTGCAAACGCCCTATCTGGACTTTCTCCTGCTCCACCGGCCCGACGCCCTGGTAGAGCCGGAGGAGGTGGCGGAAGCCTTTGACATTCTGGAAAAAAGCGGCAAGGTCCGCTCCTTTGGCGTATCCAACCACAAGCCCATGCAGATCGAGCTGCTGAAAAAATACGTCCGCCAGCCCCTTCTCATCAACCAGCTTCAATTTTCCATTCCCGTCTCCAACATGGTGGCAAACGGCATGGAGGTGAATATGGATACCCCGGGCGCAACGGACCGGGACGGGAGCGTGCTGGATTACTGCCGCCTCCAGGACATTACCATCCAGGCCTGGTCCCCCTTCCAGATGCCCAATTGGAAGGGCTGCTTTCTGGGCGCTCCGGAATACGAAGCGCTGAACCGGAAGGCAGACGAGCTGGCCCAGAAATACGGCGTCAGCGCCACCACCATCGCCGCCGCCTGGATTCTCCGCCACCCCGCCGGGATCCAGGTGATTGCGGGCACCTCCAACGAGGCCCGGCTGAAAGAAATCGCCCGGGCCAGGGATGTCTGCCTGACCCGGGAGGAATGGTACGAGCTGTACCTGGCCGCAGGGCATCCGCTGCCGTAAGACGCCCGCGGGGGAGATATAAGATACGAGATAATTAGGGCAACAAAAAACAGGGACACCGCTTGGGTGTCCCTGTCATTGCTATTGGGGTGGTTATGCTTAGTACATGCCACCGGCCTGGGCCGCGGCGGCCTGAGCGGCGGCGTCAGCGGCGGGATCGGGCTTGTCTACCACCAGGCTCTCGGTGGTGAGCACGCAGGAGGCGATGGAAGCGGCATTCTCCAGGCTGGAGCGAGTGACCTTGGTGGGGTCAACAATGCCGGCGGGAATCATATCCACATATTCCTCGGTATAGGCGTCGTAGCCATAGCCAACCTTGCCGCAGGAGCGGATCTTCTCAAACACCACGGAGCCGTCCACGCCAGCATTCTCGGCGATCTGGCGGACAGGAGCCTGCAAAGCAGTGGCGATGATCCGGGCACCGGTCTTCTCGTCGCCGTGCAGGGTGGCAACCAGGGCCTCCACAGCGGGGATGGCATTGACCTGAGCGGTGCCGCCGCCGGCAACGATGCCCTCTTCCACAGCGGCACGGGTGGCGTTCAGCGCGTCCTCCACTCTCAGCTTCCGCTCCTTCATGGCGACCTCAGTCTGAGCGCCCACCTTGATGACGGCCACACCGCCGCTGAGCTTAGCCAGACGCTCCTGGAGCTTCTCACGGTCATAGTCGGAGGTGGTGGTGGCAATGGCGGAGCGGATCATATGGGCACGGGCCTGAATATCCTCCGGAGCGCCGTCGCCATCGACGATGGTGGTGGTGTCCTTGGTGACAACCACTTGACGGCAGTGGCCCAGATCGGTCAGCTGGGCGTCAGCCAGCTCCATGTTCAGCTCGCTGGAAATCACGGTGCCACCGGTGAGCACGGCAATGTCCTGGAGCATTTCCTTCCGGCGGTCGCCGAAGCCGGGGGCCTTCACGCAGACCACATTGAAGCGGCCCTGGAGACGATTCACCAGCAGGGTGGCCAGAGCGTCGCCCTCCACATCCTCAGCGATGATGACCAGCTTCCGGCCGGCCTTTACGATGGGCTCCAGCACAGGCAGCAGGTCCTGAATGGAGGCAATCTTCTTGTCGGTGATCAGCAGGTAAGCATCATCCAGCACGGCCTCCATCTTGTCGGTATCAGTGACCATGTAGGGGGAGATGTAGCCCCGGTCAAACTGCATGCCTTCCACCACATCCAGACCAGTCTCAGCGGTCTTGCTCTCTTCGATGGTGATGATGCCCTCGGTGCCCACCTTCTCCATGGCCTCGGCAATCAGCTTGCCGATGGACTCGTCGCCGGAGGAGACGGTGCCTACCCGGGCGATGTCCTCGGAGCCGCGGACAGGCACGGAGTTGGCCTTGATGGCCTCCACAGCGGCGGCAACGGCCTTCTCGATGCCCTTGCGCATAACCATGGGGTTGGCGCCGGCGGACAGGTTCTTCAGGCCCTCGTGGGTGATGGCCTGGGCCAGCAGAGTGGCGGTGGTGGTGCCGTCACCGGCCACATCGTTGGTCTTGGTGGCAACCTCCCGGATCAGCTGGGCGCCCATGTTCTCAAAGGCATCCTCCAGCTCCACCTCTTTGGCGATGGTCACGCCGTCATTGGTAATCAGGGGCGCGCCGTACTTCTTGCCCAGGACCACGTTTCTGCCCTTGGGGCCGATTGTTACCTTCACGGTATTGGCCAGCTGGTCAATGCCGGACTGGAGCTTCTTGCGGGCTTCTTCGCCATAAACAATCATCTTTGCCATGATAAATTTCCTCCTTAATCCGTAACGACAGCCAGGATGTCATCCTGCTTCACAAACTTGTAGTCCACCTTGTCGATGGTCACATCATTGCCGGTGAACTTGCCGACCACCACGCGGTCGCCGGTCTTCACGGTCATGGTCACATCCTTGGTGCCAGGGCCGACAGAAACAACCTCGTAGATCGCGGGCTTTTCCTTGCTGGTGCTGGCCAGGATGATGCCGGAGCTGGTGGTCTCCTGGGCTTCATGCTGCTTCAGGAGCACATTGTCTGCCATAGGCTTGAGTTTCATACTTCATTTCCTCCAATAAAAGGTTATTTAGACTGCATTCCTCGGATAAGGCTGCAATTATCTATGTTGTTAGCACTCTCTCTTTCCGAGTGCTAACATATAATAACGCACCGGACTTCAAAATGCAAGACCTAAATTGGGATTTTCCGTAAATAATTTGTGAACTCGCCGGCGCTTGAGAGGGCGAAAGCCCTTGCATTTGGGTGAGCGAAGGGCTATAATAAAGAAAAAAGTGAAATTGAGGGGTAAAAAATGAAAAAATTAACCATTCTGCTGGCCCTTCTGGCCCTGCTGTCCGCCATGGCCGCTCCCGCCTTTGCCGACGACAATTCCCATCAGTCGGCCCAGGTGCTGGAAATCACCGAGGGTGTCACAGAGGAAGTGGTTTTTCATTCCAGCCATCTGAAAGACGAGCAGATGATGGAGGTGGTCCGCTCCACCCTGGAAACCGAAGAGGGCAAAGCCCTTTTCCCGGAGGACGCGCAGATCAGCCACCTGACCATGATCCGCCAGCGGAACGTGACGGGCGACGGCGGGCCCATCCAGCTCTCCCTCCGCTCCTGGGGCGGCGGCGAGGACCGGTATCTGGTGGTGCTGTTCAAGCCCCTGGGGGAAGAGGCGTGGACCATTGTCGCCGCGGCCCAGGGTGAATTCATCGACGCCACCCTCCCCGGGGACGGTCAGTACGCCCTGGCCTGGAGCTGGGACTGAGAAAAGCGGCAGCGCTTTGTGTATATTTAACACTTTTTGTCAAAATAAATCGGATTATTTCAGCAATTCTCCTTGACAACCGGAAGCACCCCTTTTATAATGGATGAGAGAAAGTCCATCTACTGTCAGGAGGAATCGTCTATGAAAAAATGGTTAGCCCTGGTCCTCACCGCTGCTTTGCTGGCAGCGCTGTTCGCCGCCCCCGCCGCTGCCGAAAGCACCGACCTGGTCAAGATACTCGCGTCCACCCCGAATCTGACATCCGGGAAAGGCAGCCACTCCCCCACCGCTCAGGAGCTGGACGATGCCATCGACGCCGGAAGCGAGCTGATCCCCGAGGGGAGCACACTGACTCCCGGCCGGGTCACGCTGCTGTATACCCAGGACCTGTCCTGTGAGCGGGAAGTGTACGATGTCAGCTTCAAGGTCTGGTCCACCCTGGAGCGCACGGTGGGTCTGTTCTTCCTGGCCGAGGGCGAGGATACCTGGCAGCTGATCACCTGCTGCCAAGGGGACGTGATTGAAGGCCGCTTCGAGGAAAGCGGCACCTGCGCCATCGTGGTGGGCTGGTGATTCCTTCCCCCCGCAGAAGCCAACTGTAAATTTGCCCCCGGCGCCAAAATAGGCGCCGGGGGCATCTCTAGTTAGTTAGCGCTTAGTTACAGCCGCAGTTGCAGCCGCAGTTATTGTCGTTGCAGCAGCCGTTGCCGCCCCAGTTGCCGCCGCCATTGCAGCCGCAGTTGCAGAACAGCAGAACCAGGATGATGATCCACCAGAAATTGCCGCCGCCAAAGCATCCATTGTTACCGCACATAAGTCTACCTCCGATATTTTCCAAGATTTTCTGAGCTTCAAGGCTCATTCCATGTTATTCCCGCTCCCGGAAAATGTGCGGATAAAAGCCCGGCCTCTTTGCAGAAAGGCCGGGCTGTGTGTTTACAGAGCGCGCAGGGCATCGATGAGGGCGGTTTTGGAGGCGGTCCTGCCGTCCTTCACCTTGATCACCCGGGCGGGGCATCCGGCCACCACCGTGCCGGGCTCCACGTCGGAGATCACCACGGCTCCCGCCGCCACCACGGCGTCGTGGCCAATGCGGCAGCCCTCAATCACCACGGCGTTGGCGCCGATGAGCACGTTGTCCTCCACGATGACGGGGGTAGCGGAAGCGGGCTCCACCACCCCGGCCAGCACCGTACCGGCGCCGATGTGGCAGTTTCTGCCCACGGTGGCTCTTCCGCCCAGGACGGCGCCCATGTCGATCATGGTGCCCTCCCCCACCACGGCGCCGATGTTCAGAATCGCGCCCATCATGATAACGGCGTTCTTTCCGATCTCCACCTGCTCCCGTATGATGGCGCCGGGCTCGATGCGGGCGGGGATATTTTTCATGTCCAGCATAGGGATGGCGGAATTGCGGCAGTTGTTCTCGATTTCCAGGTGGCGGAAGGTGTTCGCTTCCAGCACCGGGGCCACATCCGCCCAGTCTCCGAATACAATCTTGCACCCGGGGGCGGCGGGGAACACCTGGCAGTTGGGAAACTCCACCGGCTGCTCCTCCCACACATAGACCTTCACCGGGGTCTTTTTCTTGGAGGAGCGAATATATTCAATGATTTCCTCAGCGTTCATGGAGGATTACCTCTTTCTGTTGATTATTTGTGTATGCTTATCGGTTCCATGGCGCAGGCAGATTGTAATTTGGCGGGCAGGGCCCGCAGCCAATTTCGCACGGGGCTGGACTGTCATCGCTTTTTCCCTGACCCGCCCGGTAACGCTTTTGCGGTAAATTTTTCT
>CAZYWM010000101.1:0-7045 GCA_964651615.1 uncultured Oscillospiraceae bacterium | reverse complement strand
CAATTTATCAAGGGTAATGCCCATTTATCCGCTTGCGGCATTTCTGTCTGGACCCATACCATTATAGATCATCAAAATCTGAATGTAAACCAAAACGTGCCATTACCGGGGGGAATGGCACGAATCGGATAGTCATTTACATCAGAATTCTACCCTCCGTTGAACTCTACCCTGGGTAGAATCAGGCCTGGGGAACCTTTGACTTGCGATGGCGGTAGTGATTATTCCGGTTTCGGGGCTTTTGGGTCTCCCCGTTTCCGCTGGCCTCCGCCTGGGGAGGCACCGGCTTTCTGGGCGCCCGGTTTTCCGGCTGATTCTTCTGCTTTTCGGCATTCTGGTTTTCCGGCTGCTCCTGGCGGTCCGGCTTTCCGGACCGCTGATTTCTGCGCGGATGCTGGTGGGGGGGACGCTGGTCGGATTTTGGCTGGTCGGACTTGGGCCGTTCCGCCCTTTCCGGCTGTCCTTCCTCATTCCGGCCCACTCTGCGGCGACGCTGACGGGGCGGACGGGGCTCCCGCTTCTGCTCCTCCAGTTCTCTCTCCGGCTGCACCGGCTGCACCGTGGTTTCTTCAACAATCTGCTCGGTGCTGTAGCGGAAGCGAATGGGCTCCAGCACCGGCGCCTCCTCCTGCTTGGGCTTGCGTTTGCCGTTTCCGGAGATGGGCGCCAGGTCCGCCGGGATGGGAGGATCGTTTTTCTTGGCCTTGCCGTTTCGCAGAACGGCGATGTCCTCATTGGGGAACACATTTACGGTGTTGGGATCATTTTCCATCTGCACCTTCACCCGCTGGCGGAGAATGTCCGCCTCCACCACCGTGCCCCGGCCATCGGGGGTATCCACAAAGGACTCCGGCTTGGGGCTGGAGCGGATCAGGCTCTCATAGGTATCCTGCTCGTATTTCAGGCAGCACATCAGCCGGCCGCAGGTGCCGGAAATTTTGGTGGGGTTCAGGCTGAGATTCTGGGTTTTCGCCATTTTGATGGACACCGGCTGGAAATCGTCCAGGAAGCTGGTGCAGCAGAAGGGCCGGCCGCAGATGCCAAAGCCGCCCACCATCTTTGCCTTGTCCCGAACGCCGATCTGCCGCAGCTCGATTCTGGTATGGAACACACTGGCCAGGTCCTTTACCAGCTCCCGGAAGTCCACCCGCTCGTCGGCGGTGAAATAGAAGAGAATTTTGCTGCCGTCGAAGGCGCACTCGGCGGAGACCAGCTGCATATCCAGACCATGGTGCTGGATTTTCTGCATACAGATTTCGTAGGCCCGGCGCTCCCGGTTTCGGTTTTCGGCGTTGACCTTTTCGTCGTGCTCGGTGGCCTTGCGGATAATTTTCCGAAGAGGCGCCACCACATCCTTCACCGGGATGGTGTGGTTGGCACCGGCGCAGAGGCCGAACTCCGCCCCCCGGGCGGTGTCCATGATGACATGGTCGCCCACCGCGAAGCTGTCGCCGGCGGGGTCAAAAAAATAGATTTTCTGTCCGGGACGGAACTGGATGTCCACAACCTCCACCGTCTCCTGCTGGACAGGATTCAAAAGTTCTTCCATTGGTCTGCTCCTTTGGGATGAATTATATCGAGTGCTTGTTAACTTTTCTCAATGAATCGGTAAATTATTATTCGGCGATTTGCTGCGGCCCCCTGTAGGGGCGGGTCTTGACCCGCCCGCTTGGTAATGGGTTTTGATTACTCCGTTGCCCTCTCTGGCGCGGCAGCGCCCGAGGCTCCCTGTGTAAAGGAAGCTGACTGAGGGATTGGGCGGTAAGATGTTACGTATTCGCATCGGGCTTAAGCGAAATGGTAACTGCCTGCTGCCCAATCCCCCCTTCCCCCCTTTACACAAGGGGGGCATGAGCTCAAAAGTCATTTCCTGGTGCCATTTGGGTGAAACACTCAAAAGCCGTCACTTAGCGGGCTACGGAGGATACAATGAAACCGGTATGCAAATCATGCCGTTACAGATTTTGCAGCTCCCACTCCAGATAGCCGCAGACAGCGGCAGGGGAGACGTTGGCCTGGACATAGGTAACAGCCTTGCGCAGATGGTCAATGACAGCGCTCAGCTCGGCATTGGTGCGCTCGGCGGCCAGGCGGCGGGCAAAGGCAGACACCGCATCCAGGCCGCTGCGGGAAAACAGGGCGTTTTCCGACAGCTCCAGCCATTCGTTCAGGGTATCCGCCAGAGCATCCCTCTTCCATTTTTCCATGGGCACCAGCGCCTGCATCAGAAGCAGGGTGTCCTTGCTCTCCAAGGCCCGCAAAAACAGCTCCGTCTGGGGACTGACCGTCTGACCGTTTTCCAGGAGGGTCTTTGCCTGTCCCAGAAAACCGCCGCTGCGGGAGATGGCGGCCTGAATATCCTCCTGCTTTGCCTGAGGGAACTCCCTTTGGAGCTGGGCTGTCAGGGTCCGGTCATCCAGGGGGAGCATTTTCAGCTCCGTGCACCGGGAGCGAACCGTGGGCAGCAGCTTGTTGGGGTTGTCCGCCAGGAGAATGAACACCCCATAGGCCGGCGGCTCCTCCAGAACCTTCAGCAAAGCGTTCTGCCCCGGCAGGCCCATGTCCTGGGCCCGGGGAAAGAGGTATATCTTGTGGTCGGATTCGTTGGGCTGAACGTACATATCTCCCCGGGCCTGGCGAATCAGGTCCACAGGGACGGTCTTCTTCTCCGGGTCGTCCACGGTGATAAAGTCCGGATGGGCGTTTGCCATCACCTTCCGGCAGGCAGGGCAGGAAAGACAGGGCTTATCCTCTCCCTTGCACAAAATCGCCCCTCCCAGGAGCTTGGCCAGGGTGTGCTTCCCGGAGCCAAGGGGGCCGGAGATCAGATAGAAATGGGAAATATGTCCCGCCGAAAGGCTCCGGGTCAGATTCATTTTCAGTTGTTCATTGCCCAGAAGGGTTTCAAAGGACATGGTTTTTCCTCACAGCTTGTTTCTCAAAACTTACAAAGGGGCTTGCTTGATTTTGGCGTAGCGGCGGGGGTACTGGGGCGGTGTGGGAGCGACTTTTCGCAGCAGAATCAGGTTGTGGCAGGTATCCTCCATGGGGAACTGCCGAACCTCTTCCAGCTTTAATCCCAGCTTTTTCATGGCGCCGGCGCACTCGGCCAGCTCCTCCCGGGCTGCCGCGCCCTTCATGGCAATGACCATGCCGCCCACCTTGACATAGGGAGCCGTCAGCTCCAGCAGAATGTTCAATCTGGCCACGGCACGGCTGGCGGCAAAATCATAGCTTTCCCGCCGGGTCTGCACCGCTTCCTCCGCCCGGGCGGTGACGCATTCCGCCGAAATGCCCAGGGTGGGGAGGGTCTCTTCCAGCCAGTGAACCCGCTTGCCCAGGCTGTCCAGCAGGGTGATTTTTGCCTCTTCACAGCCGATGGCCAGGGGCACTCCGGGAAATCCGGCGCCGCAGCCCACGTCGATAAGCCGCTTTCCGGACAAATCCACCGCCGTCAGAAGGGTGAGGCTGTCCAGCAGATGGAGCCTCGCCACCTGGGCGCTCTGGGTGATGGCGGTGAGGTTCATCACCTCATTCTGCTTCACCACTGCCCGGCCAAAGGCGCAGAGCTTCTCAATTTGGTTTTCCGTCAGAGTCAGACCCAGCTCCGGAAGCCCCGCTTCCAGGGTTTGGCGCATTTCATCCATATCAATCATCCTCTGGCGTTGACAATGCCGCTCAAATCCACCTGCGTCTCGTCGTAGGGGTCAAACCGGCTCTCCTCCACGGCAATGGCGGGGAGGACCACCTCCTGGATGTGCCAGTTCACCAGCAGGTCGCAAACCTGGCCGTAGGAGGCAGTGCCGGCGCCATCGCCGCTGGCCTTCAGATAGGCGTCGTTCACAGTGTCGGCCACGCTGGTTGCCAGGGAATTTTTGTGGCCGCGGAAGAACTGGTCGTAACCCTCCATGTCCATGCGCAGATACTGATTGACATTTGCGTCAATGCGGCTGGCCTCGCTGGCGGCCTGCATCACAAGAGCGGGGTCGATGGAGGTGGACTGTCCCACACTGTACAGGGCGGTATAGCAGTAGCGGTAGGCCATGAAATAGGCGGAATACTGATACTGCCGGTTGTTATTGAAGGAGCAGGCCAAAAACGCCGCGAAATTGGCGTCCCGCTCCTTGGCAATACACATCCGGTGGGCCATTTCGTGACACATGGTAAAGGGCAGCGCCACCGCCGGAATCTGGGGATTCACCGCCGCCTCACCGGTGAGGGGGAAGGTAAATCCCGTGACGCCAATGGAGCTGTACATATCCGCCCAGCCCAGCTTTTTCACCGGCAGGGAGGACCCGGCAAACACCGGGAAAAACCGCTGATAGGTCAGGTAGCTAAAGCCATTTCCCGCCCGGGCAGCCAGGGTGTCAAAATCCTCAAAAATCAGATTGCCGTTTCCGTCCCGGTCCATCTGGGCGGCCATGACATTGGCCTGTCCCTGGTAATACTCGGTGGCCTCCACAATCTCGTCCAGCGTGCAGCCGGAGACATCCATCCGCAGATCGTCGGCCAGATCACCGGCATAGTAGTTCATGCCGTAGACAAAGGTATGGATCATAAAAATGAAGCTGCCCACTGCCAGCACCCAGCCAAACCACTGGAACACACTCTTCTTGGTGACGATGACCACCACCAGCCAGGCGATGAGCACCACCAGCAGCGCCGCGGCCAGAAACTGCCAGATCAAAAAATCCACCTGACTGCTCCATCCCGCCAGGGTGGCTTCCATGGTGCGGATCACGTAAGGATAAACCATGTCGATGAGCTCGGAAAACTGCTTGCCGTAAACAGAGAGCACATAGGTAATACCGGCAAAAATGGCAGCGGCCAAATATCCGCATAATTTCTTCAAAGGGGAATCCTCCTCCGTGGTGTGATTGGGAAATTTCCCGGAAACAGACACGGTTTTACCCGCATGATATAGTATATCACATTTCCATAGGATTGTCTTCAATTATTTTCTTAAATTTTCTTTGGATTTTTATGGAGGGGGGAAATTCACCGTCCGGGGCGGCTTTCTTCTTCCCGGGATTTGTTCCCCGGAAATCATGCAAAATGCTGATTTTCCTTGCATTTTTCTTCCCCGTATGGTAGAATGTCTTGTGATATTGATGCAAAAAACGGAAGGAGGGGTCGGCTTGAAGCGTTGGTGGGCGGTGTTGTTCGCTTTTTTTATGGTTTTCACCGGATTTTTCATCCTGAACGCCTCCGCGGAGAGCGCGGCCTCTAAAATTGACCTGTACTGCACCGTCAATGCCGACGGAGACTGCCTGGTGAGCATGACGGTGAATCTGCGCATTGAGGCCTCCGACAGTGGGCTGAGCTTCCCCCTTCCTTACAACGCCGAAAACATCACCATGAACGGCAGCTCCGTGGCCTCCTCCCGGGTGGGGGACAAGACATTGGTGGCCGTGGGTCGAGTCACCGGCGGCATGACCGGAGAGTTTCCCCTGCGCTTTGACTATACCATCCCCAGGGCCGTGGGCATCTATACCCCTCCCAAGGCTGTAAGCATCGCCACGAACAAGCAGCTCCAGCTGACAATTCCCATGCTCTGCGGCTTCGACTACCCGGTGGAGAACCTGAGCTTCATCGTCACCCTGCCGGACAATATTGAAAACAGCCCTGTGTTCACCAGCACCTATCAGCAGATCGGCTTCGCCTCCAATCTGGAGCTGGTCATCAATGGCAATATGATCACCGGTTCCAGCAAAGCCGGCCTCAACGACCACGAGGCCGTGACCATGACCATGATTGTCTCCAAGGAAATGTTCCCATCGGTGAGCACCTATCAGCGCACCGGCAACCCGGAGGTTGTCCCCATGGGCATCTTTGCGGGGCTGGCGCTGGTGTACTGGATTCTTTTCCTGCGGACCCTGCCCCCCCAGCGCCAGCGAACCACCGTGCCGCCGGAGGGTATCTCGGCAGGGGAGCTGGAATGCCGCCTGACCATGAGCGGCGGGGATTTAACCATGATGGTGTTCTCCTGGGCCCAAATGGGATACCTTCTGATTCAGCAAAACGGAAATCGGGTGCTGCTGCACAAGCAGATGGACATGGGCAACGAGCGGAGCCTGTTTGAGATTCGGGTGTTCAATACCCTGTTTGGCAACCGCCGGACGGTGGATTGCGGCAGCCTGAACTATGCCAAGCTCTGCCGGAAAACCGCGTCCATGGTTCCCGGCGAAAAGAGCATGTGCCGCTCCAAATCCGGCAGCAGAAAGATTTTTCGGCTTCTGCTGTGCGTGGGGCAGCTGTTCTGCGGCGTTTGCGTGGCCATGAACATGACCTCCATTCCCGTGCTGCAAATCATGTTCTCCTTTATTTTCGGCGCTTTCAGCCTGATTTCCGCCTGGGAAATTCAGGAATTTGCCTATCACATTCTCTCCCGCAGCAAAACCCGCTCCTGGACGGCCCTGGCCATCTGTCTTTTCTGGGTGCTGCTGGGCGCCATCGCCGGGCAGCCCTGGATTCCCCTGGCAGCCGTGGTGTTTCAGCTGCTCATGGGATTCTTTGCCGCCTACGGTGGAATGCGGACGGAGCTGAACCGCAGCGAGGCGGGGGAGATTCTGTCCCTGCGCCGCTTCATGAAGCGCATTCCCAGGCCCGAGGCCGCCCGGCTTCAAAAGGTTAACCCGGAGTATTTCTTCCGCATGGCCCCCTACGCCATTGCCCTGGGGGTGGACAAGCCCTTTGCCGCCGCCTTTGGGCGGAGAAAAATTGAGCAGTGTCCCTATTTTATCACCAAGGTCAGCGGCAGCCGCACTGCCGAGGACTGGATGCGGCTGATGAATCAGGCCGTGACCATTATGGACGACCGCTACCGCCGGATGCAGATGGAAAAATGGATGGCCGTCCGCTTCCGATAAGCCAGCAGACGAGGGGATACATAATAATCATGACCCATTTTCCCAGCCCGGTGACGCTTTTGCGTCTGTAAAATTTCAAAAAAGTAACCGCCAAGTTTTGAAGCTTGAGCGGTTACTTTTTTATAAAAATCCGGGCAATCGCCATCCTGTAGGGGCTGATCTTGACCAGCCCGCCC
>CAZYWM010000100.1:0-7120 GCA_964651615.1 uncultured Oscillospiraceae bacterium | reverse complement strand
CCTTGTATCTTATCTCTTCCCCCGCCGGAAACATTGATGATTGATTTTTCTGTGGAAATAGGATATAATGGCTCAAGCTATAGGTGATGCTTTGCTTTTTTAAGGACAGAGCGAAAATCCATGTGAGGATGAGCGTTTTGAAGAGATATACAAACATCAAGTGGACCCTCTTTTTATATGATATTGTGATACTGTTCCTGGTGGACATGCTGCTGCTGGTCTTCTCCGGCGAGCTGCTTCCCTGGCGGGAGATTTACTGCCACATGGTGGTGGGCTTTTGCAGCGTGTTCGCGGCCCGGTTTATCGGGAAAATTTACAGCCAGATCTGGCGCTATGGCGGCATTCAGTGCTACATGCGCCTGCTGGTGACGGACACCTGCGGCTTTTTGATTGGATATTTTGTGGAGCGGTGCTTCATCTCGTCCTACGTTCTCTTTGCCCGGCTGGTGGCCATTGCCTGCACCAATCTGCTGGGAGCTCTGGCCATTCGGATGGTCTACCGCTACGCCTACAAGTGCGGCACCAATGCCACCCGGTTTGGCCGCTTTCTGCTGCTTCTGCTGCGGCTCTTTGCGGGCAGAGAGGTGGTGGGGGAGCGGATTGAGCATTCCAGCCGCACCCGGATTGCCATCATCGGCGCGGGCCGGGTGGGGGTCAGCCTGGCGGAGGATTTGCTGAACAACCGGGCGGCGGCCTACATCCCCTGCTGCTTTGTGGACATCGACCGGGAGAAGGTGGGCCGGGAAATCCATGATATTCCCGTCCTCTCCGAGACTGGCGCCGCTCTGGCGATGATGAAGGACATGGAGATTCAGGAAGTGGTGTTTGCCATGCCCAACATGGACGATGCCACCCGGAAAAATCTCTTTGAAACCTACACCTCCGCCGGTTTCCGGGTAAAGCTCTATGACTACCCCACCATGCAGACGGCGGGAGGTAAGCGCCATCTGCGGGAATTCGACATCGAGGACCTGCTGTTCCGCAAGCCCATCCAGGTGGTGGACAGCAGAACCAGCGACTATTACCGGGGTAAGGTGGTGCTGATTACCGGCGGCGGCGGGTCCATCGGCTCCGAGCTCTGCCGCCAGATTGCCAAAATGGGCCCGAAACAGCTGGTGATTCTGGATATTTACGAAAACTGCGCCTACGACATCCAGCAGGAGCTGAAAATTGTCCATCCGGATTTGGATTTGCAGGTGGAAATCGTCAGCATCACCAACCGGGTGGGAGTGGAGCGGGTGTTCCGCAAATACCATCCGGAGATCGTCATCAACGCCGCGGCCCACAAGCACGTGCCCCTGATGGAGAACAACTGCATCGAGGCGGTGGAGAACAATGTGTTCGGCACACTGAATGTGGTGAACTGCTGTGAGCAGTTCGGAGCGGAGCGGTTCATGATGGTCAGCACCGACAAGGCGGTGAACCCCACCAATGTGATGGGCGCCACCAAGCGGCTGTGCGAGATGATTATGCAGGCCTACAGCATCGGTGGCCGGGTGAAATACAGCGCCACCCGCTTCGGCAATGTGCTGGGCTCCGCCGGCTCCGTGATCCCCCTGTTCAAGCGGCAGATTGCGGCGGGCGGCCCCGTCACCCTGACGGACAGGCGGATTTCTCGGTACTTTATGACCATCCCCGAGGCCTCCCAGCTGGTGCTGGCCAGCGGCGCCATGGCCCAAAACGGAGAGCTGTTCGTCCTGGACATGGGCAAGCCTGTGCACATCCTGGATTTGGCGGAGAACATGATCCGCCTGTCCGGCGCTCAGGGCATCAAGATTGTGGAAACCGGTTTGCGGCCCGGGGAGAAGCTCTATGAGGAGCTGCTGGTGAAGACCGAGGAGCTGGACAAGACCGACAATGAGCTGATCTTCATTGAGCGGGATGTGCCGGTGACAATGGAGGAGCTGGAGGGGAAGCTCTCCATCCTCCGCCAGGCCATCGCCACCGACGACGATGAGGCTGTCCGCGCCGCCATGAAGCAGGTGGTGCCAACCTACAGATCTGCGGAGGAAGTGCCTGCCCAGGCGGCGATATAAGTTAAAGCGTCCTGAAGCTTTTGCTTTGGGACGTTTTTTTGTAAGTGCAAAAAATCTCCTTTTTGATCCGAGATAATTTGGGGATACTATTTTCATCATCAATGAAAAAGGAGCAATTGCATTGAACGGAAAAACCAGAAATGTCCTTTTGGGGGCGGCGGGGGCCATGCTCTCGGCGGCGGTGATCCGCAGGGGAGTCTCCATGGCCTTCGACCGAAATATGGTGGGCACCGCCCTGGACCGGGAGGAGCCAAAAGCCATGCAGAAAATGAAGGAGCGGGTGAAAGGGGAGGGGGATGAAAACCAGCGGATCATGGACCTGTGCGCCCAATTGCAGCGGCGGTTGGAGGGAATGCCCCATCAGATTGTCCGGATGACCAGCTACGACGGCACGGAGCTGGTGGGACATCTGTTCCGGGCGGAGAACCAAAAGCGGGCGGTGGTGGCCATGCATGGCTGGCGCTCCTGCTGGGCCAGGGACTTTGGGCCGGTGGCGGATTTCCTCCGGGAGGGCGGCTGCACCGTGCTCTACGCCGAGCAGCGGGGCCAGGGGGAGAGCGGCGGAGAATACATGGGCTTTGGCATGATCGAGCGGTATGACTGCCTGGAATGGGTCCGCTGGCTCAACGCCAACGGCTTCGCGGGGCTGCCGGTGTACCTGGCGGGGATTTCCATGGGGGCCACCACGGTGCTGATGACGGCAGGATTCCCGGAGCTGCCGGAGAATGTGGCGGGGGTGCTGGCGGACTGCGGCTTTACCTCGGCCAAGGCGGAGTGGAAATACATCAGCGAGAATAATCTCCGCGTCCCCTACGACTGCCGGGAGGGGCATGTGGACGCCCTGTGCCGCAAGCGGATTGAGCTGGGAGCGGATGCCTACACCACCCTGGACGCCATGAAGACCTGCCGGGTGCCCATTCTCTTTGTCCACGGGGAGGCGGACAGCTTTGTGCCGGTGGAGATGACCCGGGAAAATTATGAGGCCTGCCAGTCCCCCAAGAAGCTGCTGATTGTCCCCGGGGCCAACCACGGCATGAGCTATTTCTATGACCGGGAGGGATACGAAAGCGCCGTAAAGGCCTTCTTTCAGGAGCAGGAAGGGCAAGAGTGAGATATAAGATATGGGATACAAGATAGGAGATAGTTAGGAATGAGGAATTTAATAGCCTCCCCTACAGTGAGACCTTTCAGTTGATAACATCGGGACGAGCTGCGCCTTTACAAAAGTGAATCATTCAGCTATAATAAGCATAGGATAAGCAGGCTCTTTGAGGTGGTAGATTTCGTCCAAACCACACGCCGCTGGTACTGACAGGGGAAACCCGAGAGATGCAGGAGAGCTGGACGCCTGCCAAAGAGCCGAAACCTATTTCCGGGAGCCGCAGAAATGCGGCTCCGTTTATTTTTATTCGGGAAACTCCGGCAGCGCACCCGGAGAAAGTTCATTGGTGGAACTCTTGAAAACCATCCGATGCTGTGGTAAAATATAGAAAAACAACCAAAGGAGCGATGGCAATGCAGGATATTGGTATGCAATTTCACATTCATTGTGTGGCAGGGGACGTGGGGCGGTATGTCTTCCTGCCCGGGGATCCGGGGCGGTGCCAGTCCATCGCCTCTTATTTCGACAATCCCGTCCATGTGGGTATGAACCGGGAATACAACATCTACACCGGCACCCTGCTGGGGGAAAAGGTCAGCGTCTGCTCCACCGGCATCGGCGGGCCCTCCGCCTCCATCGCCATGGAGGAGCTGGCGGCCATCGGCGCCGATACCTTCATCCGGGTGGGCACCTGCGGGGGCATCGACCTGGCGGTGGAGCCGGGGGATGTAGTGGTGGCCACCGGAGCCATTCGCTATGAGCACACCTCTTTGGAGTATGCCCCCATTGAGTTCCCTGCCGTGCCGGATTTCGGAGTCACCGCTGCTTTGAAGGCGGCGGCGGAGGACCTGGGCTACCGCACCCACGTGGGGGTGGTGCAGTGCAAGGACTCCTTCTACGGCCAGCACAGCCCGGAGAAATCCCCGGTTTCCTATGACCTGCTGCAAAAGTGGGAGAGCTGGAAGCGGCTGGGGGTGAAGGCCAGCGAGATGGAGTCGGCGGCGCTGTTTGTGGTGGCTGCGGCTCTGGGGGTCCGGTGCGGCAGCTGCTTCCATGCCGTCTGGAACCAGGAGCGGGAGAAGGCGGGCCTTTTCATGAAAATGACCGAGGACACCTCCGCCGCCATCCGTGTGGGCATCGAGGCCATGAAGCGGCTCATCCTGGCGGACAAGTCTTAGATATAAGATATAGGATACAAGATATGAGATAATTAGGAGTTCACAGCATATTTCGCGGCAGTGTCGTCGGCGTTTCAGAGGACATTGCCCAAAAGGGGTGGGGGAAATGATTTGCAGCGTCCGAACCATGTGCATCAGCGGCATTCAGGGCAGTGTGGTCACGGCGGAGGCCTTTATCTCCAACGGAATGCCGGGCTTTGACATTGTGGGTCTGCCCGACGCCGCCGTGAAGGAGGCCCGGGAGCGGATTCGCGCGGCGGTGAAGAGCAGCGGCATGAAATTTCCCGTGAGCCGCATCACCGTGAACCTGGCCCCTGCCAGCGTGAAGAAGACAGGGGCCCATTTTGATTTGCCCATCCTGCTGGCCGTCATGGCGGCCTACGGGCAGATTAAAAGCCCCAAGCCGGAGTGGGCCTTCCTGGGGGAGGTGGCGCTGGACGGCGGGGTGCGCAGCGTCTCCGGGGTGCTGCCCATGGTGCTGGCCGCCAAGAGAGCGGGCATCACCCGGGTGTTTGTCCCCAAAGCCAACGCGGCGGAGGCCACCCTGGCCCGGGGACCGGAGATCATCCCTGTTACCGATGTAGGCCAGCTGGCCGACGGGCTGAACGGCGCTGTCCCCCTTCCTGTGGAATCTCCTTGGGAGCCCAGGGCGGAGGAGGACAGGCAGCTGGATTTCCGGGATGTGCTGGGCCAGGAGAATGTGAAGCGGGCGCTGGAGGTGGCCGCCGCCGGGAGCCACAATGTGCTGCTCATCGGCCCGCCGGGCTCCGGCAAGAGTATGCTCAGCAAGCGGCTGCCCTCCATTCTCCCGGACATGACCTGGGAGGAGGCTTTGGAGGTGACACAGATTTATTCCGTCCTGGGCCTCCTGTCGGACCGGCATCCCCTGGTGTCCCAGCGGCCCTTCCGCTCGCCCCACCACACCGTGTCCAACGCCGGCCTGGTGGGCGGAGGCGGCAACCCCCGGCCCGGGGAAATCTCCATGGCACACAAGGGCGTTTTGTTTTTGGACGAGCTGCCGGAGTTCCGGAAGGACAGCCTGGACTTGATGCGCCAGCCCCTGGAAGACGGCAGAGTCACCATCTCCCGGGCTTCCGGAGCGGTGACTTATCCGGCGGAATTTATGATGGTGTGCGCCATGAACCCCTGCAAATGCGGCTGGTACGGGGACCCTTCCGGCCGGTGCCGGTGCAGTCAGGCCTCGGTGGAGGCCTACCAGAGCCGGATTTCCGGGCCCATGCTGGACCGGATCGACATTGTGGTGGAGGTGCCCGCCGTGGGCTATGAGGAGCTGCGCCAGCGTGCCCTGGCAGAGCCCTCCGCCGCCATCAAGCAGCGGGTGGACGCGGCCCGGGAGATTCAGAATCAGCGCTACCAGGGCAGCGGCATTTTGTGCAATGCCCGGATGGGCCCGGAGGAGCTGCGGAGCTTCTGCGCCCTGGGGGCGGAGGCGGAGCAGCTGATGAAGCTGGCCTTCCAGAACCTGGGCCTCACCGCCCGGAGCTACGACCGAATCCTCCGGGTGGCCCGCACGGTGGCGGATTTGGAGGGCAGCCAGGAAATCCAGGCCCAGCACATCGCCGAGGCCATCCAGTACCGCTCCGTCCCCATCGGCGGCAGAGGGTGAGAGGTTAGATATAAGATATGGGATACAAGATATGAGATAATTAGGAGTTAGGAATTAAGTGAACGACAGGATTCCCCCGCACCCGTAGGGGCCGGTCTTGACCGGCCCGTAAGGCAATGGTTTCCTCGTGTTCCGTTGGATGGTATTAAGTGCCGGTTTTTGAGCTCAATCCCCCCTTGTGTAAAGGGGGGATTGGGCAGCAGGCAGTTATGAAAGGCGATATGTTGGGCGAGACGGTACAGACCAAACCATTGGGGATAAACCTCACCGCATTGGGCTGTACCGTCATTTTGGCGCGCCCAATCCCTCAGTCAGTTCAGTAACAGCAAAAGCCTCTCCGGTTCTCCGGAGAGGCTTTTGCTATTCAATGGTGAATTCGATGGTATACCACTGCACATCCCGGTAATTGTGCATCAGGGGATGTACCTCCGCTTCATTGTAGTGGTCGGCGATTTCCACGGTGAGCATGTAGTCCCCGGCAGGCAGGGAACCAAAGGGGGCGGCAAAATCAAAGAAGAGTGAGCTTGTCCCTCCCATGGTCAGGAGGCCGTTAGCAGGGGGCGCCCAGGGGGTGCCGGTTTGGGCTTCCTCCACATTCTCCCAGGCCAGGGTGTCCGGATTCTTCCGCTCCAGCCACTGGGCCTGCACCTCCAGCGTCCCCAGCTGCTGGCCGCCGGACTGGGTGCAGGCAATGGTCAAACCGGTGCGGTCCACCTCGGAAATTTCAAACGTCAGTCCCCAGTCCTCATAATCAATGGGATAGCCCGTCTGCTCGTCCGCAGGGAGGCTATGGCGGGGCTCCGTGGAAGATGCGTAAATGCTCACATCGGCGATCAGGTATTGCCTGCCATTGGGGGCCTCGAAAAGGTCATAGACGCTTCGCAGGGTGTAGCCGTATTTTGGGTAGCGGTAGGTAAACTCCGTCAGGCTGTTTTTGGACTTTGCCACTTCGTTGCAAAGCCCCTGGCTGGCGTCCAGCCGGGCCCATGCGACCAGCTGCTCCGCAGTGACCCGCCCCTCCCGGAGGGCGTCCTCCAGCGTCATGACGGCGCCGTCCAGGTCGATGGTGACGTTCTCCAAATTCAAAAGGGAGAGTTCCTTGTAATTCCCCTGCTCCAGGGGAATGTTTGTAAAGCCCGCATCCGCGTTAACCGTGGCGGAAATCCGCAGATGCCGC
>CAZYWM010000099.1:6787-7154 GCA_964651615.1 uncultured Oscillospiraceae bacterium | reverse complement strand
GTCGGCTTAAGGGGCGCTGAGTGTCGCGCTGCCGCGCGCCAAAGCCGAGAAGCAGTGGTATGATTGCCACCGGCAATCATTAAGTTTTTAATTCGCTGCGCGGAGCACCACCCCTTAAGAATCCTCCGGCCGCACTTGGTAAGAGATTGCTTTTAACTGTTTCTCTTTTAGATGTGTAAGGAAACGGTAGAATGTGTTTGCTTTCAGATATGACCTAATCAGATACGACGTATGGCAGCTGTCAAGTGCGCGCCGGAAAGGGCCTGGGGAGGGCGGCTTTGCTTGCGGGAGCAAGCAATTCAGCGCCTCCCCAGTCGGCTTCTTTGCTTCCTTTCTTGCCGACACAAGAAAGGAAGGCCCCCGGCAG
>CAZYWM010000099.1:0-6777 GCA_964651615.1 uncultured Oscillospiraceae bacterium | reverse complement strand
GACCATCTTCGTGCGGCATTGGGGTGAAGCGCCCTGCGCTTCAAATTACAATTTATCTAATCGCCTCAGAACCGGAAATAGAGAAAGGGGTTGAAAGACCCGTCTACCAGGTAGGCGGTGCACAGAAGCAACAGAGCCGCCATGGCCAGGGCCTCCAGCACCGGCCACCGCTGAGCCAGGTTCAGTCCCCATTTCTTTGGCATCGGGGTGGCCCCCAGAATCCCGCACAGCAGCAAAACGCCGCTGCTTCGCAGGGCGTACAGAGCCTCTGCCGTCACTCCGGGCAGGCCGGCCAGGCCCAGCATTCCGGAAATGTCCTGCCCCGCCTGGGAAAGGCTCTGGGCGTTGAACAGCACAAAGCTGAACAGCACCACCAGCAGCACATACCCCTGGGCCAGCCCCCGGGGCAGCTTTTTAAGCCCGGGAACCCATTTTTCCAGCAGCAGCACCAGTCCGAAAGCCAGTCCCCACAGCACAAAATTCCAGCTGGCCCCATGCCAGAGGCCTGTGAGCATCCAGACAATCAGAATGTTGAACACCCACCGCGGTTTGCTCACCCGGTTCCCGCCCAGGGGAATATACACATAGTCCCGGAACCAGCCCCCCAAGGTCATGTGCCAGCGCCGCCAGAACTCCGTTATGCTGGCGGACAGATAGGGGTAGTCGAAATTCTCCGGGAACCGGAAGCCAAAAATCCGCCCCAGGCCGATGGCCATGTCGGAATAGCCGGAGAAGTCAAAGTAGATTTGCAGCAGGAAGCCCAGGGCGTACAGCCAGCAGAAGAGGACAGATTTTTCCGCCGAGCTCCGAAAGGCCTCCGTCAGCGCCCCGAACTGGTTGGCCAGCAGCACCTTCTTTCCCAGGCCGAAGAGGAACCGCCGCAGCCCCAGGGCAAAATCCTCCCACCGGTGCTCCCGCTGTTCCAGCTCCCGGGCCACCTGGGTGTAGCGGACAATGGGCCCCGCAATGAGCTGCGGAAACAGGCTGACATAAGCTCCAAAGGAAATGAGATTCCTCTGGGGCTCCGTCCTGCCCCGGTACACATCCACCGTGTAGCTGATGCACTGGAAGGTATAAAAGCTGATGCCGATGGGCAGGGAAAGTCCCGGCAGGGGCAGCTCCAGCCCGGTGACGGCGTTCACAGAATCCAAGAAGAAATCCCCGTATTTGAAGACGCCCAGCGCCCCCAGGCCCAGCACAATGGACACAGCCAGGAACAGCCGCTTTTCCCCCCTGGTTTTCCCCCTGCCAATGGCCAGGCCGCACAGGTAAAAGGTCACGATGGCGGCCAGCATCAGCAGCACATATTTGGGCTCTCCCCAGGCGTAGAAAATCAGGCTGAACAGCAGCAGCACGGCATTTTTCCATCCCCTGGGCACCAGGAAATAGAGCAGCCCCACCACCGGCAGGAAGCAGTACAAAAAGGGAATGCTGGAAAAAAGCATGGTATCACCTCGTAAAAAACGACAGCGCCGGAGGATGGTGCTGTCGCTTTATACCAATTCTTGATTCGTGGATGGATTTATCCGATCACGGTCACATTGCCGCCGCAGACGGTTTTAAAGGCCTCCTGGATGGTATCCACCGAGGCGGACTCGGCAAACTGGGAGTTCACCATGAAGAACATCACCACGTCGCCGCAGTAGGCGGCGGTCTTGGTGTCGGCGTTCACGCAAATCCATTTGGCGGTGTCCACCTTGTCATAGATGTCCCTGGCCACCTGGGGGGCGTCGGCGGCATCCTTCACCCGGGCCACCAGCAGGGAATAGGCCTGGCCCAGCATGGGCTCGGAGACGGAGGCGGCGCTGAGCTTGTCCCCGGATTCCAGGCCGGTGTTGTAGAGCACGTCGTTGGCGTTGGTCAGGTCAATGTCCCTGGTCATCACACTCAGCTCCACGGCCTGGTGGTTTTCGTAAATTTTTGCGATGAGCTCCTCCGGGGTGCCCTGGGGCCCCGCCTGGGGAGCGGCCTGCTTGGCGCAGCCGGCAAAGCTCAGCAGCAGGCCCAGAGTCAGCAGGATGCTAAGAATCTTTTTCATTGTTTTTCTCCTTCCTTTGAAACCATGTATGAATTTTGGCGCCCAGAAACAGCAGGGCGATGCCGGTGCAGCCCCCCGCCACGTCGATCCAGACATCGAAGACGCTGGGGGAGCGCCCCAGGGAGAAGGACTGAATGGTCTCATCCGTCACGGCAGCCAGCAGCACAAACAGCAGCGGCATTGTTCCCCGATGAAATCCTCTTTGTCCCCGAAGCAGGAAAAACCAGGCCAGCAGAAAACCCAGCGCGGCAAATTCCATAAAATGCCCCAGCTTGCGCAGCAGCAGCTCCGGCATCCATTTCAGGAAGGGGAAGGTTCTCACCAGCCAGGCAAGCAGTCCGCCGCTGATGGCCCCGGATTCCTCCCCGGGGAGCATGGAATTGCCCCAGATGAAGCAGAGCACGCCCAGGGTCAGCGCCGCCAAAAGACATGTTTTCTTGCGCTTTGTCATCAAAGAACCCCCAGGTTTTCCAGCAGAATTTTCAGGCCCAGGAGAATCAGGGTCACGCCTCCGAAAATCTCCGCCTTTTTCTCATATTTCCGGCCAAACACGCCCCCCACTAGGCTTCCGGCGGCGGACAGCAGGAAGGTGGTCACGCCGATGAGGGCCACCGCCGTCCAGATGTTCACCTCCGCCATGGCCAGGGACACCCCCACCGCCAGCGCGTCAATGGAGGTGGCCACCGCCAGGGGCAGCATGGCTTTGGGGGACAAGTCCGCGTCGGCGCTGCTCTCTTCGTCTTCCAGGGCCTCCTTAATCATGTTGACCCCCACGATGGACAGCAGCCCGAAGGCCACCCAGTGGTCCACCGCCTCAATGGCGTCGGCAAAAATCCGGCCCAGGAAGAAGCCGATCACAGGCATCAGTGCCTGGAAGAAACCGAACCAGAGCCCGCAGACCACAGCGGTCTTCTTATCCGCCCGCTGCACCGCCAGGCCCTTGCACACGGACACCGCGAAGGCGTCCATGCTCAGTCCGACTCCCAAAAGCAATAATTCCCAAAATCCCATGGTTTTATCCTCCAAACCGATTTTTTGGCATGGTCTGGGTATCTTACCAGACCTTCCAGGAAATGTCAACCGCCCTAAAGAAAACTTAATAAAATGAGGAATTAGGAGTTTAACGGGAGGCCCGTAGGGGCGAGTCTTGACTCGCCCGCTGCCCAACGACTTTTGACATTCCCAACAGGCGGGTCAAGACCCGCCCCTACGGGTGCGCGGGGCAACGCCCATCCGCTCAATTCCTAATTCTACAGCGGCAGGCCCAGCAGCCGCTCCACCAGGAACACCGCCGCCGAGCTGGCCAGGGCCACCACCATCAGGCTCTGGTTCAGATAGGCCAGCACCACCGCCACCACCAGGGCCGCGGCGCCGCTGATGATGCTGGCGGTGTCCCCCAGGATGGCGGGGAAGGTCATGGCCGTCAGGCAGGCATAGGGCACATAGTGGAGGAAGGACCGGAAGAACCGGCTCTTGATGGGCTTGCGGAACACCGTCAGAGGCAGCATTCTGATCAGATAGGTGGTCAGGGCCATGGCGGCGATGTAGACATAGATATTCATGTCTCTTCCTCCTTCACCGGGAACAGCCAGGCGCAGACAGCGGCGGCCGCCACGGTGCAGATGACGATGGGGGTTCCCTTGGGGGCCGCCGCCAGAGCGGGCACCCAGGCAAACAGGCAGCTGAGCACCAGCGCCAGCAGAACAGCCGCCGCCACCGGCCGTTCCCTTTTGGCCGGGGGAATCACAATGGCCACGAACATGCCGTAGAGCATCACCCCCAGGGCGGTGCGGATAGACTGGGGCAGAATGGACCCGGCCAATGCCCCGAACAACGTGCCGCTGACCCAGCCGAGGATGGGCAGAAGCCCCAGCCCATAGAGGAAGGGCACCGTAAGCTGCTCTCTTCTGGCCATGGCCAGGGCAAACACCTCGTCGGTATTGATAAAAGCCACGCACAGCCGGGGAATCAGGCCGATGCTTTGGCCCATTCGCTGGCTCAGGGCCAGGCTCATCAGGGCATAGCGGCTGTTGATGATCAGTTGGGTCAGAATCATCAGCCACAGGCCGGAGTTGTCCACAATAATGCCAAGCCCGGCGAACTGCCCGGCGCTGGTGAGATTGGAGGCGGAGATCAGCGTGGCCTCCCCCACTCCCAGGCCCTTGGACACCGCCATGGCCCCAAAGCCGAAGCTGACGGAAAAATAGCCCAGCCCCACCGGCAACCCCGTCCGCACCCCGGAGCGGTATTGCTTCACATTCATGATTTTCTCTCTTTTCCTGGATTCAGATTCAGATTTTTATATCATACTCCTGAATAAACACGGCGTCAAGTGCTTTTGTGTCCTGGGGGTTCATTCTCCTGCATCATTCATAAAAATTGTATTCGGCACAGCTTGCCGTTTTGGCATAAGCATGGTACAATAATATCAAACTACAATCTGAGGAGGGACAGCTATGCGGTATTCTGTGGAAGAGATCAGGAACATTGTTGCGGCTCTTGCGGCCCAGTACGGAGCGGCCCGTGTCTATCTGTTTGGTTCCTACGCCAGAGGCGATGCCAACGCGGACAGTGATATTGACCTGAGAATCGACAAAGGCGCCATTCGCGGTTTGCAGATGGGCGGACTTGCGGCAGATTTGGAAGACGCGTTTGGGATACCTGTGGATTTGGTCCCCACCGGAAGCCTGGACAGTCAATTTCTGCATTCCATTTCTGATGACGAGGTGCTGCTCTATGAAGCCTCTTGACCGTAATATCAGCATTTTGGCCCACAGCTAATGAAACCGAATGAGCCCCAGTAGACGGCACCCAGTCGTCCACTGGGGCTCATTGTCATGTTTTTCAGAAATCAAGGCCCGCCCACGCCTTCAAGAATGATTTGGAAACGGACTTTCCTCTTGGATGGGACATACTATGGGAGATATAAGATAGGAGATACAAGATATTGTACCGACATACACATTATCTCCTATCTCATATCTTATATCTTATACAAACCTTGGGGGCTGCGATGAAGCGATTTTTCATTCTTTCCCTGGCGCTGCTGGGGATAACGGCCGGGAACTGGTTTTGGGACCGGCATGTGGTGCTGGGCGGAAAAATCTACCCCAGGAACGCAACCGTTCTGGTGCTCCCGGAGGCAGTACCGGCCCAAAGGCTTCGGTGGTTTCACAATCTGTACTGGGTGGATCTGCGGGGCCGGGGGCTGACCGGGGCGGAGTATGAGGAAATCTCCCACGCGGCGGGGGATGCCCGCATTCTCTGGGAGCTGGATTTTCAGGGGACGCCGGTTCCCTCCACTGCCCGGGAAATCCAGGTGGAGCATCTGTCCGACGAAGAGGTGGAGGCCCTGGACTACCTGCCCCGGCTGCGCCTGGTGCGGGGGGACAGCTGCCGGGACTATCCCCAATTGCTGGCCCTGCGAAAGCGCCGCCCGGACTGCCAGGTAAACTACCGGGTGGAGCTGGGCGGAGTGAGCATGAGCTGCTGGGAGGGCGTCCCCTCCCCCAATCTTTGCACCGAGGAGGACATCCGCCAGGCCCTGGCCCTGCTGCCCCGGGTCCGGCGGGTGGATTTACGGGAAACCGGCCTTTCCCCGGAGCAGGCCCGGCGCCTGGCCCGGGACTACCCTTCCATCTTCTTCCTATGGGAGGAAACCTGGGGGGATGCCCGGTTCTCCACCGATCAATATGAAATTGACCTGAGCGGTGTACAGATGGAGGACACGGCGGGGTTGGAGGCCATGCTCCCCTATCTGAAAAACGTCCGGAAAATCATCCTCTGCGACTGCGGCCTGGAAAGCCCCGTGCTGGCTCAGCTGGGGGAGCG
The DNA here is from genome assembly GCA_964651615.1 of uncultured Oscillospiraceae bacterium. Classification (GTDB taxonomy): domain Bacteria; phylum Bacillota; class Clostridia; order Oscillospirales; family Oscillospiraceae; genus Faecousia. Next base: position 908 of record CAZYWM010000099.1, on the reverse strand, counting down.
CTACCCTGCCATCCGGTTTGTCTGGCGGGTGCGGCTCGGCCCCCTCTCCGCCCGGACGGACGACACCTGGTTCGCCCCCATCACCAAGGGCCAGCTGATCGGCGGCCACGACGTGGACGAGCTGAAATACTGCACCGACATGGAGTGCATCGACCTGGGCCACTGCTGGATTCGGGACTGCGAGTGGGCCAGGGGGATGAAAAATCTCCGGTATCTGGTGCTGGCGGACACCTATGTAAGAGACCTTTCCCCCCTGTCGGAGTTAAAAAACTTAACCTATCTGGAGCTTTTCGTCACGCCCGTGCGGGACTACTCCCCGCTGCTGGGCTGCACCGGCCTGGAAGACCTGAACCTGGGCTACACCTACGGCGACCCCACCCCCATCAGCCAAATGAGCTGGCTCAAAAACCTCTGGTGGGGCGGCATCCACTACGTTCCATGGCCAAGAGGCGAAAATCCGGCAGCCATGCTTCGCAATGGACTGCCGGACACCAGAATCACCCTCTACGCCGGTTCCTCCACCGGCATGGGCTGGCGCAACCTGCCCCACTACTACGAAATGCGGGACAGGATTGGAATGTATTATATGACAGGCTGACGGGGGGAGATATGAGATATAGGATATGAGATAATGCTTATCGGTTTCTCGCAGCAAACAGGTAAATTGGTATTTGAAGCGCAGGGCGCTTCACCCCAATGCCGCACGAAGATGGTCTATCATCGTTACCCCCGAACTCAGCCCGGTAACGCTTTTGCAGAAATAAATGTCCTCCGTAAAAACGTTACCGGGCGGGTCAGGGAAAAAGCGATGACAGACCAGCCCCGTGCGAAATTGGCTGCGGGCCCTGCCCGCCAAATTACAATTTGCAGGGATAACCGGATGAGCACATTATCTCATTCTCTCTGGT
>CAZYWM010000098.1:0-7230 GCA_964651615.1 uncultured Oscillospiraceae bacterium | reverse complement strand
TACACAAATCAGACCGGAAAGATTGTGAGGTTTTAATCAAAGGATAGTATAAGCACCGAAAAGCATGAATCGATTATCTCCAAGCAAATCATCCGCAGTGGAACCAGCATTGGTGCCAACGCAAATGAAGCTTATGTGGGCTCAATCTGCTTTTTGTCCTGTTCTCATTGCCGGCTGTCACCCTGCCAGCTGCCCTGTGCGCCATGAACCGGGTGTGTATGATGCTCATCCGCAACGGATATTGCTTCCTCTGGCAGGATTTTTGGCAGGAATTCCGGCGAAGCCGCACGCTGCTCCCGGCGCTATTCTTCCTGCTTTTGAGCTTCCTTGGCTACTACGCCATGAGCTTGGGCCTCACCAATGCCGGGCTGCCCCTCTGGTCGATGCTCTTTTGGGCCGTTGGAATCGGGTTTACCATCGCGGGAATCTGCTGGGGAAGCTACTTCTTTGCTCTGGTCTCTTTGCTGGATCAGGACAACCGGGGAATTCTGAAAAACGCCTGGCGGCTGTGCATGATCCGCCCGGGAAGCGCGCTGTGCGTGTTTGCCATCATTGCGGCCGCCAGTTTGGCGATGGCCGCGTTGATGCCGGTATCCATCCTGCTGATCGTCAGCTGCACAGTCGCGCTGGTGCAGTATTCCGTGTGCTTCCTGGTAAACGACCTGGCGGATGAGTATGTTCTTGTGCAGGAGGACTGACAGGAAGCCTGGCTCTGCCGCGTGTTATCCGTTTAAAAAGGAGCGGGAGAAACCACGTTTTTCGTGATTTCTCCCGCGAATTTCTTCTGCAAATTTCTTCTGCGAATTTTGATATAAAAAATCCTGCCGAACTTCGGCAGGATTTTTTGGTCCGAGTGACTGGATTCGAACCAGCGGCCTCTTGAACCCCATTCAAGCGCGATACCAAACTTCGCCACACCCGGATTTGTTTTGCGTCTCTCAACTGCCTGGATATAATAGCACATGTTCGCAGAAAATGCAAGCATTTTTTTCAAATTCGTGGAAAAATTTTTGTGGCTCTGATTTGCCATCCCGTTGGCAAGTCATACTGCTTCTCTTTCAAATTGTTTCATCGCTTCTGATGAAACAATTTGATTAGAGAATCATATGAGACGGGAATATGTGATTTTCTAATCCGAAAATCACATATTTGGCAGCGCCGTCAGGCGGTGCCTTTCAGATAAAAATTTCACATTTTTATCTAAAAATAGTATCAGAGCCACCTTTTATCGCTCCATCGGTTTAATAAAGAACATCCCCGTTGCGCTGACGCAGAGCCGGTCCGGCTGGGCCTGCTTCACCGCCTCGGCCCGCATGTGGATCAGGGTTCTGGTGATCGTCTCAACGTAAATTTTCAGCAGGACCTCATCCCCCGGCTGAAAGGGGCGGTGGTAGGTCACATTCATCTGAACCGTGGGCGTGATGGCTGTCCCCTCCATCAGGCAGGTGGCCAGCATTCCCATGCCCTGGTCCAGAATGGTATTGATCATACCGCCGTGGAGGCTCCCAAAGGCGTTGCGCATCCAATCCGCGGTGGATACCAGAAAGCTATACTCCCCCGCAGCGGGATTACAGGGACCCACCCGAAAGTGGAGCAGATCGCCAATGGTCTCCGGCGCGTATTCATGGAGCCGCTGAATCCAGCCGCTCAGGCGCTGCTTCATCTCCTCCTGGCCGGGGGCAGCGGTACGGTGATCACTCTCCCCGCTCACTGCTGACCACCTTGCCGATGTTCCACAGGTGAGCCACCGTCCGCTCCGCCTGCTTTTTTTCCTCCTCTGTCTCATACTCCACGTAAACGGTGTGGGCACTGCAATCCACGCACTCCACCTGAACGCTCCAGCCGCCCTCGTGAAGCAGCATTCCCGCGCCCCGGCAAATCGGGCACTCTTCCAGCATAATCATTTCGTCCATGTCTTTTTCTCCTATCTGAAAATGTTTTCTTGACTGTCGTAAATTTCATTCCGGCAGCACCGCGCAAAATCCGGCGCCATACCAGGCAGCTCCTTTTCCACCGCCGCGGAAAGCTGCATGGGATTCAGCGATGGATTCTGGCAGCAGATTCTGGCGTGAAGCGCCAGGGTATGCTCGTCCTCCCGGTCCACCCGGAGGGAGCGAATCATTGGGATGATATTTTGCGCCGTTCCCCCGTTTTTACTCCGCTTTGTCACCAGCACTTCCTCCCGCCGGAACAGCGAGGAAATGGCCGCCTCAGCGCCCTCCGGGACGCCGCCGTCATATTCCATGGCCACGGTGCAGTCCAGGTATGAAAGATTTCTGATTTTCTGCCCGCCTTCATAAACGGACAACACCCGCACCCCGTCCACCAGGGCGGCGTTCAGCCTGGTTAAAATCTCCTCGCAGGCCACCGGCGCCCCGTCCAGCTGAAAATCCAGCAGCTCACACCGGCTCTCCACCCCCACGGAAAGGGGCAGCGCAATGGAGACAGAGGGCCTGGGATTAAACCCCTGGGTATGGGTCAGCCGAAGTCCGGCCCGCTTGAAGGCGCGCTGAAACAGCCGCATCAAATCCAGGTGGGAAATCCAAATCGCGTTTCCCTTCTTCTCAAAAAGAAGTCTAAGCATCGCAGGGCACCTCCTTCAGCAGCGCGTTGGCGCCGCAGCCGGCACAGCCATGACGGCAGTCCGGCGTCACGCGGCACTGGTATGCCCTCTGCCGCTCCTTTTGCAGGAACTGCTTTGACACCCCCACGTCAATCACGTCCCAGGGGAGCAGCTCCTCCTCCCCGTAGCCCCGGGTGGTGTAGAATTCCTCCGGAATGCCGCAGGCCAAAAAGGCCTGGTGCCAGCGGTCATAATCGAAATACTCATCCCAGCCGTCCAGCCGGGCGCCCCGCTTCACCGCTTCCTCGATCACCGCTCCCAGCCGCCGGTCCCCCCGGGCAAACACCGCTTCCAATGTGCTGAGCTCCACGCTGTGGTAGTCATACTCGATGGATTTGGAATAGAAATGCTCCTTGAGGAGCATACAGCGCCGCAGATACTCCTCCGGGGTGATCTGCTTCTCCCACTGGAAGGGCGTGTGGGGCTTGGGCACAAAATAGGCGGTGGCGACATGAACCCGAAGCCCCCGCTTCTTGTTCGCCGCGTTTTCCTTCCAGGCCTGGATCACCTTGTACACCAGCTCCGCAATGCCCAGAACATCCTCATCCGTCTCCGTGGGGAGGCCCAGCATGAAATAGAGCTTGACGTTGTTCCAGCCTCCCGCAAAGGCCCGGGCACAGGTGGAGAGGATTTCCTCCTCCTGCAAATTTTTGTTAATCACGTCCCGCAGCCGCTGGGTTCCCGCCTCCGGCGCGAAGGTCAGGCCGCTTTTGCGGACGGTTTGCAGCTTCTCCATCAGCTCCCGGGAGAAGTTGTCCGCCCGGAGAGAGGGCACGGAAAGGCTGATGCGGTTCTGGGCGCAGTAGGGAATCAGCTGGTCCGTCAGCTCCTTCAGCCCCCGGTAGTCCGAGGTGGAGAGGCTGGACAGGGTGATCTCGTTGTTGCCGGACTGCTCCATGATTTCCACCGCCTGGCGGTACAGCACCTCCGGGCTTTTTTTGCGCACCGGGCGGCAGCTAAAGCCCGCCTGGCAGAACCGGCAGCCGCGGATGCAGCCACGGAACACCTCCAGATTGGCCCGGTCATGGACAATCTCCGTGGAGGGAACAATCATTTTGGTGGGGAAATAGGCGCTGTCCAGGTTCTCGATAATCCGTTTTGTGACGGTCTTGGGCGCTCCCTCCCGGACCTTTACCGCCGAAAGGGTGCCGTCGGGGTTGTATTCCGGGGTATAGAAGCTGGGGACATACACCCCGTCGATTTTGGAAACCGCCTCCAGGAAGGTCTGTTTGCTCCACCCGGCGAGCTTCGCCCTTTGGTAGAGGGAGACGATCTGGGGGGTAATCTCCTCCCCCTCGCCGATGGAGAAAAAGTCCACAAAATCCGCCAGGGGCTCCGGGTTGAAGGCGCAAACCCCACCGGCAAACACCATGTTTTTCAGCCCCTGCCGGTCCCTGGCGTGGAGGGGGACTCCGGAAAGGTCCAGCATATTCAGGATGTTGGAATAGGACATTTCATACCCGATGGTGAAGGCGATCATGTCAAAATCCGCCACTGGGGTCTGGCTCTCCAATGCCCACAGGGGGAGGTGATTCCGGCGCATCTGCTCCTCCATGTCTCCCCAGGGGGCGAAGACCCGCTCACACCAAACCCCGTCCATCTCATTCATCACGCCATAGAGTATCCGCATTCCCACATTGGACATGCCGATCTCATAGGTGTCCGGGAAGCAGAAGGCCACGCGGACGTCCACACCCGCCGGATCCTTTTTCACTTCTCCCCATTCCCCGCCGGTATACCGGGCAGGCTTTTGAACCTGGGGCAAAATTCTGTTTTTCAAGTCGGTCATAGAGCTACCTCGTTGCACATAATGGCTCTATTGTACTCTTTGTTTCCCCGCTTTGCAAGGAATTTTTCCGGGATGCCGTGAAAAAAAGCCCTTTTCCTCCACCAGGGCCATCAGGCATCTCAAAGCCTTCCCCCCATCCAGAGGGTAGATGGGAAGCAGATTGTAGATTCCCTGAATCAGGCCGCAGATGGCCACCCGTGGGAAAACGCGAGCCAGGGAAAGAAGCAGCAGGCTGGCTGCCGGTCCCGCCAAAACCGCGATCAATTCCCGGCCCGTGGACATGGGCAGCGTCTCCATTTTCGCCCCCCGGAAGCAGATGCTGCCGCCAAGAACCTGACCACCCAGCAGCCGAACCGCCAGGTAGTGGCCCAGCTCATGGACAAAGGCGGCCGCAAAGGCGGCGCAAATCCAGCGCAGGGGCACGGCAAGCAGCAGCACCGCCAGGAAAATGTAAAATCCGCTTTCAATTTGAATCCGCAACCGTCTCATGAAAAAAAGCCTCCGCCGCCTCCTGGATGGGTGAACCCGCTTTCAGTTTCCCCGCCACCCGATCCAGCCGGGCAGAAACCCCGCCCAGCAGGGGAAACGCGGGCTTTCCCTCCGGAAGCACACAATAAGCCGCCCCCAGCAGCACAAAAAGGCACAGGAAGATGCCAAGCACAGGCAGCAGCCTTTTTCCATGCTCCATTGTTCCGCCGCTCCGGTTCATGCAAATCACCTCATACATTCCTATGCGTCCCGGCAGGAAAATATGGCCCCGAAATCGGTGATAAACCCTGGCAGCCTCTTGACAAACCTGAGAATATTCATTATAATACTAGCGCTATCGGGGTGTGGCGAAGTTTGGTATCGCGCATGGTTCGGGTCCATGAGGCCGCGGGTTCGAATCCCGCCACTCCGACCATAACCGGACACCAGTCTTGATACCATCACGTATCTTGACTGGCGTCCATTTTTTATTGCAGAATTATGAAAAACGGCAAACGCAATTGGATGAAAAAGCATGGCAAGCGCTTACTATAAACCCTGCCCTGAATTTGACATATGCAATGCGTTAATTGAAAAATATTGGGAAAGCAAGCAATATGACAAATGCTTTTCCGGTCACATGGAGCTTGCGGAGAAAGGCTATCCATTGGCTGAATGCCAAATCGGTTATTTCTATCTGGAGGGGCTTGGCGTCCAAAAGGATTTGGAAAAGGCTTTCTATGGGACTGAGCGGGCTGCTGATCATGGTGATTGGGATGGTCAATATAATCTCGGCTTCTTCTATGAAAATGGGATTGGAACCCAACGGGATTTGGAAAAGGCAAAAATCTGGTACAAAGCCGCCGCACAGCAGGGGCACAATTTAGCAATTGAGAAGTGTCGGGAGGCTAAGATTCAAATATAAAGTCCCTCATTTTGACCTGGACAATACTGCTGAAGGTGCGTTCGATGTCAATATCTTGTAAATTACGAAATTGTAAAATAAGTGCTCAAGAATGCTGCGACATACAGATGGTCAGAAACGGGTATATAGAACCTGAAATGCTCCACATGTCGCTGGAAAACGCGGACAGCATCTGCACATCCTGTAAGTATAACCAGCTCCCCGAGGGGGACGAACTTCGTGATGTGCTGCACTATGTCAAAAATGAGCTTCCCTATCCATCACAGATCAGTCGGAATGGATTTGTAATACGCTTTCATGATCACTTTATTTTTGAATATCATTGGAGCGAACAATACCCATATATCAACGGAAAGCGATTTTATGAGATTGAATTAGCCGATATAGAAGACTGGGTGCGGCAATTTGCCGGTGGTCAAGATGTGATCATCCAATATAAAAAGCGGTTCTTTCATAAAATTCCTTTCAGGATTGTTCAGACGAATAAATTCAAGCGCAATCAGCCAATCGGTAAATCCATCGAAAAGATATTTACCGCCACCGAAGTGATATATTTGAAGCCTCTATGAAAATACATATAATCGGATGCAGTGGTTCCGGTAAGACTTATTTTGCAAAAAAGCGAACGCGTTTCGGTGGGCTCCTACGGGAATGCTCCACAGGATTGAACAGAATCTACTTCGCGCGATTTTAGCAGGAGGAGGCATTTGTTTATGTATGTTGGGATGAAGCTGGACGCGTTTAAGAAGGAATGGCTCAAGCATTTTGCCTCCAATATTTCAAAGCGAGACATCGAAAACAAAGTTGTCAAAACAGCGGGTATATCTGGCACATTTTTTCTTTTGCGCTGGTGGATTCAAGCAATTATCTCAGCGGCGAAGAAGCGCGCTCCGCATTTAACAAGCCCCAGATGGCCCTGACCCGGCTTTAGGGCGCTTTCAAGAGGGATGCCAGGATGCTCCCGGCCAGGGTGGTGATCCCGATGAAGCCGTTCACAATGCCCATGGTCCGCTGGCCCGCCTCCGGCTTTGACAGCATCATGGCCGGAAACGCCGCGTCATACATGGACGCCACCAGGTTAATGGCCGCAAGGAACAGCACCGCGGCGGTGCAAAACGCTGCCATCGCATCACAGCCCAGCATGGTTTTTTTCTTGTCCCAGCGGTCGCTGAGGGCCCCGGCGAAAATGCTGCAAAGCACATAAGGCGCATAGGAACACACCATCAGCAGCGCCGTTGCCAGGGCAGAGCCCTGCTGGGTGTAGGACCAGATCACCAGCGCGTAGCCGGTCATGGCGCTGCCCAGGCCGGAGATCATTTGGGTAAACCACAGCAGCAGATAGCTGCGCATTTTGGAAATATCATTCTTTTTCATTTCATTTCCTCAAAGCGTGTCGGCTTATGACAGCAGTGCGTACTGGGAGCT
>CAZYWM010000097.1:3333-7314 GCA_964651615.1 uncultured Oscillospiraceae bacterium | reverse complement strand
CAATTTACCGGGTTGTTGCGTGAAACCGATAAGCACATTGATATATTTCAGGTCAGGGTGTATTGGATGGCGGTGACGATGTTGTGCTCCAGCATCACCACCATTTTCTCGCCGCCCCGGGATACGGTGCAGCAGCCGGACTGGATGGCGTCGCTGCCGAAGCGCTCCCGAACCCGGGCGGCGCTGTCGCCGATGGAGATGCCCTCCGGCGTTTGGTGGCCCTCCTCCGTAATCATCACCCCCAGAATCCGCTCCCCGTCCTGGCCGGAGTAGGTGCGCAGATTCAGGCCCTGGAAGCGGTAGGTCTTCTCCACCCCGGAATGGGCCCCGCTCCGGTACTCCCCATAGCCGAAGGGGGCTCCCAGAGCCTTCAGCACCGGTTCCGCCGGGGCGTCAAGGGTGATCTGGGTCTGGTCCCGGGAGACGGAGAAGTGCTCTGTCTGCACCTGCTTCTGAGCGCAGCCGGTGAGCAGCAGGCAGAGGAAAATTGTGAACAGGAAATATTTCATACTTGCGTCCTCCTTCGTGGTCTGTTCCTATTGTTTGTCAGCCTTGGCATTTCATGCCTTCCCTTTTTATGGCAGATGATGGCCCAATCCTGCCCCAGCTGAATCCCCAGGACACGGGAACGCCTGTCGTAGATAATCTTCACGCCCCAAAATGTAAAACGCACCAATTCCGGCACCTCCCTTGGTTTGCTTCATCCTACCAGGGCTGTGTATCAGAATTGATGCGTTTTTGTATCCAAATGGAATCATTTTCCACCGCGGTACACCGCGATGGTGGCCAGGTAGTCCTCCCGCAGCACCCGCAGCTCCATCCAGGCGGAGTCTCCGGCGGCCATGGGGGAAGTCCATTTGTCCACGGTGATGCTGTCGTAATAGTGCCTCGCCTGCTGGAGGGTGGGAGTGACTGCCTCCGGGGTGGCGTTGGGGGTGGTGTCCATCCCCAGGTATTGGGCGTAGCCCCGGAGCACATCGTACCAGCTGCTCCGGGGATAAACGGTCCCGCCAGGAATCAGCTGGCTTCCGCCGTATTCCACCTTGGCCAGCTTGCCGCTCTCCACGTCCATGCAGGCGGAGATGCGCCAGTTGGCGGTGGCGGCGGTGAATTCGGCAATGCGGAACCCGCTGACACTCTCGCTGTCGAACAGATAATGGTATCGGATGCGGTAGTCCTGCTCCTCCTCCAGAAGCGCCGTCACAGCTTCGGGAATCACCCCCAGGTCTGCCAGCCGGGCCAGCTCCTCCCGGAATTGGGCGTAGCCCTCCTGGCTCTGCTGGCCGGGCACCTCCTCGCTGATGTAGGTGGAGAGCAGGTGATCTCCCTCCCCAAAATATTTTTCGCCGATCTGATCCATCCGCCAGGTGTAGCCCGAGGAGCTCTGGGACGTGATGGATACCTGATGATAGTCCAAATCCAGCTCCGGCTGGGAATCGGCCCGCAGCAGCAGCTCCGGCAGGAAGGCCCCGGCAATCACCACCAGAAGGGCAAGCAGTATCACAATCCAGTTTTTCATTTGACCACCTCCCGCAGCAGAAACGACACCACCGTGCCCCGGCCCACCTTGCTCTCGTAGTGGAGCTTTGCCCCGTGGAGCTGGGCAATCCGCTGGGACAGGGCCAGGCCCAGCCCGGCGCCCCCCTCTGCCCGGGAGCGGGACTTGTCCACCATATAGAAGGGCTCCGTGATCCGGCTCAGGGCCTCCTGGGGGATGCCCATGCCCCGGTCCTTCACCGCAAAGCAGTAGCCCTCCGGGGTCCGCACCCCCAGAAGGGTGATCTTGCTGCCCGGCTGGGAGGCCTTCCGGGCGTTGTCCAGCAGATTGTAGAGCAGAATTTCCAGAAGGCTCCGCTCGCCCCACAGCACCCGGTCCTCCACCCGCACTTCCAGCACCAGCTGGCGCTGCTTCATGGGATAGGCCATGCTCTCCTCCACGGATTGCGCCAGGGCCAGGGCGGAGAAGCGCTGCATCTGGGGCTCCTCGTTTTCCAGGGAGAACAGCCGCAGCAGACTGTGGGACATGGTTTCCAGCCGCCGGCCCTCGGAGAAGATGAAGCTGGCGGCCTCAAACTGCTGCTCCTCCGGCAGCTTGCGGCTGCGCAGGGTGTCCGCATAGCCGATGATGGAGGTCAGGGGGGTTTTCAGCTCGTGGGCGAAGGAGGCGGTGAAATCCTTCTGCTGCTGGGTGGCCAGCTCCAGGGAGGCAATGTGCTGCTCCAGCTCCTCGGCCATCCGGTTGAACTGGGAGGCCAGGATGCCGATTTCATCGCTGCTTCTGACGTTGGCCCGGACGCTGTAGTTGCCTCCCGCGATTTGCCGGGTGGAGCGGGACAGGCTCCGGATGGGGGCCGTCAGCACGGCGCTGAGGGTGAACCCCGCCGCCAGGCTCACCGCCACGGCAATCAGATACACCAGCTTGAAGGTGCCCAGATACTGTCCCCGCAGCTCATAGAGTTCGGTGACATCGTGGCGGCTTTCCAGATGGTATTCCTCCTGGTCCACGGAAAATTTACAGGTGACAACCACCTCATACACCGCCTCCGCCCCGTCGTTCACCCGGACAATGGTGTATTCCACGTTGCCCTGGGGGATGGTGGGCTGCACCAGGCGGAGCCGGTAATCCCGAAAGGGGGCGATGGTCAGCGTGTCCTGCAGGGTTTGCGCCGTGACCTTGGCGGAGGTGCTGGACCGGCGCTCCACCGCCATGGTGCCCAGCACCGAGCAAAGCAGCTGCGTCTCCTCCGCGGCGGCGGTGATCTGGTGCTTCAGCTGGGCGTGAAACACCGAGGAGACGATGGCATAGCCGCTGATGCTGACGGTGAGGGCCACAATGAGCACCACCGCCAGGGTGATTTTCGCGGAAAGCTTCATCCGTCCCCCTCCAGCCGGTAGCCCACCTTGTGGATGGCGCAAAGTCGGTGCTGCCAGTCCAGCTTTTTGCGCAGCCGCTGGACGTGGAGGTCCACCGTGCGGGTGTCGCCCATGTAGTCCGATTCCCACACCCGCTCATAAATGGTCTCCCGGAACAGGGCCACGTTCTGGTTCTGTAAAAATAATACCAAAAGGTCAAATTCCTTCCGGGTCAGCGTCACCGGCACTCCGGCCTTGGTGACTTGCATGGATTCGGTGTCCACGGTCACATCCCCCAGGGTATACACCGTGCTGGCCTTTCCCGCCCGCCGGAGCACGGACTCCACCCGGGCGATGAGCTCCACAATTTCAAAGGGCTTCACCAGATAATCGTCCGCCCCGGCCCGCAGGCCCTGAACCCGATCCTGGACGCTTCCCTTCGCCGTGATGAAAATCACCGGCGTGCCGGTGGGCTTGATCTGGCCCAGCAGCTCGTAGCCGTTGATGCCCGGGAGCATAATATCCAGCAGCACCAGGTCGTAGCTGTGCTCGGCGATCAGGTCCGCCGCCGTGTTGCCGTCGTAGGCCCGGGTGCAGCTGTAGCCGCTGGCGCTTAAATTCCAGTCGATCAGATTCGCAATGGGCTTCTCGTCTTCCACAATCAGGATTTTCGTCATCTCATTCCCCTCCATTCAACAAAGGTAAGAAAATATTGTATCACATTTGCATCATTTGGGGAAGAGGCAAAAAAATCTCCGAAAAAGAAAACCGCAAGGCACCAGAAATGTCTTGCGGAATTAGAAAATATGTGATATTTTGTAGATGGCATCCAAATGGGTGCCAGGGCGCTATCAATAAATGGTAGGCGGTTTGCTCCCCTTAATTCCAAGAGGGGTACTTCCGGCCCCTCAATCGGGAACGAAAGAGGGGTGATGGTTGTGAGTACATTGGAAATTTTAACACTTTGCAATGTTTTCATCAGCCTGATCGGTCTTGTTATTCAGATCGTCAATAACAGCAAGAAGTAACCGCCCCAGTCCCCACTGTACGGTTACTTCCATGTAGCATATAAGGGGGCTGACCGTCTATCGGTAGCGCCCTTTTTCTATACTTATTATAGCCCGGGAG
>CAZYWM010000097.1:0-3233 GCA_964651615.1 uncultured Oscillospiraceae bacterium | reverse complement strand
CCCAGGTGGGTGCCAGGGCGCTATCAATAAATGGTAGGCGGTTCGTCCCCCTTTATCAGGGGGTGAAACTTCTTGCCCCCTGTCCAAAAGCGGAAGGGGGGATGGCAGAGATGAGTGTAGTTACATATGAAGGGCTTTTTCAGTTCTGCATGGTGCTATTCGCCTTTGCGGGTATGATTATTGCAATCATAAATAACAAGAAGTAACCGCCCTGCTCCTAACCGGTGCGGTTACTTCTTGTAATCCATCAGGGGGGCTGACCGTCTATCGGTAGCGCCCTTTCCCTATGCTTATTATAGCCCCAGCAGATCGGTTTGTCAACCCCCGGGCGCAGAATTCCCAGGGGAAGGCGGATTTTCTGCGTTTTTTCTGGAGGATTATACAAAATTCATGATTTCCGCCGGGAATGCTTGACAGCGCCCCCGGCACATGTTAGTATACGGATAAATTGAATCGCTTAGATAGAGGCGCGGTACTCATCAGTACCTCCGGCAAGGTCGTGCAGCCGCCGGATGGGAAAGGGATCACCGCCGAAGTGGGAATCGGTTGCCCGATCGTTTTCCGCTGGGCCGTCAGAGAATATCTGCCGGACTGTCACAAAAACTTTGTGAAGCGCTATCATTGGCTAATTGGTTGCCCCTTTTTGGGGATGCCGTATTTTCCATGGACCGCTTACCAAAGCGGTTCATTTTTATTACAATCGGGTTTTAACCCGAAAAAAGAAAGGTTGATTGTTATGAAGAAGATGCTTTCCCTGGTCCTGGCATTGGCGCTGGTGGCCGTCCTGGCCGTGCCCGCGGTTCAGACCCAGGCCGACACGGTTGCCTCCGGCGTGGAAGACGGGGTGCTGACCATCGCGATGGAGTGCGCCTATGCCCCCTATAACTGGACGCAGAGCGACGACTCCAACGGCGCCGTGCCCATTTCCAATGTCCCCGGGTCCTACGCCAACGGCTATGATGTGATGATTGGCAAGAAGATCTGCGAGGCCAACGGCTGGAAGCTGGAGGTTATCCAGTCCGACTGGGATTCCCTGGTGCCCGGTGTCCAGACCGGCACCTTTGACGCGGTCATTGCCGGCCAGTCCATGACCGCCGAGCGCGCTGAGCAGGTAGATTTTGCCGGTCCCTATTTCTACGCCTCCATCGTGTGCGTCACCAAGGCCGACAGCAAGTTTGCCGATGCCGCTTCCATTGCCGATCTGGCCGGCGGCACCTGCACCGCCCAGATTGCCACCATCTGGTATGACCAGTGCCTGCCCCAGATTACCGGCGCCGCCATCCAGCCCGCCGCCGAAACCGCTCCGGCAATGCTGATGGCGCTGGAGACCGGCATGGTGGACTTCATCTGCACGGATATGCCCACCGCCCAGGGTGCGGTGGCCGCCTACCCGGACATGAAGATTCTGGACTTCTCCGGCACGGACGGCGACTTCCAGTTCTCCGAGGAGGTTCGCGCGGAGAATGTAAACATCGGCATTTCCCTGATGAAGGGGAACACCGTGCTGAAGGAAGCCATTGACCAGGTGCTCTCCACCATGACCGCCGATGACTTTAACGAGCTGATGGCCCAGGCCATCGCCATCCAGCCCTTGAGTGAATAACATCCGCCCACGGCGAGAGGTATCCTCCTCTCGCCGTGGAGTCTGAAATAAGGAGTTTTCCATGGATAAATTTTCAAAGCTCTTCGCCGATATTCTCAAGCTCTGGGGAAAATATGGCGGTTCCTACCTCACCGGTATGCGCAATACGCTGGTGCTGGCCCTTACGGCCACGGTGATTGGCTGCGTCATCGGCTTCGTATGCGGCGTGCTCAATACCATTCCCTATTCTAAGCGGGACCCCCTGCCCAAGCGGTTCCTGCTGAAGCTGGTGCGGGTCATTGTCAGAGTGTATGTGGAGATATTCCGGGGCACCCCCATGGTGCTCCAGGCGGTGTTCATCTACTATGGCCTGCCCTATTTCACCGATAACGCCGTGAAATTCACCAATATCTGGCTGGCGGCCATGCTGGTGGTGTCCATCAACACCGGCGCTTATATGGCCGAGTCCGTCCGGGGCGGCATCATCTCCATCGACCCGGGCCAGACCGAGGGCGCCAAAGCCATCGGCATGACCCATGTGCAGACCATGGTGAATGTGATTCTGCCCCAGGCGCTGCGGAACATCATGCCCCAGATTGGCAACAACTTCATCATCAACGTGAAGGACACCTCCGTCATGTTCATCATCGGCTTCCCGGATTTCTTCGCCGCCCACCGAGCTGCCGTGGGGGCCAGCTACCTGTACTTCCCCTCTGCCACGGTGGAGATGGTGGGGTATCTGACCATGACCCTGATCGCCTCCTTCCTGCTGCGGTGGGTGGAGAAGCGGCTGGATGGCAGCAGCAGCTACGAGCTGGTGCAGGAGGACCCGCTGACCATGACCGCCGGAACCTACAACCACCCCGGCAAGGGCTCGCCTTATGACGAGCACAGCAAGGAATTCCGGGATACAAAGGGAGGACGCTAAAGATGGATGAGCTGATTTTGCAGGTAAAGCACCTGTCCAAGTCCTTCGGCAGCCATCAGGTGCTCCGGGACATTGATTTCACGGTGAAAAAGGGGGATGTGACCTCCATCATCGGGGCCTCCGGCTCCGGAAAGTCCACCCTGCTTCGCTGCGTGAACCTGCTGGAAAACCCCACCTCCGGAGAAATCCTCTACCACGGGGAGAACGTGGCGGCCCGGGGCTTCAAGGCGGCGGCCTACCGCTCCCATGTGGGCATGGTGTTTCAGTCGTTTAACCTGTTCAACAACATGACGGTGCTGGAAAATTGCATCGTTGGCCAGGTGAAGGTGCTCGGGCGCCGCCGGGAGGAGGCCAGGGCCCACGCCATGCAGTATCTGGAAAAGGTGGGCATGACCCCCTATGTCAACGCCCGGCCCCGGCAGATCTCCGGCGGCCAGAAGCAGCGGGTGGCCATCGCCCGGGCCCTGGCCATGGACCCGGAGGTGCTGCTGTTCGACGAGCCCACCTCCGCCCTGGACCCGGAGATGGTGGGCGAGGTGCTCTCCGTCATGCGCTCCCTGGCCCAGGAGGGGATGACCATGCTGGTGGTCACTCACGAGATGGCCTTCGCCCGGGACGTGAGCAACCACGTGGTCTATATGAACGGCGGCGTCATCTGCGAGGAGGGCGCCCCCGCCGCGCTCTTCGGCAGCCCCCAGAAGCAGGAGACCAGGGATTTCCTGT
>CAZYWM010000096.1:0-7348 GCA_964651615.1 uncultured Oscillospiraceae bacterium | reverse complement strand
AAAATAAAATCTGTCAATTCTGTTAGATTCCAGACAGAATGTGGAAAGATTCTTTTGCTAAAGTCTGTGGTGTCGAGAGACAGTACAGACTTTTTTTGGAGGCAGTTTCATGAGCATTTTGGAAACAAAAGACCTGCGCAAAATTTATGGTGCCGGGGATACGGCGGTTCGGGCCCTGGATGGGGTGAATCTGAGCGTGGAAAACGGGGAGTTCGTCACCATTGTGGGTACCTCCGGCTCCGGCAAGTCCACCCTGCTGCACATGCTGGGCGGGCTGGACCGGCCAAGCAGCGGCAGCGTCATGGTGGACGGGAAGAACATCTTTGAACTGAAGGATGAGGCGCTGACCATTTTCCGCCGGAGAAAAATCGGCTTCGTCTTTCAGAGCTACAACCTGGTCCCGGTGCTGAATGTGTATGAAAATATCGTCCTTCCCATCCAGCTGGACGGCCGGAGGGAGGACGAGGCGTTCATCCAGCAGATCGTGAAGACCCTGGGGCTGGACGGCAGGCTGGATGCCCTGCCCAATCAGCTCTCCGGCGGCCAGCAGCAGCGGGTGGCCATTGCCAGGGCCCTGGCGGCGGCCCCGGCCATCATTCTGGCCGACGAGCCCACCGGCAACCTGGACTCCAAAACCAGCCAGGATGTGCTGAGCCTGCTGAAAGTCACCAGCCAGAAATTCTCCCAGACCATCGTTATGATCACCCACAACGAGGAAGTCGCCCAGATGGCCGACCGGATCATCCGGATTGAGGATGGACGCATCGTGACCCGGAGGTAATGGCATGAACGTGAAAAACCGCGGCTGCATCCGCCGCCTGAGCTTCAAAACCCTGCTTGCCTCCCGGAAGCGGAACCTGATCGCCATTGCCGCCATCGTGCTGACCACGCTGCTGTTTACGTCGCTGTTTACTGTGGCCATGTCCATCAATTCCAGCTATGAGATGTACGCCTTCCGCCAGGCGGGCGGCTATTGCCATGGCAACTTCAAGGAAGTGACCGAGGAGCAGCTCGCCGCCATCTCCGCCCACCCCAAGATCAAGGCCACGGGCGTGCGCTTGACCATCGGCTTCCAGTACGGCGGCGTGTTCGCGAAAACCCCCGCCGAGGTCAGCTTCATGGATGAAAACTGCACCAAGTGGAGCTTTGCCCAGCCCGACGTGGGCCGTATCCCCAAAGAGGGGAAAGAGGTCATCATGGACACCGGTGCTCTGAAGCTTCTGGGGGTGGAGCCCGTCCTGGGGGCCCAGATTCCCTTTACCTTTGAGGTGGGGGATCAAAGCCAGCGCTCCTATGAAAAGACCGATACCTTTACTCTGGTGGGATGGTGGGACTACGACGACATCTCCCCCGTCCACTACATCAACGTGTCCCGGGAATACGCCGAAAAAGTGGAGGCGGAAGGCGTTGCCGCCGGGATGGAGCCCTTCCGCCGGGACTTGAACGTGATGCTGGGCTCCTCCATGGACATTCGGGGCCAGATGGAGCAGGTGGACCGGGACCTGGGCTACACCTGGGACAACCGGGGGGCGGAAAACAACGTCCGCATCGGCGTCAACTGGGGCTACACCTCATCTCAGCTGGGCGAGAACATGGACGCCTCCACCGTGGCGGCCATGGCGGCCTTCCTAGCCCTGGTGATCTTCACCGGCTACCTGATCATCTACAACATCTTCCAGATTTCCGTCACCGGGGACATTCGCTTCTATGGGCTGCTGAAAACCATCGGCGTCACCCCCCGGCAGCTGCGCCGGGTCATCCGCCAGCAGGCGCTGCTGCTGTGCCTGGTGGGCATCCCGGTGGGAATGCTGCTGGGCTACGGCGTAGGGGCCCTGCTGACCCCGGCGGTCACGTCGAACCTCATGTCCGGCAGCATGGGCACCACCATCAGCACGTCGCCGCTGATTTTCATCGCCTCCGGGCTGTTTGCCCTGCTGACGGTGCTGCTGTCCTGCTCCCGGCCCGGGCGGATTGCCGGAAGGATTTCCCCCGTGGAGGCCACCCGGTACACGGAGACAAGCCACACCAAGAAGAAGCGCCGCGCTACCCGGGGGGCCAGGGTGCATCAGATGGCCTTTGCCAACCTGGGCCGGAACCGGAGCAAGACCGCCCTGGTGGTGATCTCCCTGGCGCTGTCGGTGGTGCTGCTGAACATCCTGGTCATGTTTACCGGCGGATTTGACATGGAGAGATTCCTGGAAAAGGAGTCCTGCGCCGATTTTATCGTCAGTACCACGGACTATTTCCGCAACAACCGTGCTGGCACCTTTATTTCCCAGGGGGAAATCCAGGCAATTGAGGAAAATACCGAAAGAAGCCTCTCCGGGCGGGGCTACTGCCCCGTAACCTCTGGCAACGTTGCCTGGATGACGGAGGAGGCTTGGAACGCGCAGACGGAAAAACGTCCCCCCGACCAGGTGGCACGGATGACCAGCAGCCGGGCGAGAAGGGATGGCCTGCTGGGAGGAAAAGCTCTGATTGAAGGGCTGGACAAATCCCTTTTTGAAAAGCTCCAGGTGGTGGCGGGGGACATCACGCCGCTGCTGGAAGGGGACAGCCAGGCTATTGCGGTGGTTCTCCATGTGGATGACTATGGAAATGTGTATGGGGAGAACCTCTGCCCCGAGGTGGGAGCCCAGCTCCCGGTGAGCTATGTAAGCCAATGGGACTACGTGGATTCCCGCACCGGCGAGCCCTTCGACTTTGACAGCCTTGACGGCATGAAATATCTGGAGCAGCGGGTTGTGGAAAGCCGGGACGTTACCTACACCGTGTGCGCCTGGGTGGTGATTCCCACGCCCATGAGCTACCGCTACAGCATCGGAGGCGGATATGAGCTGGCTTTGAGCAGGGAGGCCCTGGAGGCCGACAGCGGCTCATCGCCCATTCCGCTGTTCTACCTCTTCGACACGCCGGATGAAGCTGCCGAGAAGGATGCCGAGAGCTATCTTGCCCAGCTCACCGCGGGGAATCAGCAGCTGATGTACGAGAGCAAGGCGAGCCTGCGGGCGGAGTTCAAGGGGTTCCAGGACATGTTCCTGCTGCTGGGCGGGGCGCTGTGCGCCATCATCGGCCTGGTGGGCGCGCTGAACTTCTTCAACGCCATTTTAACCAGCATTCTCTCCCGGAAGCGGGAATTCGCGGTGCTCCAGGCCGTGGGCATGACAAACGGGCAGATGAAGACCATGCTGGTCTGCGAGGGGCTGTGCTATACCCTGGGCTCCGTCGCCGCGGCGCTGCTTCTCTCCCTGGTGATTACCCCGCTGGCCGGGAATCTGCTGGAAGCCATGTTCTGGTTCTTCAGCGCCCACTTTACCGTTGTCCCCATTTTGCTGACCCTTCCCGTTTTCGCCCTGCTGGGCTACGCCATCCCCGCCATCATGTACCGCCAGGCCGCAAAGCAAAGCGTGGTGGAGCGGCTGCGGGAAACCGAATAACCGGGCCCCAAGGGATTGGGCGGTGAAATGTTACGTATTCGCATCGGACATAAGCGGAATGGTAACTGCCTGCTGCCCAATCCCCCTTTACACAAGGGGGGCTTGAGCTCTGATGCCGGAACATGGTTCCATTCAACGGAACACGCGGAAACCATTGCCTTACGGGCGAGTCAAGACTCGCCCCTACAGCAAAAAGGGCGGTGCGGGGGCGGGCGGGTCAAGACTCGGAGCTACGGGTGCGTGGAAAAGCGCCAGTTTAATTCCTAATTCCTCATTATCTCGTATCTTATATCCCATATCTCCTATCTTTCCTGTCTTGGTGGAAAAAAGTTCTTGACAAGCGGACACAGTTGGGGTATAGTAAGCATATCTTAAATAGGAAACCGTTGAGACGGAAGTAAAGTCAGCAGCGCATCCACAGAGAGTTCCGCACAGCTGAGAGCGGAGCGAGAAGCGGGTTGGCAAATGGGCCGTCGAGGGCAGGGGGAAAGGGCTGAGCCTGAGTATCTTCTGACGCATTGCCAGCGTTATGGGGCAGCGGGTGTGTTTGCATCCGGTTGAGGTGGCCGCTTCGGCGGCAAACAAGGTGGTACCGCAGAATATTCATTCTGTCCTTGTTCCCAATTCAGGGAACAAGGGCTTTTTTATTTCCCCAAGGAGGTAATCTTATGAAACATCCCGGCAGACGATGGCGACGCCAAATTCTTTCCGATTGTCACCCGAAATCCACATTTTTTATTAAAAAGGAGTAATAATGATGAAAAAGTTTGTTTGCCTGCTTCTCGCCGCCGTGATGGCCCTTTCCATGATGTCTGTTTCCGCGTTTGCCGATACCCAGAGCTTCAAAATCGCCATTGTCCAGCAGCTGGATCACCCCTCCCTGGACGAAATCCGCACCGCCTGTGACGCCCGGCTGAAGGAGCTGGCCCAGGAGAAGGGTTTCAGCGTGGAGGTGAAGGATTTCCACGGCCAGAATGACCAGACCGTTCTGAACCAGATCGGCGCTCAGGTGGTGGACGACGACTACGACGCCATCATCCCCATCGCCACCCTGGCCGCCCTGTGCATGGCCACCGCCACCGAGGATAACCAGATTCCCGTGATCTACGCCGCCATCTCCGACCCCGAATCCTCCGGACTCACGGACATTGCCAACGTCACCGGCACCTCCGACGAGCTGAACACCGCCTTCATCATGGACATGATTTTCGCGGTTCAGCCCGACGTGAAGACCGTGGGCCTGCTCTACTCCAACTCCGAGACCAACTCCATCCGGCCCATTGCCCAGGCCAAGGAGTACCTGGACGCCAAGGGCATCGCCTACGTGGAAAAGACCGGCAACACCACCGACGAGATTCTTGCCGCCGCCTCCAGCCTGGTGGGCCGCTGCGACGTGGTGTTCACCCCCACCGATAACGTGGTCATGGCCGCCGAAAACGCCGTGGCGGAAATCCTCACCGAGGCCGGCATCGCCCACTACACCGGGGCCGACTCCTTCGTGGCCTGCGGCGCCTTCGCCACCTGCGGCGTCAACTACACCGAGCTGGGCGCCTACACCGCGGAAATGGCCGTTGACATTCTGCTGGGCGGCGAGTTCCCCCCCTTCCATGTGATGGACGGCGGTATCATCACCGTCAACACCGAAACCGCCGCCGCCCTGGCGCTGGACTACGCCCCCTTCGCTGACATGGCAAACACCGTGGTGGAAGTGACCACAAGTGAAGAATAAGCGGGACTATACCCGTTGGGAAGATATAAGATATGAGATACGAGATAGATTAAACTGTCGCACCCGTAGGGGCGGGTCAGAAATAGATAATAGATAATTAGGAATGAGAAGTTAGGAATGGTGTCTGGCGCACTGCCCCTTTCACTGTAGGGGCCGGTCTTGACCGGCCCGCAAGGTCAAACGCCCGAGCGTTCCGTTGAATGGAACCATGTTCTGGTTACAGAAGTCAAGCCCCCCTTGTGTAAAGGGTGGTGCGACCCGCAGCGAATTAAAATTTACATGATTGCCAGTGGCAATCATTCCTCTGCTCAGTGGCAGGGGGGATTGGGCAGCAGGCAGTTGCCATTTTGCTTATGCCCGATGCGAATACGTAACATCCCACCGCCCAACTTCCCTCAGGAATCCAACAAACCCATAAGCAAAAAGGAGATTTTCCATGATTTCAACTGCCGTTGTGATAAGCGCCCTGGAATTGGGGTGTATTTATTCTCTGGTGGCCCTGGCGCTGTTTCTCAGCTTCCGGGTGCTGAACATCGCCGACATGACCACCAACGGGGCCTTCACCCTGGGCTGCGCCGTGTCCGCCACGGTCGCCCTGGCGGGGCACCCCTTCCTGGCCTTCCCGGCTGCCATGCTGGCGGGGGCGGCGGCGGGGTTTGTCACGGCCCTGCTGCAAACAAAGTTCCGGATTCCCTCCATTTTGGCGGGCATCATCACCGACACCGGGCTCTACACCGTAAACCTGGCGGTGATGGGCTTCTCCTCCAACGTCAGTCTGATGAAGAAGACCACGCTGTTTTCCGTCCTGAAGCCCCACCTTGGCATCTACTACCGGCTGATTCCCGCGGCGGCGATCACGGCCCTGGCGGCGGTGCTGATGGTGCTGTTTCTGAAAACCCGGCTGGGGCTCTCCATCCGGGCCACCGGGGATAACCCGGACATGGTTCGGGCCAGCTCCATCAACACCTCCTTCACCATCACCGTGGGGCTGTGCGTGGCCAATGCCTGCACCGCCCTGTCCGGCGCTCTGCTGGCCCAGTACCAGAAGACCGCCGACATCAACCTGGGCGGCGGCATGGTCATCATCGGCCTGGCCTCCCTGATCATCGGTGAGGCGGTGCTGCCCAAGGGGAAGCTGTGGCTGAAAGCCCTGGGGGCCATCCTCGGCTCCATCGCCTATCGCTTCATCATCGCCATCGCCCTGCGGCTGGATTTGCCCAGCGAGTGCCTGAAGCTGATCTCCGCCGTCATCGTGGCCCTGGCCATCGGCCTGCCCGCCATCCGGGTCAAAAAAGGAGGCAAGGCAACATGCTGACACTGAACCATATCTCCATCACCTTTGCCCCCGGCACCGTCAACGAAAAGCGGGCGCTGAACGACCTGAGCCTCCACCTGGCCCCCGGGGATTTTGTCACCGTCCTGGGCTCCAACGGCGCGGGCAAGTCCACCATGTTCAACGCCATCGCGGGCACCTTCCAGCCGGACACCGGCTCCGTGATCCTGGACGGCAGGGATATTACCAAGCTTCCGGACTATAAGCGCAGCAAATTCATCGGCCGGATGTTCCAGGACCCCCTGAAGGGCACCGCCCCCAACATGACCATTGCGGAAAATCTGGCCCTGGCGTATCTGCGGGCCTCCCAATCCCGCTCGCCCTTCTCCATGGTCTCCGCCGCGGAGCGCAGAGAGTTCCGGGAGAAGCTGGCCCAGCTGGGGCTGGGGCTGGAGGACCGGATGGACACGGTGGTGGGGCTGCTCTCCGGCGGCCAGCGCCAGGCCCTGACGCTGCTGATGGCCACCCTGGTCACGCCCAAGCTGCTGCTTCTGGATGAGCACACCGCCGCCCTGGACCCGGCTACTGCGGAAAAGGTGCTGGAGCTGACCAAAAAAATCGTGGCGGAAAACGCCATCACCTGCCTGATGATTACCCACAATGTCCAGTCCGCCCTCCAGCTGGGCAACCGGACCATTATGATGAAGGACGGGCATATCCAGCTGGAGCTCTCCGGAGAGCGCCGCAGTACCATCACCACCGACGAGCTGCTGAAAGCCTTCCACACCCACGGCGTGGACAACGACCGGATTCTGTTCAGCGCGGAGGAATAAAACGCACCCCGCCTCAAAGGGGAGAAGCTCATAAGACAGTTAAAACGGCGTGACGAAAGCGGTCACGCCGTTTTTT
>CAZYWM010000095.1:5031-7360 GCA_964651615.1 uncultured Oscillospiraceae bacterium | reverse complement strand
GATATAATAAGCATGTGCTTATAAAATAAACTTTTCTTTAGGAGGTCAGCCATGACCAAGCGGGAGCGACAGATTCTACAGCTCATCGAGTCCAATCCCCTGATCTCCCAGCAGGAGATCGCCGAGAAAATGGGCATCACCCGTTCCAGCGTGGCGGTTCACATTTCCAACCTGACCAAGAAGGGCTGCATTGCCGGGCGGGGCTACGTGCTGCGCAGCGGCAGCTACGCCGTGGTGGTGGGGGGCGTGAATGTGGACATTGGGGGCCGCTCCTTCGCGCCCCTGGTGGCGGCGGATTCCAATCCCGGGGTCGTGCGGATGAGCCTGGGGGGCGTGGGGCGGAACATTGCCCACAACCTCTCTCTGCTGGGCACCGATGTCCATCTGCTCACCGCCTATGGGGACGACCTCCACGGGGAGCGGGTGGCCGCCTCCTGCTCCGAGCTGGGCATCGACCTGAGCCACGCCCTCCGGGTGGCAGGGGGCGTCACCTCCACCTATGTGTATCTGGCAGACCAGCACGGCGAAATGGCCCTGGCGGTGTCCGACATGGAAATCTGCAAGCGCATCACCCCAGCCTACCTGGCCTCCCAGCTTTCCCTGTTGCAAAATGCCCAGGTGGTGGTGGCGGACGCCAACCTCAGCGCCGAATCGCTACAGTATCTGGCGGAAAACTGCACTGTTCCCCTGTTCGTTGACCCGGTTTCCACCGTCAAGGCGGAAAAGCTCCGGCCCATCCTGGGGAAAATTCACACCCTTAAGCCCAACCGGCTGGAGGCGGAGCTGCTGTCCGGAGTCCCCATCCAGACGGAAGCGGACCTGAACCGGGCGGCGGATGTACTCACGGAGCTGGGGGTGCACAGAATGTTCATCTCCCTGGGGGCCCAGGGGGTGTTCGCCGTGATGGGGCAGCAGCGGCTGCGGCTTCCCACACTCCCGGGCAGGATCGTCAACACCACCGGCTGCGGCGACGCCTTTATGGCCGCCCTGGTCTGGGCATATTTAGAGGGCATGGACCTGGGCCGCACCGCCCTGGCCGGCCTGGCCGCCGGTTCCATCGCCATGGAGTCGGAGGAAACCATCAACCCCGCCCTGTCCTCCCAGGCGGTGAAAACCAGAATGACGCGCGAAAAATGAGGAATTGGGCGGTGCAGGCCGTTATCCTCTCAATTCCTAACTCCTAATTCCCCAGCTATCTTGTATCTCATATCTCGTATCTTAATATCTTACTTGAAAGGAAATAACAGCATGAACGTAAACAAGTATTTGGATGTCAATCCCGAGGTGGCCCAGGCCATCGAACAGGGCAAGCCCGTGGTGGCCCTGGAATCCACCATCATCTCCCACGGTATGCCCTATCCCCAGAATGTGCAGACGGCCCTGAACGTGGAGAAAATCATCCGGGAGAATGGGGCTGTGCCCGCCACCATCGCCATCATCGGCGGCCGCCTGAAGGCGGGCCTCACCCCCGAGGAGATTGAATACTTCGGCAAAAAGGGCCGGGCCATCCACAAGGCCTCCCGCCGGGATCTGGCGGTGCTCTGCGCCAGGGGGGAGGACGGCGCCACCACCGTCACCACCACCATGATGATCGCCCACATGGCGGGCATCCGCTTCTTTGCCACCGGCGGCATCGGCGGCGTCCACCGCGGAGCTGAAACCACCATGGACATCTCCGCCGACCTGGAAGAGCTGGCCAGGACCCCTGTGATGGTGGTATGCGCCGGGGCCAAGTCCATTCTGGATTTGGGCCTGACTCTGGAATACCTGGAAACCAAGGGCGTGAGCGTGCTGGGCTACCAGACCGAGGAGCTCCCCGCCTTCTACACCCGCAAGTCCGGCTTCGGCGTGGACTACCGGATGGACTCCCCCGCCGAGCTGGCCGCCGCCTTCAAGGCCCAGAACGACATGGCTCTGGGAGGCGGGATGCTGGTGACAAACCCCATCCCGGAGGAATACTCCATGCCCAAGGAAATCATCGACGCCGCCATCGACCGGGCCATTGCCGAATGCAACGAAAAGGGCATCAAGGGCAAGGAGACCACTCCCTTCCTGCTGGCCCGGGTGGCAGAGCTCACCGGCGGCGACAGCCTGGCCAGCAACATCCAGCTGGTCTACAACAACGCCAGACTCACCGCCCAGACCGCCGCGGAATACTGCAAGCTGTAATTCCCCCCTCCCCCGCCCATTCGGCGGGGGAGATTTTTCATAAGCCATTGAAAAGCCGCGCCTTCTGGGGTATAATGGGGAATTAGGAATTGTCCATATTGGCTTTGCTGATCGGCAAATTGGTGTTTGACGATTTGCTGCACACCCGTAGGGGCGGGTC
>CAZYWM010000095.1:3015-4931 GCA_964651615.1 uncultured Oscillospiraceae bacterium | reverse complement strand
GAAAAAGCGATAATTGACCAGCCCCGTGCGGCATTGGGGGGAAGCGCCCTGCGCTTCAACATATCAAAACACAGGAGGGATAGCAAATGGCGGAATTGATTTCTCTGGTGGTGCCCTGCTACAATGAGGAGCAGTCCCTGCCCTATTTTTGGGAGCAGACAGATGCCGTGATGCGGCGGATGTCAAATCAGGAATTTGAGGTCATTTTCGTGGACGACGGCTCCAAAGACAAGACCCTGGAATTTCTGCGCCAGCTGGCAGAGAAGGACAAGCGGGTAAAATATCTGTCCTTCTCCCGGAATTTCGGGAAGGAGGCGGCTATGTACGCCGGGCTGTCCCACGCCAAGGGGGACTACGCCGCCGTGATGGATGCGGATTTGCAGGACCCCCCTGCCCTGCTGGAGCAGATGTACCACGCCGTCACCCAGGAGGGCTACGACTCCGCCGCCACCCGCCGGGTCACACGGAAGGGAGAGCCCCCCATCCGCTCCTTCTTCGCCCGGATGTTCTACAGAATCATCAACAAAATGACGGATGTGGAAATTGTGGACGGGGCCCGGGATTTCCGGCTGATGAACCGGAAATATCTGAATGCCCTGCTGGAGCTGAAGGAGCGGAACCGGTTCTCCAAGGGCCTGTTTGGCTGGGTGGGCTTCAAAACCAAATGGCTGGAATTTGAAAATGTAGAGCGCGTTGCCGGTCAGACCAAGTGGTCCTTCTGGAAGCTGTTCAAATACAGCATCGAGGGCATTGTGGCCTTCACCACCACCCCGCTGACCCTGGCCTCCTTTATGGGCTTTTTCATGTGTATGCTGGCCCTGTGCTCCACGGTGTTCATTGTGGTGCGCAAGCTTCTCTTCGGCGACCCGGTTTCCGGCTGGGCCTCCACCGCCTCCATCATCACCTTTATCGGCGGCATCCAGCTCTTCTTCATGGGCATCTTCGGCCAGTATCTGGCCAAGGCCTATACGGAGATCAAAAACCGCCCCATTTACATCATCTCCGAGTCCAATTTTGAAACGGAAAAATAAGATGTACCATTCTCCCCTCTACCGTCCCCTCACCGCTGTTCCCTTTCAAAGAGAAAGCGCCTACGCCGAGGCTCCGCCGGGGCCCCTGCTCTGTCCCTACATCCGCTGCTTCTGGTTCAGCACCCCGGGGCTGGGCAGCACCGGACTGGTGATCCCCGACACCTGCGCCGATCTGATTTACCGGATTGACCACACCGGTCACACCCTGGTGGGTAGCTTCTGCGGCGTCAGCGACGAGAGCTTTGCGTCCCATCAGGTCGTTCCGGCGGGGCACCGGGTCCATCTCTTCGGCATCCGCTTCTACGCCTGGACGGCCTGCCTCTTTGCCCAGGACTCCCTGGCCGGTTCCCGAAACCGGTCGGTTGATCCCCGGGCCCAGTTTGAATGGCTGGATACCGCTCTGCGTCAGCATCTGCTGGAGCTCCCCACCTTCAGCGCCCAGGCGGCCTTTGCCCGGGGTCTGCTGGAAACCCGGCTGGAACGAATCAGCATCAATCCCATTCTCCAAAATGCCGCAGGCCAGATGATTCTGAGCCACGGAAGCCTGAGCGTCACGCAGCTGGCCGGGGAGGTCTTCGTCAGCACCAGGCAGCTGGAACGGGTGTTTCAGGAATACGCCGGAATCAGCCCCAAAAGGCTGAACAATCTGATCCGCTACCAGATGCTCTGGCAGGACTGCCTGACCCGGAGGGACTTTGACATTGCCGACGCCGTGATGAAATTTGGTTATGCCGACCAGGCCCACCTGTGCCACGAATTCAAGCGCTACCACACCATGGACTTGACCTCCGCAAAAGCCCTGGCCACGAAAGCTGTCGGAAATTTACAAGAAAAATCAATTCTCATGGGGTAAAATGGAACCACCTCAGCCCTCACCGGGCTGCA
>CAZYWM010000095.1:0-2915 GCA_964651615.1 uncultured Oscillospiraceae bacterium | reverse complement strand
TTAGGAGGTCATCACCATGAAATTAACTGTCTGCGGCACCGATTGCAGCGAATGCGGATGCTTTGGCACCATCTGCCAAGGCTGCAACAGCTGTGGGGGGAAGGTCTTTCACGCACCGGAAGGGCAGGCCTGCCCCATTTACCAGTGCGCCCGGGGAGAAAGGGGTCTGGCAGACTGCGGTCAGTGCCCAGCGGTGCCCTGCGAAATCTGGCAAAAGACCCGGGACCCCAAATTTTCCGACGAAGCCTTTCAGCAGAACATCCAGCAGCGCCTCCATCGGCTCCGGGAGGTAAAAAGGCCCAAATTCTCCAACCCCCTGATCGCCGTGCAGGACATGGCCCAGGCACTGAAATTTTACAAAACCCTGTTTGATCTGGACGTGGTATGCGACCTGGGCTGGTGCAAGGTTTTGTCCTGCGGCCTGACCTTGCAGGAGCATTTCGACAAAATCGCCGGTTTCCCAGCGGAAACCATGAAATTCCGCTCCAATACCATGGAGCTGTACTTTGAAACTGAGGATTTCGATGGCTTTATGACCCTGCTGGACCGAAATCCCCAGGTGGAGAAGCTCCACGAGGCCCGGACCTACCCCTGGCTCCAGAGGGGCATTCACATTTATGATCCCGCCGGCCACCTGATTGAGGTCTCGGAAAGTATGTATTCGGTGGCGTGCAGGCAATTCCGGCAGGGGAAAAGTGCTGCGGAGGTTGCCGAACTGCTCCAGCATCCCCAGCAGGTGGTGGAAAGCTGGTATGAGAAATATCAGGCAGAAAAGTTCTGATTCAGCGGCTTTCCGCCGGGTAATGACGTACCCACAGAAGGAGGAAACATGAGTAAGGAAATCAAAGTCATACCCTATCTATCCTTTCATGGAAACTGCAAGGATGCAGTGGATGCCTATATCAGCGCTTTTGGGGGAGAAATCTGTTATATTTCACGATGGACGGAACATAATTTTGAAACCCCGGAGCAAATCGGGAAAGTAATGCACGTGGAGTTCCGGCTTGGCAGCACCCCCATGGCGGGAGGAGACTGCTTCGACGGCACCGGCGTAAATACGGACATCAAGCTGATGATTCACATGGATTCTGAGGGAGAAGCGTTACATGCCATCTCGGTACTGGCGGAAGGGGGCACCCTTCTCTCCCCCCTAAAGCCCCACCCAGAACCGGACGATGACGGCTGCGGCTCCATGATAAAAGACCGGTTCGGCTTTACATGGATCATCACCTGCCCAAACCCGGCGAAACAGAGAGGGTAACCCCTCCAGGGAAGGGACTCTCAAAAAGCGCAGCTTGAAAGAATGTATGTCTAACCAAAGGGTGTCCATAGACGAACAGAAAATATTGTCAGGATATTTTAATCATGAAGAAGCATTTGATCATTGCGGGCGTGCCGCGGTCAGGGAAAAGCACACTTTCTCAGAGAATATCGAAAGATTTTGGATACCAGCATATCAGCATGGACACTATCATTGCGGGAATTGAAAAAACCTTCCCTGAAACAGGCATCAATTCTGAAGCGGATGCCGACCTCTGGGAAAATATCCAGTACATCAGCTCAAAGATGGCATTGTTCATAAGGGCAATGACAGACAGCGGCGAATATGATGAGTGTGATTATGGGATGGTAATCGATATTTTTCAACTATTACCGCAGCATTATGTTCAATATATCGACCCTTCTGTTTGTGATATTTACTATCTCGGCACATCAAAGGTCACGCCAAAGGAACGCTACAGGCTTTTGAAGAAGTACGATACGCCAAAGGATTATACCTATTACAAATCTCCGGAAGAAAACCAAAAGGATTGCGCCGAAATTGTAATGCTGAGTAAAAGGGTGAAGCAGCTTTGCAGTACATACGCACTGCCTTATTTTGATACTTCCTATAACAGGGAACAAGTATTCGATTTCATTTTGTCGGGACTGCACAACGAATCCAATTCCGGAAAATGAAGGCTGATTGAATAAAGTTTTTGTCGGCAAATTTCTCCCCCGCTTACAAAATACTAAGGGAGCTGTGAATCAGCTTTCCCACGATTGATTCACGGCTCCCTGCTTCTCTAATTTGGAGGAAAATGGGTATAGGTCTTTCCCGCCTTTGGGATGCATCCCTTCAGTGCCGCCAGCTGGGAGGCGGTGACGAACTGGTAGCCCTGGGCGGCCAGCTGGTCGATGATGTGCAGGGCGGCGGTGACGGAGCTGTCGGACATGTCGTGGAGCAGGATCACATCCCCATCCGACACATGCTTCAGCACCGCCTGCTCCACGGCATCCGGATTCTGGACAGCCCAGTCCTTGGGGTCCACGGACCAGTTCAAAATCGCCAGATTCCGGGCCTCGGCCACCTGGCGCACCCCGTCGCTGCAGCAGCCTCCAGGGGGACGGAGAAAGCGGACCCGGCAGTTCTCCGGCAGCAGAGCCTCGGTGTCCAGGATTTCCTGGGCGATCTGACGGCGGCCCAGCT
Organism: uncultured Oscillospiraceae bacterium; assembly: GCA_964651615.1. GTDB lineage: Bacteria > Bacillota > Clostridia > Oscillospirales > Oscillospiraceae > Faecousia. The sequence continues at coordinate 445 of CAZYWM010000095.1, read as the reverse complement.
CCTGCATATTCTTGTGGCTGTAGCCGTGGTTGCCCACCTCGTGGCCCTCGTCGATGATCCTCTGGGTCTGGGTGGGGTATTCCTTCACCCGGTAGCCGCAGAGCAGGAAGGTAGCCTTGGCCCCCCGCTCCTTCAGGCCGTCCAGCAGCCGATCGGTGTAGCGCCCCGAGGGGCCGTCGTCAAAGGTCAGGGCCACATATTTCCCCTCCGCCGACACCGGCACCGTCAGCAGCCACACACAGCACAGCAGCGCACAGATTCGCCGCATTGACCTCACATCCTCTCATTGACCTTTTTGAAATAATGGGCTACAATATGAAGCGCAGGGCGCTTCACCCCAATGTCGCACGAAGATGATCTATCATCGTTACCCCCGAACTGAAGCCCAGCAACGCTTTTGCGGAAATAAATGCCCTCCGCACCTCCTATTTAACCATAGATGCGG
>CAZYWM010000094.1:0-7362 GCA_964651615.1 uncultured Oscillospiraceae bacterium | reverse complement strand
TCCTTTGGAGCCATCGGCATGGTGGATGATTTCGCCAAGATTAAGCATGATGAAAATATGGGCCTTACCGCTTTGCAGAAATTCCTGTTCCAGATGGCGGCCGCCGCCCTGTTCGTCTATGCCCTGTACAAAAATGGCAGCCTCACCACCAGCCTGTATATCCCCTTCCTGGGCAGCACCCTCCACATCCATCCTCTGGCCTATGTGGTACTGACCATGTTCATTGTGGTGGGCTGCGTCAACTCTGTAAATCTGACCGACGGCATCGACGGGCTGAGCAGTTCTGTGACTTTGCCGGTGATGGTGTTCTTCACCGCCGCCGCTGTGGCCCGGGGCCGGATGGATCTGGCGCTGCTGCCCGCTGCCCTCATCGGAGGCCTGATCGCCTATCTGTTCTACAACTGGCATCCTGCCAAGGTATTCATGGGGGATACCGGTTCGCTGTTCCTCGGCGGCGTGGTGTGCGCCATGGCCATTGCCCTGGACATGCCCCTGATTCTGATTTTTGTGGGCTTTGTTTACATCTGTGAAACCCTGTCTGTGATTTTGCAGGTTGGCTACTTCAAGCTGACCCATGGCAAGCGGCTGTTCAAAATGTCTCCCATCCACCATCACTTTGAGATGTGCGGCTGGAAGGAAGAGAAAATCGTCCTCACCTTTGCCGGAGTGTCCGCGATCATGTGCATCGTGGGCTGGTTCGGCATCTCCGGCCTGATTCATTAAATGTCCCCCGGCTTTCCCGGGTGGCGCCGAAAGGAGTTCCCATGGCAGCAGCCTCTGTGCGTGCCAAAGAGAACCGCCGCTCCCTGGGGGCGGAGTCAAGTGTTGATTACCCATTCCTGATTCTGGTGCTGCTGGCGCTGGCAGTGGGGCTGACCATGCTCTACTCGGCCAGCTTTGCCCAGAGTGAATACGATACCGGCTATGCCAGCTCCACCCGGTATCTGCAAAAACAGGCCATCTGCGCGGCCATTGGCCTGGTTGCCATGTTCGTTTTCAGCCGGATTCCGGTGGAGCTTTGGTTCCGGCTGGCCTGGCCGCTGTACTTCGGCAGCATTTTGCTGCTGCTGAGCGTGCTGGTGGTGGGGGAGTCGGTGAATGGTGCCCGAAGATGGATCAACGTGGCGGGCATCCAGTTCCAGCCCTCGGAGCTGGCAAAATTCACCATGATCCTGCTTTTTGGCAGGCTGACCCGGAAATTTGGATCCCGGGCGGAAAAATTCAAATACGGCGTGGTGGGCTTCGGCCTGGCCATGCTGGGCATCCTGGTGCCGCTGGCACTGGAAAAGCATCTGAGCGCCATCATGCTTATGGGCATGGTGGGAGTGGTGATGATGTTTGTGGCCGGAACCAGGGCCAGATGGCTGCTGGCGGGGGCCGGAGCCGCCGCGGTGTTCGTGGTGGTGTATGTCAGTCTGATGGGCTATGCCGGTGATCGGATCACCGCGTGGCTTCACCCGGAGCGGGACCCGGGGGATACGGGATACCAGATTCTCCAGTCCCTCTATGCCATCGGCTCCGGGGGTGTGTTTGGCCTTGGATTTGGGAAAAGCAGGCAGAAGTATCTCTATCTGCCTTTTCAGTATAACGACTATATTTTTGCGGTGATCTGTGAGGAGCTTGGCCTGGTGGGGGCTGTGGCCATCATCGCGCTCCTGTCGGCACTGGTTCTCCGGGGGTATTGGATTGCGCTGCACGCCAAGGACCGTTTTTCCACGGTGCTGGCGGCGGGGCTCATCACCCTGATCGGGGTTCAGACGGTGCTGAACCTGGGAGTAGTCACCAATCTGCTCCCCTCCACCGGAATCGCCCTGCCCTTTTTCTCTTACGGCGGCACTGCCCTGGCAGTGAATCTGGGGGAAATGGGCATTGTGCTCAGCATCTCCCGGCACCGGGAGGAAAGAAAAACACTGGAGGAATAATCCATGAACCTGATTTTTACCTGCGGCGGAACTGCCGGACATATCAATCCGGCCCTGGCTGTAGCCAATATCATGCGGGAGCGGGACCCGGAGGGCCATATTCTCTTCATCGGAGCCACGGGGCACATGGAGGAAAAGCTGGTGCCCCAGGGGGGATTTGAGCTGAAATGCCTGCCCGGCTCCGGCCTGAGCCGGAAGCTGAATGCTGCCGGGATCAAGCAGAATCTTCACGCGGTGAAGTGCGTGCTGGACGCGGTGAAGGAATGCAAGCGGATTTTCCGGGAGTTTAAGCCGGACGTGATTATCGGCACCGGCGGCTATGCCAGCTTCCCGGCGCTGTACGCGGGCCATTGCCTGCACATTCCCATCTGCGTCCACGAGAGCAACGCCGTTCCCGGCGTCACCACCAAGCTGGCCTCCCGGATGGCGGACCGGGTTCTGGTGTGCTTCGGGGAGAGCAAGACCATGTACCCCGATCCTTCCAAGGTGGAGGTGGTGGGAATGCCGGTGCGCCGGGAATTTATTTACGGCAACCGGGAGGCCGCCCGGAAAGAGCTGGGCATCGGGGAGGAGCCGGTGGTGCTTTCCGCCTTCGGCAGCCTGGGTGCCAAGGTGATGAATGAAACCATGGCGGAGCTGTTCCGGCTGGAAAAGGAGGATGGCTTCCCCTTCCGCCATATCCACGCCACCGGGAAATTTGGCTGGGAGTGGATGCCGGAGCTGGTGAAAAAGAAGGGCGTGGACCTGTCCCAGACAGACCGGATTCAAATGACGGAGTATTTCTACAATATGCCGACCCTGATGGCGGCGGCGGATGTGATCATCAGCCGGGCGGGCGCCTCCACCTGCAACGAGATCGGGGCTGCCGGACTGCCCTGCGTCCTGGTGCCGTCTCCCAATGTGACCAACAATCATCAGGAGAAAAACGCCCGCCTGCTGGAATCCAGAGGCGGTGCGGTGGTTATCCTGGAGAAGGATTGTGCCCCTGAGAAGGTGTATGCCGAGATCAAATCCCTGCTGGACAATCCCCAGCGCAGAGCGGAAATGGGGAAAAATCTTCGGGAAATGGTGACGATGGACAGTGCCGAGCGAATCTGCGGCATTGTGGAGGAACTGGCGAAAAGATAAAGGATAAATGCAAACCCTCAGGAGGAACACAATGGAAACGAAAGAAAAAGACCGGCAGAAGAAGGCCGGACCCCGGCCCTCTGCCACGAGGACGGCCCCCAGACAGCCGGCCGAAGAAAGAAACCGGCAGAAAAGAGCCGCCCAGCCCGCTTCAAGGAAAGCGGCTCCCAAACAGCCGCCTGCTTCCGACAAGGGGGAGTACGAGGTATATATTCCTGACGCCGAAAGTCAGAAGACCCGGCATGGCACACCGGGGGATGGAGCTGCCCCCTCCCGCAGAGCGCCTGCCCAGCGGCGTTCGCCGGCTCCGAAAAAGTCGGGGAGGGGCGCGGCGGAGGCTCCGTATCGCCCCTATCGTCAGGCGAATCAGCGGAGCAAAGCTCAGAAACGGGAGAGCCTCCGGGAAAATGTGTCCAAATTCTTCTCCTACCAGAACCCTCTGGTGCGGAAATTTTACAAGGATGATCCGGCGGTGTTCGGTGAGGATGCCCGTGCCGCCCGCCGGGAAAAACGTGCCGCCGAAGCGGAAAAGAAGCGGAAGCAGGCAGAGCGGCTGAAAACCCCCGCGGTGATCTACACCCAGCCCACATCCTTCAACAGCCGTCGGCTGGCGGTCCAGCTGACCACCATTCTGGCGGTGGTGCTGGCCCTGGTTTTGGGCATGTCTGTTTTCTTCCGGGTGGAGACGATTTCCGTGGTTGGCGCCGATGTATACGGCGAAGGAAGAGTGCGTGAGGAATCGGGCATCAAGCTTGGCGCCAATCTTCTGACCTTTGGCCGGACCAAGGCCTGCGGGCAGATTATTGCCAACCTTCCCTATGTAAAAAGTGCCAGGATTGGAATAAAATTGCCGGATACGGTTATTATTGAAATAGAAGAAGCGGCGGTTGTGTACTCCATTCAGGACCAGGACGGGGTGTGGTGGCTCATCAACTCCGACGGTAAGGTGGTGGAGCAGACCAATGCTCAGACCGCCAAGGGCTATACCCAGGTCCTGGGCGTGACGCTGAACATGCCTCAGCCCGGTGAGCCGGGAATGGCCACGGAGGAAGTCTCCACCCAGACCGACGAAACTGGAGAGACTGTTCCCGTATTGATTACCGGCGCCCAGCGGCTGAACACAGCGCTGACGATTTTGCAGGCGCTGGAGCTCAATGACATTGTGGGCGATGCGGCCAGCGTGGATGTGAGCCAGCTTCAGGACATTATTTTGTGGTATGGTTCCCAGTATCAGGTAAATTTGGGCTCTGTCAGCAACAGCAAATATGACATTCCCTATAAAATTGCCTACATGAAGAGCGCCATTTCTCAGATGAGCGACTACCAGACCGGCATTCTGGACGTGAGTTTTACCACCTGGCCGGACCAAATCGGCTACACGCCCTTCGGCTGATGGGAATATTTTGCCGAAAAAATGAGATTTTCTATTGACCAATCCGCAATTTCACGTTAGAATAGAAAAGCATAGGTGAAATTATCGCGGCGTGTCGGCTGCATTTTGGAAAACGATACATAGGAGGAAGAAGATATGTCCGAAAGTTTACAGGAGCGCGTTGTCAAAATCAAGGTGATTGGTGTAGGCGGCGCCGGTAACAATGTTATCAACAGGATGATCGAATCCGGCGTGGACGGTGTGGAGTTCATTGCCGTCAATACGGATAAGCAGGATTTGAACAAATCCACTTGTAAGAATAAGATTCAGATCGGTGAGAAGCTGACCAACGGTATGGGCGCGGGCTCCAAGCCCGAGATTGGCAAGAAGTCCGCAGAGGAGAGCCGCGCTGCCATCGCCAAGGTGCTGGAGGGCACCGACATGGTGTTCATTACCGCCGGTATGGGCGGCGGCACCGGTACTGGCGCGGCGCCCATTGTGGCGGACCTGGCCCACGAGGCTGGCATCCTCACTGTGGGTGTTGTCACCAAGCCCTTCAAGTTTGAGGGCGCCAACCGGATGCGTCAGGCGGAGCAGGGCATTCAGGATTTGAGCGAAAAGGTGGATTCTCTGATTATCATCCCCAACGACCGGCTGAAATACGTCACCGACCAGAAGATTACCTTTGCCAACGCCTTCGGCATTGCCGACGATGTGCTGAAGCAGGCTGTTACTTCCATCTCCGAGCTGGTGGGCTTCTCCCAGAATGTAATCATCAACCTGGACTTTGCCGACGTTTCCGCCGTGATGAAGTCCGCTGGCCGGGCACATATGGGCGTGGGTACTGCCTCCGGCCGTGAGAAGGCAGAGCAGGCTGCCAGCGCCGCCGTTTCCAGCCCCCTGCTGGAAACCTCCATCAACGGCGCTACCGGTGTGCTGATTAACATCACCGGCTCCGCCGAAATGACCTTGGACGATGTGGAGACCGCCGCCGGAATCGTGCAGGAGGCCGCCAACCCCGAGGCGAACATCATCTTCGGCGCCACCTGCTCCGATACCTTCCAGGATGAAATGCGGGTTACTGTCATCGCCACTGGCTTTGATGGCAACGCCATCAACTTCACCACCCGTAAGCCTACGGCCGCTGCTGCCGATGACATTGATTCCCCTGTAGCTGCCGCTTCCAAGCCCACCAAGCCTGTGGACATCGGCGATATTGACGAGATTTTCAGCATCTTCAAACGGAGCTGATTTTTAGCGACATCCCGACCCTACCGGGTCGGGATGTTTTTGACATGGAGATTTGTTATGAGTGCATACGAGTCCTTGGCCCTCAGCTATGACCGGCTGACAAATGATGTGGATTACGGGGCCGCAGTCTCATTTTATGAGCAGATCATGGCGCGGGAGGGGGTGTCCCCCCGCAGCGCTGTGGACTTGGCCTGCGGCACCGGCTCTGTGACGGCGCTGCTGGCGAAAAAAGGGATTCCGGTGATTGGAGTGGACCTGTCCGAGGAAATGCTGTCTGTGGCCCAGCAGAAGACCCAGGACCTGCTTCCCAGACCCATGTTTCTGCATCAGGACCTGTCCCGGCTGTACCTGCCGCGAGGGGTGGACCTGGCGGTGTGCGCTTTGGACAGCCTGGATTACATCACCGACCCCGCTTGCTGTGCCGCCGCAATTCGGCGGATATATCGCTGCCTGAACCCCGGCGGCATTTTTATCTTTGATGTGAATACGCCGGAAAAGCTTCAGGCTATGGACGGTCAGGTTTTCCTGGACGAGGATGAAAATGTCTACTGTGTCTGGCGTGGGGATTTTGATAAAAAGAGCAATATCTGCACCTATGGAATGGACTTGTTCCAGCGGCAGGGGAAGCTGTGGCATCGCTCCTTAGAGGAGCACCGGGAATATGCCTATTCCCAGGAGCAGCTGACTGGTTATCTGAAATCCGCGGGATTTACGGGCATCCGGGTCTATGGAGACCGGAAATTCACAGCTCCGGAACCGGGAGAACAGCGAATTTATTTCAGTGCACGGAAAGGAAAAAGAAAATGAAGGATTATTTGGTTCGAGGCATGAGTATGGATGGCTTCGTGAAGGTGGTGGCCATCCGTTCCACCGAAATCGTCCGCCGGGCCGCTCAGATACACGGCACCACCCCCAACGCCACTGCCGCCTTTGGCCGGGCGCTGACCGCCGCTTCCATCATGGGCAATATGCAGAAGGTGGAAAATGGGTCTATGACGCTGCAAGTCCGGGGCGGCGGCCCCATTGGGACCATCACCGTGGTGTCTGATTCGGTGGGCAACGTCCGTGGCTGCGTCACGGAGCCCAAGGTGCCTCTGGTGGAGAAGTACCCGGGAAAGCTGGATGTGGGAGCTACCGTTGGCACCAATGGCACCCTGACGGTGATTCGGGACCTGCAAATGAAGGAACCTTATGTGGGCTCCACAGCCCTTGTCTCCGGAGAGATTGCCGATGATGTGACGGCGTACTTTGCTCAGAGCGAACAAACGCCCACAGCCTGCGCCCTGGGCGTCCTGGTGGATCGGGACAGGAGCGTGAAGGTGGCAGGGGGGTATCTTGTTCAGCTGCTGCCCGGAGCTCCCGACGAGGACATTGATAAGATTGAGCAGGGGATTCAGCGTGCCGGCGCTGTCACCCCCATGCTGGAGCAGGGCCTTACCCCGGAGGACATTCTGGGCCAGGTCTTTGGCGAGCTTGGAATTGTATTCCTGGATACGGTGGAGGTCAGCTACAAGTGCTATTGCAGCCGCAGCCGGGTGGAAAGCGTGCTCATCAGCCTGGGAAGAAAGGAACTGACCCAGATCATGGAGGAGGGGGAGGCCTTCCCGGTGGAGTGCCAGTTCTGTGATAAGGTTTATCGGTTCACCCCGGAGGAAATCAAAGGACTTTTGGAAAAAATGTGAATTCCCC
>CAZYWM010000093.1:0-7376 GCA_964651615.1 uncultured Oscillospiraceae bacterium | reverse complement strand
AGCCATTCTCTGGCGGAAACCGTGAACCTTGGAACGGTGACGGTTGCTGGGCTGATAGGTACGCTTCATTGGGATTGCACCTCCTTCAAGATGATGTTCATATGCTCGACAGCCCGATGGGCCGCAGCAAAACAGATGAAAAGACTATGAAAGTCATACCGGAGTATTATAACCGAAAAACCCTGGCAGGTCAACAATTTTTTTCGTTTTCCCCCGATTATCCCTTCCGCCACACCATTTTATTCACCACGCCGGTGTAGCTCTGGATGATCTTGACCACCTTGTCGGACACGTTCTCGTCGGTGTAGTCCGGCACGGGAATGCCCTGGTTCCCATTTTTGTTCATCTCCACCGCCACGTCCACCGCTTGCAGCAGCCCCTTCCGGTCGATGCCGGAGAGGATGAAGCAGGCCTTGTCCAGCGCCTCCGGCCGCTCGGTGCTGGTGCGGATGCACACCGCCGGGAAGGGATGGCCGCAGCTTAAAAAGAAGCTGCTCTCCTCCGGCAGCGTGCCGGAGTCGGACACCACGCAGAAGGCGTTCATTTGCAGGCAGTTGTAATCATGGAAGCCCAGGGGCTCGTGCTGAATCACCCGCCGGTCCAGCTGGAAGCCGGTCTGCTCCAGGCGCTTGCGGCTGCGGGGATGGCAGGAATAGAGGATGGGCATGTCGTATTTTTCCGCCATGGCATTGATGGCGCCAAACAGCGACCGGAAATTCTGCTCTGTGTCGATGTTCTCCTCCCGGTGGGCGGAGAGCAGGATGTATTTCCCCTTTTCCAGACCCAGTCGGGCGTGGATGTCCGAGGAGAGAATTTTGGGAAGGTTCTGGTGGAGCACCTCCGCCATGGGGGAGCCGGTGACGTAGGTCCGCTCCCGGGGCAGGCCTGTGTCCGCCAGATATCGGCGGGCATGCTCGGAGTAGGCCATGTTCACGTCGCTGATGATGTCTACAATCCGCCGGTTGGTCTCCTCCGGCAGGCACTCGTCCTTGCACCGGTTGCCCGCCTCCATGTGGAAGATGGGAATGTGCAGCCGCTTGGCCCCGATGACGCTGAGGCAGGAATTGGTGTCCCCCAGCACCAGCACGGCGTCGGGCTTGATGGCGGCCATCAGCTTGTAGCTCTCGGCGATGATGTTGCCCATGGTCTCGCCCAGGTCGGCGCCCACCGCGTTGAGATAGACCTCCGGGTCTTCCAGCTCCAGGTCGTGGAAGAAGACGCCGTTCAGGTTATAGTCGTAATTCTGCCCGGTGTGGGCCAGAAGGGTGTCGAAATAGCGGCGGCACTTCTGAATCACCGCCGCCAGCCGGATGATCTCCGGCCGGGTGCCCACGATAATCAGCAGCTTCAGTCTGCCGTTTTCCTTCCAGGTGATCTTGCTGTAGTCCATGTTGTTCTCCTATACCGGCTCGAAAAAGGTGTCCGGGTGATTGGGGTCGAAAGCTTCGTTGCAGGTCATGACGGTGACAAGATTCTCCGTCTGGGAGAGGTTGATGATGCTGTGGGTCCAGCCGGGAATCATGTGGACGGCTTCCAGCTTGTCGCCGCTGACCCGGAATTCCACCGTTTCTCCGGTGGCAATGTTCCGCTCCCGAATCAGGCCGTGGCCGCAGACCACGATGAACAGCTCCCATTTGGAGTTGTGCCAGTGCTGGCCCTTGGTGACGCCCGGGCGGCTGATGTTCACGGACACCTGGCCGCAGTCTGCCGTGCGCAGAAGCTCTGTGAAGGAGCCCCGGTTATCTTCATTCATTTTCAGGGGATATTTGAATTTCTCCGTGGGGAGATAGGTCAGATACAGGGAATAGAGCTTCTTGGCGAAGGAGCCGTCGGGCATTTTGGGCATGAGCAGGGTCTGGGGCTGGGCCTTGAATTCCTGCAGCAAATCCACAATCTCCCCCAAGGTGGCCCGGTGGGTCACGGGGACATAGCAGTAGCGGCCGTTGGGGTCCGGAATGGTCTCCACCCCGTCGAATTCGCAGTGCTGTTCCTTGCCCTCCAGCAGATCGAAAAGCCCCTGAATCAGATCGTCGATATACAATAGCTCCAGCTCCGTGCGACCGTCGTTGACAGTAAAGGGCTGGTCGTTGGCCACGGCCCAGCAGAAGGTGGACACGGCGCTGTTGTACTTGGGGCGGCTGTGGCCCATGAGGTTGGAAAAGCGATAAACCGCCACCTTGACTCCGGTTTCCTCTCCATAGGCGAAGAACAGCTCTTCCCCCGCCTTCTTGCTCCGGCCGTATTCGCTGTCGCCGAAGCGCCCGGCGAGGGTGGCCTGGATGGAGGAGGACAGCATGACGGGGGATTTGTTCCCGTGCTTTTTCAGGCAGCTGAGCAGGTCCGAGGCAAAGCCAAAATTGCCTTTCATAAATTCATCAGGATTTTCCGGCCGGTTCACCCCCGCCAGATTGAACACAAAATCGCAGTCCGCGCAGTATTCGTCCAGCTGCTCAGGGGTGGAGTCCATGTCATAGCAGTAGATGTTGTGGATGTGAAGCTCCGGACGGGTGCGGTCCTTGCCGTCCCGGAGGTTTTTCAGGTTGTTTACCAGGGCGGTGCCCACCATGCCCCTGGCGCCGGTGACGAGGATATTCATAGGCCCCCCCTCAGCTGTGCCGGATACCGGCCAGTTCTTCCCGGACGTAGTCGGTGGTGAGAATTTTCTTCACCGTGCCCTCCACATCCAGCCGGTTGGTGTTGTGACTGGTGTAGGATTCCTCCGCCTGGGTGAGCACCTGGCCCTTGACGAAAAATTTGTCATAGTTCAGATCCCGGTTGTCGGCGGCCACCCGGTAGTAGCCTCCCATATCCTCGCTGCGCAGCCGCTCCTCCCGGGTCATCAGGGTCTCATAGAGCTTTTCGCCGTGGCGGGTGCCGATGATGTTGGTGCCCGTATCGCCGAAGAGCTGCTGCACCGCCTTGGCCAAGTCGCCGATGGTGCAGGCGTCGGCCTTCTGGATGAACAGGTCTCCGGGATTGGCGTGCTCGAAGGCGAATTTTACCAGGTCCACCGCCTCGTCCAGGTTCATCAGGAACCGGGTCATTTCGGGATTGGTGATGGTGATGGGGTTGCCGCTGTGAATCTGGTCGATGAACAGCGGAATCACGCTGCCCCGGCTGCACATCACGTTGCCGTAGCGGGTGCAGCAGATGGTGGTGTCCCCCCGCTCCGCCGCCACCCGGGCGTTGGCGCTGATCACGTGCTCCATCATGGCCTTGGAGATGCCCATGGCGTTGATGGGGTAGGCGGCCTTGTCGGTGGACAGGCACACCACCCGGCGCACCTTGGCGTCCACCGCCGCCCGGAGCAGATTGTCGGTGCCCTCGATGTTGGTCTTCACCGCCTGCATGGGGAAAAATTCGCAGGAGGGAACCTGCTTCAGGGCGGCGGCGTGGAAGATATAGTCCACACCGGGGATGGCGTCCCGGATGGACTGGGGATCCCGGACGTCGCCGACGTAGAACTTCACCTTATTGGCGCTGCCCGGATGGGTGGCCTGGAGCTGGTGGCGCATGTCGTCCTGCTTCTTTTCGTCCCGGGAGAAAATACGAATCTGGCCGATGTCAGTATCCAGGAAATGCTTCAAAACGGTGTTGCCAAAGGAACCGGTACCGCCGGTAATCATCAATGTAGCGCCGGAAAATGCGGACATAAGCTTTTTCTCCTTCTTCTTATGGGCTGATGCGATTCTTTACCAAGATTATTCTATTATATCACCATTTTCCCCCGCTGTCCACAGAAAATGCGCCTGGCAGCGCTTTGAGGCCCGGCGACGTTCCCAAAGCGGGAATGCCAATTTGCTTCTGGAAATTTTCTCTCGGATGGTGTAAAATGGATGTACATCGCATTTTGATCCGCCCGGCGCCTTTTTGCCGCGTGAAACATGATGATGGAGGGATACGCTATGGGAAAGAAACAAAAAAGAAGCTCCACGGGCACTCAGGTGGAGACGCCCTGGCTCTATGTGGTAATTTTTGGTTTGGCAGTGGTACTATGCGCGGGGCTGTTTGCCCTGGCGGTCTACGAGGAAATCCCCCAGCCCAAGCCGGAGAATCTGGAAACCCGTTCCCTCTGCTTTCAGTCCTGGGAGCTGGAGCATAAGGATCGGAGCACCAGCCTCCAGCTCCGGCTCTATGCGGCCGATGACCCCAAGCCCTTTACCCTGGATTTCTTTGAAGGCTACGACCGGTGGATTCCCGACCCTGCCCAGCTCTGCGACGGAAGGACCTATCAGGTGGAGGCCCAGGTTTTCCCGGAAAGATGCGACATTTACTCCATCACCGCCCCGGACGGCACGCCCATCCTGACCTATGAGGACTATCTCCAGGGCTATTGGAACAGCCAGGGGGTGTACATCATCATTTTGCAGATATTTTCCCTGGTGGGGATGATTTATTTCGCCCTGGGGATCGTCTTCACCCTCCGCCCGGAGAAATTCCCCCGCTGGATGTGGCGGCTCTATTACAAGAGAAGCGCCCTTCGGTGAGGGGCAACGTCGTCAATCTGAGAAATCCTGTAGGGGCGAGTCTTGACTCGCCCGCTGCCCAAGGATTTTTGACATTCCCAACGGCGGGGTCAAGACCCGGAGCTACAGAGAAAGGATTGCATTTTCGGGGAAAATGGATTATACTGTCCCCATAAAAAGAAGGGAGGGCGGCCTCAATGGAGCATTTGCGGCCCTTGTTTGACCGGTACGACCGGATACTGATTTTTGACACTGAGACCACCGGACTGCGCTTTGAGCGGGACGAGATCATCCAGTTTTCCGCCGTGGCGGCCAGCTGCCCCCAGGGAAAGGTGGAGCTGGAAGAATATGACCGGCTGCTGCGCCTGGCCCCCGGGCAGCAGGTGCCCCCGGAGATCACCCGGCTCACCGGCATCACCACTGAGGAGATCGTCCAGCGGGGCATTCCCAGAGAACAGGCCTGCCGGGAAATCGGCGAACTACTCTCCGGCAATACCCTGCTGGCCGCCTACAACGCCCATTTTGACCTGAGCTTCCTGTTCCACCTCTTCGCCGCCTACGGCGATCCGGAGTGCCTGAAGGGGAAGGATAAGCTGGACCTGCTTACTGTCTACCGGGACCGGCGGGACTACCCCCACCGGCTCAGCAGCGCCATCGAGGCCTACCATTTGCAGGACAAGGTGCGAAACTCCCACCGGGCGGATCAGGACGCCCTGGCCACGGCCTATGTGATGGCGGCCATGGAAGCGGAGCGGAACGATTTGCTGAATTATGTCAACCTTTTCGGCTACATCCCCAAATTCGGCCCGCCCCACCGCCCCATCCGCAGCGTCACCTACCTGCCCCAGCCCTATGACCATTTTGAGCCGTTGTATCAAAGTGCCTGCGCTTCTCATTTTTGAGGGCAAACCGTTGGAGGGAATCATGATGATTAACCAAAATGCTTACCGGCTGGGGGCCAACCGCTCCTGCATCCGGGATTTGTTTGAATATGGCAGGGCTCGGGCGGCTATGGTGGGGGAGGAGAATGTCTATGACTATTCCCTGGGCAACCCCTCCATCCCCGCCCCCGCCGCCGTGGACGAGGCGGTGCGGCAGATTCTGCTGGATACCCCCACCCTGCAGGTCCACGGCTACACCAGTGCCGTGGGGGATCTGGCCGCCCGCAAGGCCATTGCCGAGGATTTGAACGCGCGCTATCAGGCGGGATGCCGGGCGGAGGATTTCTTCCTGGGCTGCGGCGCCGCCCCGGAGCTGGTGGCGGTGTTCCGGGCCCTGGCGGTGCCGGGGGGAGAGCTGCTGGCCATCGCCCCCTATTTTCCGGAATATCAGCCCTTTGCCCAGGAGGCGGGGCTGCGCTTCCGGGTGGTTCCGCCGGACGTGCCGGATTTCCAGATCAGGCTGGAGGCCGTGGAGGCCATGCTCACGGAGCACACCCAGGCGGTGCTGGTGAATTCCCCCAACAATCCCTCCGGCGTGGTGTACACCCGGCAGACGTTGGAGGCTCTGGGGGTCCTGCTGACTCGGAAGGGCCAGGAATACGGCCACCCCATCTATCTCATCTCCGACGAGCCCTACCGGGAGCTGGCCTACGGGGTGGAGGTGCCCTTCGTGCCCACCATTTATCCCAACACCATCGTCTGCTACTCCTATTCCAAGTCCCTTTCCCTGCCCGGGGAGCGGATTGGATATGTCTATATTCCCCAGGCCGCGGCGGACAGCGGGGCCCTCTACGCCGCCGTGGCGGGAGCCGCCCGGAGCACGGGGCATGTGTGCGCCCCCAGCCTTTGGCAGAAGGTGATTGCCCGCTGCGCCCACCTGCGGCCGGATTTGCAGGCCTATGACCGGAACCGCCGGGCGCTGTATGAGGGGCTCAAAGAGATGGGCTACGAAATGGCTAAGCCCGACGGGGCCTTCTACCTGTTCGTCAAGGCCCCCGGGGGAGACGCCAACGCCTTCTCCCAGAGGGCGAAGGAGCGTGACCTGCTCCTGGTTCCCGGAGACGGCTTCGGATGCCCGGGGTATTTCCGCATCTGCTACTGCGTCAGCTACGACATGATCCAGCGGAGCCTGCCGGTGTTCAAGGCGCTGATCGGCGAATGATTATCGGAATGCAAAAGCAAAAACGGCTGCAAGTTGAGGTTGCAGCCGTTTTAATTTTTTGGGACGCTAAAATATGACTTTAATACCCCGGTCTTCTGGGCCTTTTCCATGCCAGCGGCAAATTTGCGGAACGAATATACCGGCAAAATTCAATGAGCATGACCGTATTCACGCATCCAATTATGAAACTTCCCATTGCAATATACAGCAGGGGGAATAGGAACGTATTGTTTGCCCAAATTAACAAAATGCTCATTGCAAACATAACTGCACTGGCAGCGATGTTCGTTACGAAACGATGCAGTAATCGGTGGTTGCGATGCCGGAAGTAATAGCTGTACAGAGATGGATTTTCCTGATACTTGTCATCTGAAATCATCAGAATCAAATTGGGACTCATAAAGCTTGAACCAAAATGAGGGATTTTTGTACCACCCTTTTCGAGAAATTCATAGTATATCCACGATGAGCTGTTAGCGCCTTTCTCGGGGGACAGGACAAAAAAGTGTAATTTTTTTGGGTTCTTCAGATGTAAACCAAAAATTTCTTCCTTCAACCTTTGACAGCACATGACCGTTTTCTGCCATGCAATTAAGCAATTTTCCGCTGCTCCAATTTTTCCCAATGGGATTGACCGTTTCATAACAAGCGTATCATTTGCGCTGCCGCTCATTTGGGACAATCCAACCACCTCTTTACCCAATCGCAATACGGTCCTCCGCCCGGGTTTAATCCCTTTCCTCCACCGGGAGGCGGGAGAGCACCGGCTTGCCCTCCCGGTCCAGCAGGGGGGTGAGCCCGCCTGCG
>CAZYWM010000092.1:0-7400 GCA_964651615.1 uncultured Oscillospiraceae bacterium | reverse complement strand
ACCATCTTCGTGCGGCATTGGGGTGAAGCGCCCTGCGCTTCAAATTACAATTTGCCGATTTGATAAGCAAAACTGATGTACATTCCTTACAGAAGAGCCCCCTGCGGAAACCGCAGGGGGCTGTGAATACTATTTCGTTATTCGCCGTCGTCGATCAGTCCGTAGCCGCCGTCGTTTCTCTTATAAACCACAGCAAAGGAACCGCCGTTATCTTCGTCCCGGAAGGCAAAGAAGGTATGGCCCAGCAGGTTCATCTGGAGCACGGCCTCTTCTCTTGTCATGGGGCGGAAATAGAAGTGCTTGGTGCGGGTGATGCTCAGATCATCCTCGGCGGTTTCAGGGGCGAAGGAGGTTTCCTCCTGGACGCTTCTGACGAAGGCATCCTGCCGCAGGCGTCTGGCCAGGCGGGTCTTGTTCTTGCGAATCTGGCCCTCGATGGTGGCGACAGCGGCGTCAATGGAAGCAAACATATCGGAGGTACTCTCTGAAGCCCGGAACCAAGTGCCGGCGCCGTGGACGGTAAGCTCCACATTGTTCCGGTTCTTCTCCACAGAGAATACAATCAGTGCTTCCGCATCCTCCTCAAAGTAGCGCGCCAGCTTGGTCACTTTTTTCTCTGCGTAGGCGTGAACCTTCTCGGGCAGCTTGACTTTTTTTTCACTGTACTGGAATTTCATATGCGGCAGCTCCTTTCTATGTACCGGTTTTCCGGTGTAGTTAAACTATACCACCATTTATGGCTTTCGGCAAGGGGTCAGGAGTCAATTTCGTCCTCTTCGTCCAAAAGTTCTGCCATGGTCATATTATAGATAATCTCCGCCTTCTTTTCAAAGAGCTTTCCCAGCCGAACCGCCTGGCGCTGATTGGGGGCCACCAGCTCCAGAGTCATCAAATTGCCGCTCTCATCGTCCAAAGAAAGGATCACAGAGCAGTCGCCGCTCTCCCGGGGGATCACCTGGGTCTTCACGAAGCTGCTCCGGCGGAGCTGGCGGTTGAACCGGTTTACGGCGTTTTCCGCCCGGCAGCGGACGGTATAGGCAATGGAGTCCTGGGTCAGGGCCCCGTCGGCCTTTCCCTTCTCGGTGATTTCATACAAATCCGGCTCTTTTTCCACCAGATGGCCGGACTTGACCATCTGGGGAATGGCGGTACACACATCAAAATAGCTCACACAATCATCCTGGTAGCACAGCTCATAAATCTGCTGGATGGTGGCAGGATAGCTGGCTCTGGACATGACAAACAGGATCAGCACCTTCACGTCCAGCATATCGTGAACAAAACCAAGTCGTTGCATCAACATCCCTCCTCTTATCAAACATTATACAGGATGCTGTCAAAAAATCAAGGGCAAATGCCCAGTAACACCCTCAGCGTTTCTGTCATATTCTGGAACACAGGAGTGATGACTATGGCAAACATTCTGATTTATCCCGCCGGGTGCACCCCCGCCTGTCTGACGGCGGCAAAGGAATTAAGCCGCCGGGGAGTGGCGGTGGCAGATCATATCACACCGGAGGCCACCCATCTGCTGCTGGATGTGCCCAGCTTCAAAAGCGAGGGCATTTTACGAAGCGGCGCCGACTTTTCTCAGCTGATGTCCAGGTTTCCGGAGGGAATCACCCTGATCGGAGGGCGAATTCCGGAATCCCTGCATTCGTCCCACCCCCTTCTGGACTTACTGGCAGATGATACATACCAATTTGAAAACGCCGCCGTCACCGCGGAGTGTGCCCTTCGGGTGGCGTCGGAGCGGATTCCCTTCACCCTCCGGGGCGCCTCGGTGCTGATTGTGGGCTGGGGGCGGATTGGAAAGCACCTTGCTTTCCTGCTAAAGGCCTATGGCAGCAGAGTTACCGTTCTCTCCCGGGATTCCGGCCACCGTGGGGAAGTCCGCTCCTTTGGGATGCAGGCCCTCTCCCCGGAAGCCATCCCCAGGCACATCCGTGAATTCCAGATTATTTTCAACACCGCGCCCGCCATGATGATTCCCAAGGCGCTGTCCGCCCAATGCCCCAATGCCCTGAAAATCGAGCTGGCCTCTCTGAGCGGAATTGAGGGGGACGATGTGGTCAGGGCCAACGGCCTGCCCGGAATCATGGCCCCGGAGAGCGCCGGGAAGCTGATGGCGGACACCATTCTTCGCCTGATGCAGGAGGAGCAGCTATGAATGTGGGTTTTGCCATGTGCGGCTCCTTCTGCACCTATTCCAGGGTGTTCCCTGTGATGGAGAAGCTGGCCCGGGAGCACCAGGTCTTCCCCATTTTTTCCACCGTCTCCGCCTCCACGGACAGCCGGTTTGGAAAGGCGGCGGATTTTCTCGCCCGCGCCCGGGAGGTCTGCGGCAGAGAGGTGATTACCACCATCGCCGAGGCGGAGCCCATCGGGCCGAAAAAGCTGCTGGATGTGCTCATCATCGCCCCCTGCACCGGCAACTCCCTGGCGAAGCTGAGCCACAGCATTGCGGACACCGCCGTGACCATGGCGGCCAAAAGCCACCTCCGGAACGGGCGGCCGGTGGTGGTTGCCGTATCCACCAACGACGGGCTGGCCGGAGCCGCCGAGAACATCGGCAGACTGCTGGCCAGGAAGCACTATTTCTTTGTCCCCTACGGGCAGGACGATTCCCAGAAGAAGCCCACCTCCCTGGTTGCCCATTTCGATCTGATTCCCGAAACCATGGAGCTGGCAGTGCAGGGCGTACAGCTTCAGCCCCTGCTTGTTTGATAAAGAAAAGGAGGAGATGCCGATGGTTTGCGGCATCTCCTTCCTCTTTCATTGATTGACTTGGGCCAGCTCCTTCAGCGTTTCGGCCAGATCGGTCCGCTCCCAGGGGCGGTCTTCCACGCCGAAATGGCCGTTGGCAGCGGTGGCGGAATAGATGGGCCGGCGCAGATCAAAACGATGGATGATCCCGGCGGGGGTCATATCCACGGTCTTGCGCAGCAGCTCCGTCATCCGCTCCTCAGAAATCCGGCCGGTGCCGAAGCTCTCCACCCGGACGGACACCGGCTCCGCCACGCCGATGGCATAGGCCAGCTGCACCTGCACCTTGTCCGCCAGTCCGGCAGCCACCAGGTTCTTGGCCATGTACCGGGCCAGGTAAGCGGCGCTGCGGTCCACCTTGGTGGGGTCCTTGCCGGAGAAGGCGCCGCCGCCGTGGGAGAAGAAGCCGCCGTAGGTATCCACGATGATCTTTCTGCCCGTCAGGCCGGTGTCCCCGTTGGGGCCGCCGATGACGAAATTGCCGGTGGGGTTGATGAAGATGTGCTTTACATCCTCCAGCCGGAAGCCGTAGCGCTCCAGCACCGGGGCAATCACCGCCTGGGTCACATACTTGCGAAGCTCTTCGATTTCAAAGGCGTGGGTGTGCATCACGGACACCACCACGGTGTCCACTCCCGCCACATTGCCCTTCTCGTCGAATTCCACAGTAACCTGGGTCTTGCCGTCGGGGCGGAGCAGGTCGGTGGAGTGGACGCATTCGGTGAGCCGGTTGCTCAGTGCCCGGGCCAGAGCGATGGGCATGGGCATCAGCTCCGGGGTCTGGGTGCAGGCGCCGCCGAACATCATGCCCTGGTCCCCTGCGCCGCCCACCTGGTCGTTGGTGCCCATGGCGATGTCGGCGGACTGGGTGTGAATCCGGCACTGGATTTCCACCGTCTCGGCATCAAAGCCGTCGCCGGGGTAGACATAGCCGATCTTGCGAATGGCCTCCCGGGCAACAGAAGGGTAGTCCACCACCGCCTTGGTGGTAATTTCGCCGCTGATCAGGCAGAAGTCCGTTGTCACCATGGTCTCACAGGCCACCCGGGAATCCGGGTCTTGGGCCAGGCAGGCATCCAGGATGGCGTCGGAAATGGAATCCGCCACCTTGTCGGGATGGCCGTTGGTTACGCATTCGGAGGTAAAAAATCTTTTTTCCATGTTTGTTCCTTTCTTTCTATGCGCACTGTAACATTCAGAACAAAATGAAAACGCACACCGAAGATTCGATGTGCGTCAGTATCGAATCCTCATCTTTCGTTGCCGCCGGATTTAGCACCTTGAAAAACAGGTTGCTGGGTTTCATCGGGCCGTTCCCTCCACCACTCTTGATAAGGCTGTATGCAGTTTTCTTTTTTGCAGTGCTATTATAGCGCCTGATTCAAAATTGTCAAGTAGCCCCGAAACTTTCCTCCATTGTTCACAAATCCGATATGGACTTTTCCTCCAACTGTGGTAAAATGGGTATAAGTTATTTTTAGGAGTTGAGTCCATTGAAGAATTTACGCAGATCCTTTGAGCGCTTCTGCTTTCGCAACCAGAACAAGGGCATCAAAAACCTGATGCTCTATATCTGCTCCGGCAGTGCGGTGGTGTACCTGCTGAGCATGATTTCTCAGAACTTTTACCTGTATTATCTGCTGTGCTTTGACCGAACCCGGATTTTATCCGGGGAGATTTGGCGGCTGTTTACCTACCCGCTGACCTTCGAGAGCAGTAATCTGCTTTTGACAGCCATTGCACTGCTGTGCTATTACTCCATTGGACGGGCCATGGAAAATATCTGGGGCACCCTGCGGTTCAACCTGTTCTATCTCACCGGCGTGATACTGATGGATATATACTGCCTGATATTTGGAGGGCGGGCCAGCGTCAGTTATCTGAACTTGAGCCTGTTCCTGTCCTATGCCACCCTGTTCCCCGATTCCAGCTTTCTGCTGTTCTTCATCATTCCTGTCCGGGCGTGGATTCTCGCCTTGTTTAACCTGGCAATCGTCCTGCTTGGGCTGTTTACCAGTTCCTTCCCCTACAATCTGTTCCCGGTGGTTTCCCTTGCCAACTACTTCCTGTTTTTCGGCAAGGATGTGCTGAATGTAATCCCCGTGACCTGGCAGGCCAATGCCCGGCGGCTTTTCCGCAAAAAGCCCAAGGGGCAGAAGGGGCGGATTATCCATTTCGAGGCCGGATCCTATGAGGCCTCCCACGCCACCCCAAAAGCGCCCTATACCCACCGCTGCACCGTCTGCGGGCGCACCGATGTGTCCAACCCCGAGCTGGAATTCCGCTACTGCTCCCGGTGCAAGGGCTACTACTGCTATTGCCAGGATCACATCAACAACCATGTCCACATTGAGTAGAGGGAAGCGGCATGGAAAAATATATTATGGCCCTGGACTCCGGCACCACCTCCAACCGGTGCATTCTCTTCAATCACAGCGGCGAGATCTGCTCCGTGGCCCAGAAGGAATTTACCCAGTTCTTCCCCCAGCCCGGCTGGGTGGAGCATGACGCGGAGGAAATTTTCGACACCATGCTCTCCGTGGCCCGGCAGGCCCTGGCCCTCATCGGGGCCACGGCGGAGCAGATTGCCGCCATCGGCATCACCAATCAGCGGGAGACCACCGTGGTCTGGAACCGGCACACCGGCCAGCCCATCTGCCCGGCCATTGTGTGGCAGTGCCGCCGAACTGCGAAAATTTGTCAGGAGCTTCGCCAGGAGGGCCTGACGGAAACCATCCGGCAGAAAACCGGGCTGGTTATCGACCCCTATTTCTCCGGCACCAAAATCCACTGGATTCTCCAAAACGTCCCTGATGCCAAGGCCCAGGCCCAGCGGGGGGAGCTGCTGTTTGGCACGGTGGAGACCTGGCTTATCTGGAAGCTCACCGGCGGACGGGTCCACGTGACGGACTATTCCAATGCCTCCCGCACCATGCTCTTTAACATCCGCACCCTCTGCTGGGACAAAGACATTCTGGAGCGTCTGGAAATCCCCGCCGACCTGCTGCCCACCCCCATGCCCTCCAGCTGCCCCTACGGCCAGACGGACCCCAAATTCTTTGGCGCTCCCATCACCATTTCCGGAGCGGCGGGGGACCAGCAGGCGGCCCTGTTCGGCCAGGCCTGCTTCAACCCCGGGGACTCCAAATGCACCTACGGCACCGGGGCGTTTCTGCTGATGAACACCGGCAGCCATCCCATTTTTTCCAGCAACGGCCTGGTAACAACCATCGCCTGGGGCTTAAACGGCCAGGTCAGCTATGCCCTGGAGGGCTCCATCTTCGTGGCGGGAGCCGCCATTCAGTGGCTGCGGGACGAGCTGCGGATGATTGAATCGGCAGCGGACTCGGAGTATATGGCAGGCAAGGTGCCGGATACCAACGGCTGCTATGTGGTGCCCGCCTTCACGGGACTGGGAGCGCCCTATTGGGACGCCTACGCCCGGGGGGCCATCGTGGGCCTGACCCGGGGGGTAAACAAATACCACCTGGTCCGGGCCACCCTAGATTCCATTGCCTATCAGGTTTTGGATGTGCTTCGGGCCATGGAGTCCGACGCGGGAATCCATCTGTCCAATCTGAAGGTGGACGGCGGAGCCAGCGCCAATAATCTTCTGATGCAGACCCAGGCCGACATCACAGGCGCCCCGGTGTACCGCCCCGTGTGCGTGGAAACCACCGCCGCCGGAGCCGCTTACCTGGCAGGCCTGGCTGTGGGATACTGGAAAAACCAAAAGGAAATTCAGAGCAACTGGTCGGTTGACCGGTTCTTTGCCCCGGAGATCAGCCAGCAGGAGCGGGAGCGGCGGGTCGACGGCTGGCACAGAGCCGTGGAATGCTGCCGTCAGCCGCTGTAAAGGCCCTGTGAACCCTCAGAACCGCCGATATTTTGCCATTCAGGGGAGGAAAATGTTTTCATCTCTCTTTCATCTTTCCAGGGGACGGGCGCATAGGATGTTCCATACATCTGAAATTTGAGGTGGTCGTATGGAACCTAATGTGAGCCGAAACCAAATCACCCTTCGGGGAAGCCTGCGGGAGCTGCCGGAATTCTCCCACGAAAACCACGGAAAGCGGTTTTTCCGATTTTACTTAGAGGTACAGCGGCTGTCCGGAGCCGTGGATACCCTGCCGGTGATTGCAGAAGAGGCCATTGTGAATACCGTGGACCTGTCCGGAGGAGACATGCTCACCGTCACGGGGCAGGTGCGCTCCCACAACCTCCGGGAGGGCGGCAAGCGTCGGCTGTCGGTTTTCGTCTTTGCCGCCGCCATCACCGCAGAGGATGGGGAGCCCATCAACACCGTGCGGCTGGACGCCGTTATCTGCCGGGAGCCCACCTACCGCCGCACCCCCCTGGGCCGGGAAATCTGCGACGTGATGCTGGCTGTACCCCGGCCCTTCCACCGGGCGGATTATCTGCCCTGCATCCTCTGGGGCAGGATCGCCGCCGAGGCGGCCCAGTGCGGCGTGGGGGATCAGCTGATTGTGGATGGCCGTCTGCAAAGCCGCGTCTATACCAAGCTCACCGAGGAAGGGGCCCAGGAGCGCACCGCCTATGAAATCTCCGCCCTGACGGCAGAATTTCCCCCTCGCCAGGAAAATCAGGACATTTAGCCTATTTTGCGCATATCG
>CAZYWM010000091.1:0-7474 GCA_964651615.1 uncultured Oscillospiraceae bacterium | reverse complement strand
AGGGGAGCCTTTCTCAGAAGCAGTCACGCTTCACTATTCAACGAACTGCTCTTGTTTGACGTCCCCAACGGGCGGTTCAAGACCCGCCCCTACGGAGCAAATCGCTAAATTCCAATTTATCCGGTTGCCATATCAGACTGAGCCGCACAAAAAAAATCACCCCGTCCGGTTGGACGGGGTGATTTTGGAAGCAGATTAGCCGTTGGCGCGCATCTGAGCGAAGCACTCGCTGCAGTACACGGGACGGTCGGACTTGGGCTCGAAGGGAACCTTAGCCTCGCCGCCGCAGCGTGCGCAGGTAGCGGTGAAGAACTCACGGGGGCCACGGGTGCTGTTCTTGCGGGCGTCCCGGCATGCCTTGCAGCGCTGGGGCTCATTCTGGAAGCCGCGCTCAGCATAGAAAGCCTGCTCACCGGCGGTGAACACGAACTCGTTGCCGCAATCTTTGCACTTCAAAGTCTTATCTTCGTACATTGGAAATACCTCTCTCCATTTTTATTGCCCCGTGAAAGTCTACCGGAATGGTTGCTACGCAGGGTCTGGAATGTGTGACAGAATGGTGCCACTAGCTAGGATTATACACGGACAAAAGCAAATTGTCAATCCTTTATAAGAATTTTCGTAAATTTTTCGTAGCCTTTATGCAATATTACACCCGAAAGACACCCGTCCACCGGTGAAGGAAAACACGGGAAAGCCCTACAGGCTGAACTGGGTCTGCCCCTCGTAGGGGATGTGCAGGTGCTCATAGGCCAGGGGGGTGACGCAGCGGCCCCGGGGGGTGCGGGTGAGGAAGCCCAGCTGCATGAGGTAGGGCTCATAGACATCCTCCAGGGTGATGGCTTCCTCACCGATGGTGGCGGCCAGGGTTTCCAGGCCCACCGGGCCGCCATTGTAATTCTGGATGATGGCGGTGAGCATCCGGCGATCCACGGCGTCTAAGCCCAGCTTATCCACCTCCAGGCGGCTCAGGGCCAGGTCGGCGGCCTCCTTGGTGATGGTGCCGTCCCCCATGATCTGGGCGAAGTCCCGGACCCGGCGGAGGAACCGGTTGGCGATTCGGGGGGTGCCCCGGCTCCGGGAGGCGATCTCCATGGCGCCCCTGGGGTCAATTTCCATGCCGAGAATTGTGGCGGAGCGGGTGACGATTTTGGCCAGCTCCTCCGGCTGGTACAGCTCCAGGCGGAGGGAGACGCCGAACCGATCCCGCAGAGGGGCGGAGAGCTGCCCCGCCCGGGTGGTGGCGCCCACCAGGGTGAATTTGGGCAGATCCAGCCGAATGGAGTTGGCGCTGGGGCCCTTGCCCACGATGATGTCGATGGCAAAATCCTCCATGGCGGGGTAGAGAATTTCCTCCACCACCCGGTTCAGGCGGTGGATTTCGTCGATGAAGAGAATGTCCCCGGGGTTCAGGTTGGTCAGCAGGGCCGCCAGGTCCCCGGGCTTTTCGATGGCCGGGCCGGAGGTGATGCGGATGTTCACCCCCATCTCGTTGGCGATGACCCCCGCCAGGGTGGTCTTGCCCAGGCCGGGAGGGCCGTAGAGCAGGGTGTGGTCCAGGCACTCCCCCCGCTGCCGGGCGGCCTCGATGTAGACGGACAGATTCCCCTTGGCCTTCTCCTGGCCGGTGTAGTCGGCAAGCAGCTTGGGCCGCAGACCGATTTCCGCCGAGTCCTGGGGCACAAAGGTGGGGGAAATAATGGGCGCTTCCAGCCCTTCGGAAAATTCTAAGCTCATAAAACCTCCAACACGTGTGAGATATAAGATATGAGATAGTTACCGCTATCTTATATCTATTTCATGACCATTGCCCGCAGGGCGTAGCGCACCATTTCCTCGGTGCTGGCCTTGGGATCGACTCCCTTGAGGGCGGTGTTGATCTCCGCCGGGGAGTAGCCCAGCTCCTGGAGGGCTGCCGTGGCCATGGCCAGGGAGCCGGTGGCCTGGGGGGCTGCCGCGCTGACGCCGGAGGAGAAGTCCAGCTCCATGCTGCCGCCGCCGATTTTGTCCTTCAGCTCCAAAATAATCCGCTGGGCGATCTTTTTGCCGATGCCCTGGGCGGCGGTGAGGATTTTTTCATCCCCGGTCATGACGGCCAGGGTGAAATTCTGGGGTCCCCCGGCGGAAAGAATCGCCATAGCCGCCTTGGGCCCCACACCGCTCACAGAGGTCAGCAGCTCATAGCAGCGCTGCTCCTCCCGGGAGGAAAAGCCGTACAGATCGTAGGCGTCCTCCCGGATGGATTCGGTGATGAAAAGCCGGGCGCTGGTATTCAGCTTCAGCTGGGCGGCGGTATAGGCCGTGACATGGCAGCCGTAGCCCACCCCGCCGCAGTCGATCACCGCCAGCCCCGGCTCCAAAAGAGCCACATTGCCGGAAACATAGTATAACATAGGCTAATCTCCAAACTTTGGTATAGATATGAGATACGAGATATGAGATACAAGATAATCGGAACAATATCTAATATCTCGTATCCTATATCTTATATCTTGAATTTGCCAGCAGGGAGGTGCTGGAGCGGGCGTGGCACAGGGCGATGGCCACCGCGTCGGCGGCGTCGTCGGGCTTGGGCACGGCGGACAGGTGGAGAATCCGCTTGGTCATGTCCATCACCTGGTGCTTGCTGGCGTTGCCGTAGCCCACCACGGCCTGCTTGACCTGCATGGGCTTGTATTCAAAAATGGGAACGCCCGCCTGCTGCACCGCCAGCAGGATCACCCCCCGGCTCTGGGCCACGTTGATGCCGGTGGTGACATTGTGGCCGAAGAACAGCTCTTCGATGGCCACCGCGTCGGGCTTTTCCATCATCAAAAGCTCCACCATGTCGTTGTAAATCACGCTGAGCCGCCAGGAAAAGTCTGTGTTGGGAGGGGTGGTGATGGCCCCGCAGCGCAGCAGCTGAAACTGGCTGCGCTGGGCCTCGATGATCCCGAAGCCGGTGATGCCGTAGCCCGGGTCGATGCCGAGAATCTTCATCACCTGCCACCCCGGAGAATGCAAAGATACTGATAAATCACAAACAGAAGGAATACTGCCAACCCGATTCTGGCAGCCCATACCTGCCAGGCCGGGCGGGGGGAATAGCCCTTCTCTTCTTCATGCTCCATGGTTTTTCACCTCACAGTCTATCATAACACATTTGTTCTCATTTTCCTACCACTTTTTTCTCCGGGAACAAAATTTTCCGCCGCCTCATGCATATTCCGAACCCCTCGGAACATACTACTGCTGAAAAGGCGGGTGGGTAAATGGAGGAATTCTCCTTAAAGACCAGGATATATGCCGGCGCGGGCGGGGTTTCGGTGCTGGAAAAATTCGGCGCGAAGCGTCTGCTGCTGGTAACGGACCCTTATTTCATGAAAAACGGCACGGCCCAGCGGATTGCCGCCCTATCAAAGGCGGAAGAGGTTGAATATTTTGACCGCGTTCAGCCGGACCCCACCGTGGCCCTGGCGGCGGAGGGGACGGCGAAGCTTCGCGCCTTTGCCCCGGATTTGCTGGTGGCTCTGGGCGGGGGCAGCGCCATGGACTGCGCCAAGGCCATGGCCTATTTCGCCCAGGGGGAGGTGCCTCTGGTGGCCATCCCCACCACCTCCGGCTCCGGGTCGGAGGTGACGGATTTTGCCATACTGACCCACGGGAAGGCCAAGCACCCCCTGGTGGACGAAAAGCTTCGCCCAACCGCCGCCATTTTGGACAGCGACCTATTGAACCAGCTGCCCCCGGCGCTGATTGCGGACGCGGGCTTTGATGTGCTGACCCATGCCATGGAGGCGTATGTGGCCACCGGGGCGGGGGCGTTTTCCGACATGCTGGCCCGGGAGAGCTTCCGGATGGCCTACGCGGTGCTTCCGGCATCCTATGCGGGGAAGCAGGAGGTGCGGCTTAAAATGCACCTGGCCTCCACCATGGCGGGGATGGCCTTCTCCCAGGCGGGACTGGGGCTGTGCCACGCCATCGCCCACAGCCTGGGCGGGATTTTCCATGTGCCCCATGGGCGGCTGAACGCGGTTTTGCTCCCGGCGGTGGTGGACTGCAACGCCAACAAGGCGGCAGGCCGTTACGCCGAGCTGGCCCGGTGCGCCGGGATGGCGGGCAGCGCCGATGCGGTGGCTCTGCGGAATCTGAAAAACGGGCTGCTCCGGCTGCGCCGGGAGCTGGGGCTGCCCCAGACGCTGTCCCAGGCGGGGATTCCGCCCCGGAAGCTGACGGAGAACATGCCCATGATTGTGGAGGCAGTGCTGGAGGACCCCTGTATCGAAACCAACCCCATCAAGGTGGAGGAATTTCTCATCCGCCGGGTGCTGGAGCAGGTGGCGGGCCATGCCTGAGCTAATCAGTGTGGGACTGGATTTGGGGACCACCTCCACCCAGCTGGTGGTGTCCCGGCTGGCGGTTCAGAACCGGGCCTCCGGCTTTGCGGTGCCGGAGCTGGCCATCAGCGGACGGGAAATCCTCTACCAAAGCCCGGTGTATTTCACCCCGCTGCTGGAGGAAAAACGAATGGATGCCGCCGCCATCCGGAGAATCGTGGAGCGGGAGTACCGGGCAGCGGGAATTCGTCGGGAGGATGTGGACACCGGCGCCGTCATCATCACCGGGGAGACCAGTCGGAAGGAGAACGCCGCCGCCGTGATGGAGGCCATGGCGGACCTGGCCGGGGACTTTGTGGTAGCCGCCGCCGGGCCTGACCTGGAAAGCGTGCTGGCGGCCAAGGGAGCCGGCGCAGCACAATACAGCGAGAAAACCGGGGAAACGGTGCTCCACATGGACATCGGCGGAGGCACCAGCAACCTGGCCCTGATCCGCCGGGGAGAAATCGCCGCCACTGGCTGCCTGAACGTGGGCGGACGGCTGGTTAAGCTGCAGGAGGGCAGAATCAGCTACGTTTCTCCGGTGCTGCGGGGCATCTGGGACGGTGCGGTGGGGCAGGTCCTGAGCCGGGAAGCGGGGGAAGAACTGGCGCGGCTGCTGGCCTCGGCCCTGGAGATGGGGGCGGGGCTGCGGGAGCCGGACGATCTTCTGACCCGGCTCACCACCCGGGAGGCGGGGAGCGCCCTGCCTCTGAACCGGCCCGGGGAGAAAATGACCCTTTCCTTCTCCGGGGGCGTGGCGGACTGCATCGACCGGGAGGTGCCCTGGCAGGAGTATGGGGACATCGGCCCCCTGCTGGGCCGGGCCATCCGGCGGAGCCTGCTCTGCCGGGGGAAATATGTGCTGGGAAGCCAGACCATCCGAGCCACGGTCATTGGCGCCGGCTGCCACAGCACCCAGCTGTCCGGCAGCACGGTATTCAGCCAGAATGTGACGTTTCCCCTGAAAAACATCCCGGTGATCACGGATGAGGCCCAGAGAAACCAATATGACACGGCCTGCTTCCTCTCCCTGCCGGGGCTGGAAGCTCCCAGCTACGCCGCGCTGACCCAATTGGCGGAGAAAATTGCCAATACGGTTTCGCCCCCGGTCTATCTCTGCCTGGAGCAGGATATGGCAAAGGCCCTGGGACAGGCCCTGGCGCTGCGGCTGGGCCGGGACGCTCCCATCCTCTGCCTGGATCGGGTGAAGGTGGGCAGGGAAAGCTATCTGGATGTGGCGGCCCCGGTGGGCCCCGCCTTTCCGGTGGTGGTGAAGACCCTGGTGCTGTCCCGGGATGGAAGAGACATAGCAACAGATTGGAGGAAGTCATGAACAAGCAGGAGCTTACCGCCATGGTGGCGGAAATATTGGCCCAGATGGGACGGGAACCCACGGTGAAGGCCAGCGACTATCATCCCGCTGCCCCGCAGCCACGCCAGCCGGATTCCGGCTATGCCGATGGGGACTTTGTGCCGGATGTGACGGAGCTGAACCTTCGCAAGCTCTATCTGGTGGAGCACCCGGAGAAGCCGGAGCAGTTCCGGCTCCTCAAAGAGAAGACCCCCGCCCGCTTAGGCTGCGGCAAGGCGGGGCCACGGTATAAGACGCTGACCATGCTCCGCTTCCGGGCAGATCACGCGGCGGCCCAGGACACGGTGTTTTCCCAGGTGCCGGAGGATTTCGCGGCGAAAAACGGCATGGTGGAGGTTCAGACAAAGTGCCATGACAAGGACGAGTATCTGACCCGGCCGGATTTGGGCCGCTGCTTCGATGAGGAGAACGCCCGGAAAATCCGCTCGGCGGTGCCCGGCGCCCCCCGGGTGCAGCTGGTGGTGGGGGACGGGCTTTCCTCCGCCGCCATCCTAGCCAATGCTCTGGACTGCGTGGCCGCCATCCGGGACGGGCTGAAGCTCCGGGGGATCGAAACTGCCGCACCCCTCTTCGTCCGGTACTGCCGGGTGGGGGCGGGGGATGCCATCGGGGACATCACCGGCTGCGAGGCGGTGTGTATGCTGGTGGGAGAGCGGCCGGGACTGGTGACGGATAAGAGCATGTCCGCCTATATCACTTACCGGCCCCGCACCGGGGTGCTGGAATCCGCCCGGACGGTGGTGAGCAACATCCACGCCCAGGGCACCCCCGCCGTGGAGGCCGGGGCCCACATTGCGGGCCTGCTGGAAACCATCCTGAAAAAGCAGGTCTCCGGGGTGGCCCTGCATCTGGAGGAAGGGGCATGATCCCGGTGCAGGTGCTGGCGGTGCGGTATCTGGCCAATGCCGCGCCGGGGCTGTGCCGGGAGCTGGGGGCGCCGGAGGGCTATTCCTCCCTGGCCATGATCACCACGGACTGTGACGACGCCACCTATATCGCTCTGGACGCGGCCACCAAGGCGGCCCAGGTGAAGGTCTGCTACGGGCGGAGCTTTTATGCCGGAGCCGCCAACGCCTCCACCCCCAACGCCGGGGAGGTCATCGGCATCCTGGCGGGGAAAACGCCGGGGGACGCCCGCAGCGGCATGGAGGCGGCGCTGTCTCAGCTTAAAAAGGTGGGCTTTGAGGATTTGGGCGGGGTACCCTGCCTGGCACACACGGTGAGCAGTGTTGGCAGCTTCCTGGCGGGGGAGGCGGGGATCGGCGTGGGAAGCGCCCTGGCCTATCTCATCGCCCCGCCGCTGGAGGCCATGTATGCCCTGGACGCCGCCCTGAAGGCGGCGGAGGTGAAGCTGTGCAGGCTCTACGCCCCGCCCAGCGAAACCAATTTCGGCGGCGGACTGCTTTCGGGCACCCAATCCGCCTGCGCCGCCGCCTGCGCCGCCTTCCGGGAGCAGGTGGCTCAGGTGGCGGGAAGGCCGCGGGAGATATGAGATGTAGGATATGAGATACGAGATAGTTAGGAATGAGGGAATTAGGAATTGAGCGGATGGGCTTTGCCCGGTAAATTGGAATTTGGCGGGCAGGGCCCGCAGCCAATTTCGCACGGGGCTGATCTGTCATCGCTTTTTCCCTGACCCGCCCGGTAACGCTTTTGCGGTAAATTTTTCTGAAAGCTTTCTCCCTGTTGCCAAGTGCGCGCCGGAAGGAGTCCGGGGAGAGCGGCTTTGGCGTGCGGGAGCACG
>CAZYWM010000090.1:0-7647 GCA_964651615.1 uncultured Oscillospiraceae bacterium | reverse complement strand
AGGCACTGGGCGCAAA
The DNA here is from genome assembly GCA_964651615.1 of uncultured Oscillospiraceae bacterium. Taxonomy (GTDB): domain Bacteria; phylum Bacillota; class Clostridia; order Oscillospirales; family Oscillospiraceae; genus Faecousia. Next base: position 7,631 of record CAZYWM010000090.1, on the reverse strand, counting down.
AATGGTTCATACGCTTTTGGGGAAATCACAGATGGTAAAATTCGTCCAATATCTCCGCCAGGGCTTTGGGGTTCTCCTCGTTCACCACGTGACCGGCGTTTTCGATGAGTTTCAGGTTCGCGTTTTTCATGACGCGCAGGAAGGACTGGGCCGATTTCCTGTTGGCGCTGTCCTTCTGCCCGCACAGAATCAGCACGGGGCATGTCACATCCCCCGCTCTGCCGCTGAAATCCAGGTTTTTCAGGGAGCTTGTCAGGGCAAAGGTGCCCGCTTTGTCAAATGCCATGGATTCAAAGGCCGATTTCGGCAGAAGCTTGAAAATCAGGTTTTGCAGGCCAAACGCCGCCTTGGGAATTTTATAAGGCGTTCCGATCAGGACCAGTGTTTTCACCTTCCGCGGGTAATCCAGGGCGTAATTCAGAGCCAGGATTCCGCCCAAGGAAAGGCCGCACAGATGAAGCGGCCCCTCCACGCCGTTGCAGTATGTTACGAAGGAATCATATAAATTTTCATAGCTGGCTTCCCTGCCCGCAAGGAGGGCAGACAGCTCCGGGCACAGAATGTCCTCTTTGCCTGTCATATGGGAAATGGTTTCATCCCAGCTTGCCGCGTGATGCCCGGAACCGTGAATGAAGATTTTCATAGCGCGTTTTCCTTTCTGTCCTTCCAGCACCGCTCCATCTGCCTGGCCAGGGCTGCCGGGTCCACAGGCTTTGCGATGTGGCCGTTCATGCCGCATTTCAGGCAGCGCTGAACGTCCTCAGGGAAGGCATCGGCGCTCATGGCAATGATGGGAATCTGCTGGGCATCCGGATGGGCCGACTTGCGGATGGCCATGGCTGCCTCATACCCCGTCATCCGGGGCATCCGAATATCCATCAGGATCAGGTCATAGTACCCTGCCGGGGAGGCTTGGAACTTCTCGAGGCAGTATTGGCCGTCCTCGGCCCACTCCAGCTCCACCCCCAGATCGGACAGCAGCTCCTTGGCCACCTCCCAGTTGAGCTCGTTGTCCTCCGCCAGCAGAATCCGCCGCCCGGAAAATTCCGCTTCCTGCCGGGCGGCCTCCTCCTCGGGCTCCTCCTGGCTGACATACTTGCGCAGATTATAGAACAAAGTGGATTTGAACAGGGGCTTGGAAATAAAGCCGTTGATGCCCACCGCTCTTGCCTCCGCCTCGAATTCGCTCCAGTCGTAGGCGGAAATCAGCAGGATGGGCACCTCCTCCCCCAGATGCTCCCGCAGCTTTCTGGCGGCCTGAATGCCGTTCATCCCCGGAAGCTTCCAGTCCAGCAGGATGATCTGGTAGTCCTCTCCCCTGCTGTGGCGGTCCACCGCCATTTCGATGGCCTTTTCTCCGCTCAGTGTCCACTCCGCGTGGATTCCGAAGGCTTTCAGGACCTCCATGGTGGACTTGCACAGGAAAGCGTCGTCGTCCACCACCAGCATATTCCAGGGGGGAAGCACCATGTTCACTTCCGCCACCGGCGCCTTCTCAAAGTCGAAGCTCAGGTGGAACTGAGTGCCCTTGCCGACCTGGCTTTGAAGCTGGATGGTTCCGCCCATGGCGTCCACAATGTATTTGGTGATGGTCATGCCCAGGCCGGTGCCCTCGATTTTCTGAATCCTGGCGCTGTCGGCCCGGCTGTAGGCGTCGAAGATTTTCTCCTGGAATTCCGGGGTCATGCCCACACCGTTATCCGCCACCGCAACGTGAACCCGGGTAAACGCTTCTCCCTTGGGGGAATCCTCCTCCCAGAGGGAGAGCCGGATGGTGCCGCCCTCCGGGGTGTATTTGGTGGCGTTGGACAGAAGGTTCAGCAGCACCTGATTCAGGCGGACGCCGTCGCAGCATACATTTTCTGCCTCGACCTTATCCACATGCACTTCAAAATGCTGCCCCTTGGCATTGATCTGGGGCTGCATAATGCTGACGATTCCGTCAAACAGCTCCTTGAGGGAGATGTTCTCCTCTGTCATGGTCATCTTTCCGCTTTCCACCTTGGACATGTCCAGCACATCGTTAATCAGCCCCAGCAGCTGCTTGCTGGAAAGGGCGATCTTTCGCAGACAGTTCTTCACCTGCTCCAGGTCGTCGATGTGGGCGGTGGCAATGGCGGTCATGCCCACGATGGCGTTCATGGGCGTGCGGATGTCGTGGCTCATATTGGCCAGGAACTCACTTTTTGCCTGACTGGCCGCCGCCGCCTCCTGGCGGGAGCGCTCCAGCTCCTTGATCTGGGCATTGCTCATCTGGAAATAGCGCGCGAAAATCAGCAGCATCAGGGCAAGCACAGACAGGCAGGACAGCACCGTGAATTTGGTACGCTGGATGTTTAAGGTTTCCAGCACGTGGTTGAGCTGGTTATTCGGCATGATGGAGACCAGATTCCACTCGGAGTTGGACAGCGGGACGCTGTAGAGCTTCTGCTCCTCCCCGCCCACCGAAATGATCGCGCCATAGGTCTGGTTACTTTCCAGCGCCCGGTCAAAATCCTCCATGCGGTATGTCAGGTCCCGGGAGCCGGGGTAAGGGCTGAGCAGCTCCGGCAGCCGCTGGGAGCCATCCCCCAGGCCCATGTTCTCATTTTCGATGACGAAGCTGCCGTCGTTTCTGACGATGCAGAAGTTCATCATCTGGTTTTCCTGGTCCAGAGAGAGAAAATCGGTAATGTATTCCAGGGGCACCGCTGCCACCAGGCCGGTGGCGGCGCCGCCATGGGACATGGGATAGTCCGCGTCCACTCCAAACAGCACCACCTGCGCCCCGTCCTCGTCAATGCCGATGGCGACCCGCTGCTCTCCCTTTATCAGGGCCTGGGTAAAGGGCTCCGGGTTCAAAGCCTGGATCGGCTTTCCCCGCAGGGTTTCCATGGTGCCGTCGGCGGCGCAGAGGGCAAGATAGGCAAAATCCCGGACGCCTGCCCGGTAGGACAGCTCCTGATACAGCCCCTCCCGGTCCCGTCCCTCCAATGAAACCACCGAAACCAGGCCCTTCACCTGGTTGAACCGCAGCTGAATCACCGACTCAAAGTGCCTGGATATTTGCTCACCTGTGCCGGAGAGGTAGATGTTTCCGATTTGATGGAAGGCCTCGTGGCTCTTGTGGTTCATATACAGACCCAGGCAGGTGAAGGAAAAAATACTGAAAAGCACAACCCCCACAAAGCTGAGCTTCAGAAAGCGCATGATGGCGTTTTTGTTCTGTTCCATTGGTTTACGCCTCCCCGGAGCGCCGATAATTCTCTACCACCTGGATAATCCGGTGGTAATCCTCCGACAGCCGGGGGGATAATTCCATTGCTTTGCGGTAATCGCCGTCCTTCATGGCCTGCGTAACCTGGCGGCTGCTTTCATAGAGGGCGGTGAAGGAGAGGTTCTGGCAAACTCCCTTCAGGGTGTGCACGGCCCGCAGCCCTTCCTCGTAATTCCCGCTGGCCATGGCAGCTTCAAACTGGTCAAAGCTCTTATCCTCCAGAAATTTCAGCAGGAATTTTTCCACCAGCTGTTCCCGGCGCAGCCTGCCCAAAACGCTCTCATAATCCCCTCCGAATTGGAGATAGCATTCTTTTACATTCATGTTTTTCCCTCCGTCATATGCTTTCCTGCTCGTCCAGGAAGCGGATGGTCAGCTGATCCCTGGGCTGCTGAGAGGAGGCCGCCGCGGCAGCCACCATGGACAATAGTTTTCCCGACTGGCCCGGGCCCCAGAAGCCCCAGACGCTCACCGACGTACATCCTTCCCCGGTCAGCGCCCGGAGGCGGCAGCTGATTTCCGCCGCCCTGGCCCGGAAGGTGTCCTTGGCCATGCTGTTAAAGACAAGCAGGAAGCCGTCGCCGCTGTAGCGGATTACAGGGTCGTTTTTCCGGGACAGGGATTGCAGCGCCTGGCCCACCCGCTGCAGCGCCGCGTCTCCGGCTTCCCGGCCTCCGGTCTCGTTGAGCTCCCTGAGGCCGTCCACATGGACGAAGATGGCCGCCGCCACGCTCCCGCTGTCCTGGATGTACTCCTGAAAATAGCGGCGGTTGTAAACCTGGGTCAGGGGGTCCACATGCAGCAGGCGCATATACACCGGCTGCCGGGCGTGGGCCTCCTGGCTGCGCCGGGGCTTCTGGTCCTCTTCTGCATTTCCCGGGGAACGCTTCAGCCGGGGAGCGATGTCCTCCAGGCATTGCAGCAGCAGCGGATGAAAGGCACCGCACTTCCCCGCCAGGATCATCTCCATGGCTTGCTCCTGGGAAAAGGCCTTTTTATAGCAGCGCTCACTGGTCAGGGCGTCGTATACGTCGGCCAGAGCCACCACCTGGGCGGCGATGGGAATGTCCTCGCCCTTGAGCCCGTCCGGGTATCCCCTGCCGTCGTATCGTTCATGGTGCCACCGGCAGATGCCATAGGCCACCTTCACCAGCTCCGAGCCGGACTGGTCGGTGGGAAGACCGGACAGCATTTCGGCCCCGATCCTGGCATGGGTTTTCATTGTCTCAAACTCCTCCGGGGTCAGCTTCCCGGGCTTGTTCAGGATTTCCGCCGGAATGGAGATTTTCCCCACATCATGGATGGCGGAGGCTGTGCTGATTAAGGCGATTTTCTCCTCGGAAAGGTCATACTGGTCTGTAATCCGGGCCAGCTGCCTCAGCAGCAGCTCCGTAATGGATTTCACATGCTGAATGTGGACGCCGCTCTCTCCGTTGCGGAATTCCACAATGTGGGACAGGATGGAAATCATCAGGTCGTTGTTCTTCTGCTGCTCCAGAAACTGCTGCCGCACCGTGTTTTCCAGGTCGTGCTGGCGGGCGTAGAGCATCAGGGTGTTGGCAATCCGCTTGCGGACGATCATGGGGTCGAAGGGGCGGCCGATGTAGTCAAAGGCGCCCAGGCTGTAGGCCCGGCTGATCTTTTCCGGCGAGTCGTCGGAGGAGATCATCATCACCACCACCCGGTCGCTCCAATAGTGCTCCCGGATATATTCCAGCACCGCGAAGCCGTCCATTTCCGGCATCATAATATCCAGCAGGACAAACCAGAAATCCCGCTCGTTCCGCTCCAGGATTTCCACGGCCTGACGACCGTTTTCCGCCTCGCTAACCTCATACTGCCCTTCCAGAATATCCGTCAGAAGGACACGGTTCATCTCCGAATCATCCACGATCAGGACCTTTTGCTTTTCCATGCTATCTCCTCTGCTTCACTCAGTTTTCTCTTCCACAAACAGAGCACAGCCGCACCGGTCCCGTTTCGCCCGGTACAGGGCAATATCCGCCTGCCTGTACAGTTCCTCATAGGGCTGCCCCTTGTAGAAGGCCGCTCCCACCGAGGCCGTTACTGAAATTGTCTGCCCATCCTTTTCGCAGACGATCCGCAGCTTCTTTTCCAGCCGGTCCAGCACCGGGAAGATGCTGGCCTTGTCCGGTATGTTTTTCAAAAAGACCAGGTACTCGTCTCCACCCAGCCGGCAGATAATGTCTCCGGAGCGGAAGCTTTCCTGGAGCTTTCGGGCCGCCTCCTGCAAAATCCAGTCTCCCACCGGATGGCCGAATCGGTCGTTGACCTCCTTGAAGTGGTCCAAATCCAGCAGGATCAGCGCCGTGTTTTCCGATTCCTTTGCCTTTTCCAGCGCCTCCAGAATCAGCCTTTTCCCGCCCAGCCGGTTATACACCTGGGTCAGCGGGTCCGTCACGGACTCCCGCTGGGCGGCCTCCAGCAGCTGCTCCTTGTTGCTCAGCTCGGTGATGTCTATTCTTTGCAGCAGCACATAGGCCTTTGACTGATGGAAGGGCCTGTAGGTCAGGCGCTTTTTCCGTATTTCGCCATGCTCGCCAATGACGTTTTCCTCGAAAGAGTATTCCGGCTCGATTTCCAGGGCTCTTAAAATATACGCCGGATTCATCATCCGCTTGACCTGCTCCCGCTCCTCCTCGATCACAAACCGGTCCGTGTATTCTTCCATTGCCTGGGTATAGTGATACCCTTCCCTGGGCGGCATCCCCACGATTCCGTCGTCGCCCACAACACGGAAAAAATAACCTGTTTTCAAATCCACGCAGTAGCAGTAATCCGTCGTCTCCCGCAGATAGGATTCCAGAATCGGATACAGCGCTTCCTTCCGATTGATCATCTCCAGCACCAGGTAGGCCTTGGTGTTGGACAGGGAGGAAGGCAGAATAAACACCTTGATCCAGCAGTATTTGTGCTGCTCCGAGTCCAGAAGCAGGGTGATGGAACGCCTGCGCTGCTCCCTTGCGCACCGGTGTATGTTTTCATAGGTCAAAAACGCCCGGGCCTGCGCCACTTCGGAGGGATCGATATTCTGCTCGCACAGCAGGTCGGTCAGCTCCGGCAGGGAGATGTGCTCCTGTTCCGCGAAAGGGGGGGTGCGCTTTAAATCTCGCTTCAGCACCTGCATCTGACTGCTGTTGACGTCCCACTCATAGATCACAGAGCGCGGGTGGATGATGGAGTAGAGCACATCCTCCTTCTCCGCCCTCAGGTCCTTTAGCTGCTGCTCGTTTTGGATGTCCTGCACCACAAACACCAGCTCGTCCACCCCGTTAATGGGCACCGGATACAGCGTTCCTCTGACCCAGGTATAGTTTCCAAAATTGTCCTTCCTTCTGAAATCCACGCTGCGGGAGCCGTTGCTGGCAATGATCTGCTCCATGGATTCCTTGGAGAACAGGCGGTGCACCGCTTCCAGCTCCGCCGGGGGCACACATTCGTCGATAATCGTGCAGATGTCCCAGCTGTCCTCGATGGGCAAAGCCGGTCTGCGCCCATAGACCACCGGGTGGAAGGTCCCGGCGGCTCTGTCCACAAAGAAAATATCCTCATAGGCCTTGACCAGATACTTGCTGCAAAGGCTCATTTTATAGTTGTCCACAATGTGATGGCTCTCGTCTTCCCAGCTGAGGCACCCCATCTTATCCGTAATGTCCCGGTGCATTCCCAGCATTCCGGTTCTCCCCGTCTCCTGGGAGGAAAACAGCGTGGCGTCACAGCGGACCACCGTTCTGCCCCGATGGGGGTGGTTCCAGATGTATTCCACTTCCATGGCCTGCCCTGTGGCGATCAGCTGGTTTACGGCATTGTCCACATAGGAGCGGTAAACCGGCTCAATCCGGCTGTACCAGTGCTGGTACAGCTCCTCCGGCTTGGTTTCCGGCGCCGCGCCCATTATAGCATACATATTCGCGTCGCCGAACATCTGCGGCGGCTGGCCCGGAAGGGCCTCAATCCGCCAGATGCCCACATTGATGTCTTCCAGAATCTTTTTCTGCTCATTTTCATTCATTATATGTCGATAATCCGTTTTATTCACGGTGAATTCCCTCCTCGCTGCTTTAAATTGATGGGCCGCATGGCCGGATGCTCCGTTTTCCCATGCTCGCTGCCCGGGAGCGCTTTCCTAAACTCATTTACATGATAGCATATCATGGAATGATGCTTTTCGTCAATAGCTTTCTGCGGCCATTTACAGGCAAAAACGGTCTTTTGTGCCCCAATTCAAGGCCGGCCCCTACAGGGTTTTACAGGGAGCGGAAATATCTGATGATCTGTTGATTAATGGCCGTGTTTCTGCTAATACTAGGCTTTGATTAAAAGTTCACAAAGATTTCCGAGGATGATTTGCGTA
>CAZYWM010000089.1:0-7723 GCA_964651615.1 uncultured Oscillospiraceae bacterium | reverse complement strand
CAGCCCCGTGCGAAATTGGCTGCGGGCCCTGCCCGCCAAATTCCAATTTACCGGGAAGCTTCTTGCCCGCCGGTGGGTTATGGGCGGCGGGTGCTCATCAGTTGGTCGGTGTCCAAAATCAGGGTCACTGGGCCGTCGTTCAGGGACTCCACCTTCATGTCCGCTCCGAAGCGGCCATGCTGGGGCGGGTAGCCCAGCTCCTCGCAGACCGCCAGGAATTTTTCATACATGGCCTCTCCCAGCTCCGGCCCCGCGGCCTCGGCAAAGCTGGGGCGGCGGCCCTTGCGGCAGTTGCCATAGAGGGTGAACTGGCTCACCACCAGCACCGCTCCTCCCACCTGATCCAGCCCCAGATTCATTTTCCCATTTTCGTCCTCAAATATCCGCAGCCCCAGGGCCTTTTCCGCCAAAACGCGGCATTCCTTCTCCGTATCCTCCGGGCCCACCCCCAGGAGGATGAGAAAGCCCCGGTCGATTTTGGCCACGGTCTCGCCGTCGATGGCGACGCTGGCATATTTCACTCTGGTTAAAACCGCTCTCATATCAATTCTGTCCTCTCCGGGAACCGGTGACGTCCCGTATGTTCAGCAGCCGGTTTCTTACCGCCTCCAGCTCCGCCACGTTCTTTACCTCGAAGCGGATCAGGCAGGTGCTTCTGCCCCCGGGCAGGTCCTTGGCGCTGAGCTCCTTCACCCGGACCCGGGCGGTGGTCAGCACCGTGGCCACATCCAGCACAATGCCGTCCCGGGTCAGGCAGTCCAGCTCCAGCGTGGTCTCGAAGGGCTGCTCCTCCTGGGAGGCCCAGCGTACCCGCACCCAGCGGGCAGCCTGCCGGGGATCGTCCCGGTTCTGGGCGTTGGGGCAGTCCGCCCGGTGGACGGAGACGCCGTAGCCCTTGGTAATGAAGCCCACGATGGAATCCCCGGGAACGGGGGTGCAGCATTTGGCGAATTTGATCATGCAGGAGTCGATGTCCTCCACAATGACCCCGTTTACCCCGTGGCGGTTCTGCTTCACCGCCTCGGAGTCCGGATTTAAGCGCAGCGGGCTTACATTCCGCTCACTGCTCTGGGCCTTCAGGGCCCGGGAAACGTCGTCGCGAATCCGGCCCACGGCCTTCACGGCGGTGAGGCCGCCGTAGCCGATGGCAGCGTACATATCGTCCCAGCTGTCAAAGGCCAGCTTTTTCAGCAGATGGGGCTCCAGCTCCGGGTCGCTGAGGGCGGACAGGGGCAGCCCCACCCGCTTCATCTCGGATTCAAAGGAGGCCTTGCCGTGGACAATGTTCTCCTCCCGCTTCTCCTTTTTGAACCACTGCTTGATTTTGGTTCTGGCCTGGTTGCTGTGGCAGATGTTCAGCCAGTCCCGGCTGGGGCCCTTGGCGGTTTTGGAGGTGATGATCTCCACAATGTCGCCGTTGGTCAGGGTCGTATCGATGTTGGCGATGCGGTTATTCACCTTGGCGCCGATCATGGAGTTGCCCACCCCGGAGTGGATGGCATAGGCGAAGTCGATGGGGGTGGAGCCGGAGGGCAGGGAGACGATCCGGCCCTTGGGGGTAAAGACAAAGACCTCGTCGTCGAACATGTCAATTTTCAGGGACTGGACATATTCCTCCGCGTCCGCGTCCTGCTGGCTTTCCAGCAGCCGGCGGACCCACTCAAAGTCCTTCTCCGTGCCGGAGCCGGTGCCCTGCTTGTATTTCCAGTGGGCGGCGATGCCGTATTCGGCGGTTTCGTGCATGTCCCAGGTCCGAATCTGCACCTCAAAGGGGATGCCCTCGGAGCCGATGACGGTGGTGTGCAGCGACTGGTACATGTTGGGCTTGGGGGTGGAGATGTAGTCCTTGAACCGGCCGGGCACCAGGTTGAACAGGTCGTGGACGTGGCCCAGCACGTTATAGCAGTCCGGGATGGAGTTGACGATCACCCGGAAGGCATAAATGTCGTAGAGCTGATCCATGGTCTTGTCCTGGGCCACCATTTTCCGGTAGATGGAGTACACGTGCTTGATCCGCCCATAGGTGGTGTTCTGGATGCCCATGGCGTTGAGCCGGTCGGTGATCTTGAACTGGATGGACTGCATGAAGGCCTCGTCCTTTTCCCGGTGGGCCTGCAAATAGTTGGTGATTTCGGTGTATTCCTTGGGAGCTAAGTACCGCAGACTGGTGTCCTCCAGCTCCCACTTCATCTTCTGCATGCCAAGCCGGTGGGCCAGGGGGGCGTAGACGTCCATGGTCTCCTTGCATTTGATGATCTGCTTGGCGGGGGTCTGGTACTGCATGGTGCGCATGTTGTGGAGCCGGTCGGCGATCTTGATGAGCACCACCCGGATGTCCTTGCTCATGGCCATGAACATCTTGCGCAGATTCTCCATCTGGGCCTCCTCGGTGGAGGAGAAATTGGCCCGGGTCAGCTTGGTGACGCCCTCCACCAGCTCGGCCACCGTGGAGCCGAAGAGCTTTTCGATCTCCTCATGGGAGGCGTCGGTGTCCTCGATGCAGTCGTGGAGCAGGGCTCCCAGGATAGCATCCTGGTCCAGGCCCATCTCCACCACAATCTCCGCCACCGCCAGGGGATGGATGATGTAGGGAGAGCCGTCCTTGCGCTTCTGCTGCCGGTGCTTGTCATCGGCATAGTGGACGGCCTTATCGATAAGGTCCATGTCCGCGGTTGGCATTCTTCTGGCAATGGCGGCACACATGGAGTCGTAGTGTTCTTCAAAGGTTTCCATTGTAGATCAACTCTCTTTCGGCAAGGAGCACCCGTCAGGATATGTTCGGGGGAATTTATGGATTCATCCAGTGCAGCAGAAGCTGCATGGTGGCGCTCTGATTCAAATCCGCCTTCTGGGGGCCGGGGGTGAGGCGGATGGTGATGTACTTGCGGCAGCTTCGCTGCTGCAAAAGGCCCACATCCCGGAAAATGTCCAGGCAGGTCATCAGCTGCTCCAGTTCCAGGGGCTTTCCGGACCAGCGGACCACCTTCCGGCACAGGCTCACGGGGGAATCCTGGATGGTGTCCCCGGGCACCGAGGCAAGATACCGCCACACCGTGGCAAGCCTGCTCCGGCTGGGGGTGAGGAGCCTCGCCTCCTCGGGGGTGAGGCTGCCGTTCAGCAGCGCCCGGTAGTGGTCGGTCTGGGTGCCGCAGGGGACGGGGCAGCTGGGACGGATGTCCATCACATTCAGCTGCAAAAGCCGCTCTCCCTGGTAAACATTCACCTGGGGCTGGAAGGCCACGTCCACCAGCTCCCCGGGATGGACGTCCACCTCCTCGGCGTTCACCGAGAAAAAGATGGCGTTGAAAAACTGCCGCTCCCGCCGCAGCCGCAGCCGCATGTGCTTGCCGCCGCCCACCATCGTCACCCGCTCCACCGTCAGTCCGGGGAGCATCAGCACCGGCTTGGGGCAGCCGCTGCCGGTGGGCTCCAAAAGCTCCAGGGCGTCGAACTCCGAAAGGGTCATCAGCTCCGGCGGGGCCACGCAGTCGATGTCCAGGCTGGTGCGCAACGTCTCCCCCTCGAAATATTCAGCCGCCAGGGCGTTGACCTGATGCCGGAATTCCGGGATATTGCTCCGGGAGATGGTAAAGCCCGCCGCCAGCTCGTGGCCGCCGTAGCTTTCCAGCAAATCGGACAGGGCGGTGAGGGAGGCGAAGAGGTTGAAGCCCCCGTGGCTCCGGGAGCTGGCCTTGCCGTGCTCCCCGTCCAGGCAGATCAGGAAGGTGGGGCAGGCGTATTCCTCGGCAATGCGGCTGGCCACGATTCCCACCACTCCCTGGTGCCAGCCCTCGTCCGCCAGCACAATGGCGTCGGGGGACTGATCGGGGGGCAGCATGGCCACCGCCTGATGGTAGATTTCCGATTCAATCTGCTGGCGCTGCCGGTTCAGCTCGCACAGTCCCTTGGCGGCCTGGGCGGCCCGCTCCGGGTCCTGGGTCATGAACAGCTCCACCGCCAGGTCGATCTGGCCCATCCGCCCGGCGGCATTGATCCGGGGGGCCAGGGTGAAGCCGATGGAGGCGGCGTTCAGCGAATCGGGGGCGCACCCGGACTCCTTCATCAGCGCCGCCAGTCCCACCCGGGGGCTGCTGCGCATCATTTCCAGGCCCCGGGAGACGAAGACCCGGTTCTCCCCCACCAAGGGGATCACATCCGCCACCGTGCCCAGGCAGACCATATCCGCGTAGGTTGAGAGCACCTGCTCCGTATCCCCACTGAGGGCGCAGGCCAGCTTAAAGGCCAGGGCCACCCCGGAGAGGCACCGGTGGGGGTAGGTGTCGCCGGGCTTGTGGGGGTCCACCACGGCCACCGCCCGGGGAAGCCGCTCCTTGCACTCGTGGTGATCGGTGATCACCAGCTCCATGCCCAGCTGCGCGCACAGCTCCGCCTCCTCCACGGCGGTGATGCCGCAGTCCACGGTGACGATGAGCTTCACCCCCTGGTCGTGGAGGCTGTGGATGGCAATGGGGTTCAGGCCGTAGCCCTCCTCCAGCCGTCCGGGGATGTAGCTGACGCACTCCCCCCCGCAGCTGCGCAGAAAATCTGTCAACAGGCAGGTGGCGGTGATGCCGTCCACGTCGTAGTCTCCAAACACGGCAATTTTTTCGTGGTTTGCCACCGCCATGCTCACCCGTCCCGCCGCCACATCCATCTGCGTCAGAAGAAACGGAGACGGAAGCTCACAGTCGCAGTCCAGGCAGGCGTGGGCCTCCTGCGCCGTCTTGATGCCTCTGGCCGCCAGAATCCGGGCCACCAGCTCCGGATACCCGCCCCGGCGTAAATTTTCCAATCCTTCCTGGCTCGGTTTCGATACATTCCAAATTCCATATTTCACAGCAATACACATCCAAAAAGCTTTTCCTTGTATTATATCAAAAAGAGTCGGGAAGCACAACACTTTTTTTCGTTAGGAGCTGTTCGGGAATGAATCGGGCAAAGGTGGCGAAGAATTTTCCGCCTGCCGCAAGGCGGAAAAGCGCTGCAATACTTTGTGTATTGTTAGCTTTGACAACGAAGCGGCGGGCGGAAAAGGCGAGCCAGATTGTTCGATTTATTTCCGAACAGCTCCTTATTGCTCCTTCCGGGGCTCCGGAAGCATGGAAATCACGGTAATGGCCAGCATGGGCATGAGGAACATCCCCAGCAGGCCCCAGAGCCGAAAGCCCGTGTACAGGGCGATGAGGGTGACAAGGGGGTCCAGTCCCAGCTGGCGGCCCACCAGCTTGGGCTCCAGGAAGGAGCGGCTGAGGGCGGTGGCGGCATAGAGGCCCAGCAGTCCCAGGGCCCGCCCGCCCTGCTTTTGCAGCAGGCACACCAGGCTCCAGGGCACCAGAATGGTTCCCGTTCCCAGGATGGGCAGGGCGTCCACCGCCGCCACCCCCAGGGCCCACACCGGGGCATACTCCACCCGCAGCAGGAAAAATCCCAGGGTCAGAATCAGATAGGTGATGCCCAGCAGCTTCACCTGGGCAATCAGCCACTGCCCCGCCGTCTCCCGGAGCTTGCGGAGGAATGTCAGAACGCCGTCAAATTTTCCCCGGGGCACCCGGGTTTGAAGCCACTGGCGGATTTTGGGCAGCTCCGCGGAGATCAGGAAGGCGGACAGCACCGCCGTGCCCAGGCCCAGGGCGCTGTTAGGCAGGTGGCTCAGCAGGTTCCCCGCAAAGGACAGGGCATACCCGGTGAACCGGTCCAGCATCGCCGCGCCGCCGGAGAAAATCTGGGCCACGTTCCGCTGCAAAACCGCCCGCACCCCGGGGGAAGTCCGCTGGGTCAGCTCCAGCAGCCAGCTTTGCAGGGCATCCAGCCCGTCCCGGGCGGTGAGCTCCATCTGGGGCAGGATTCCCGCCAGGCTCCGAAGCTGCCGCAGCAGCAGGGCCAGCAGGATGGTCACAAGGGCGCACAGCAGGGCGAACACCGCCCCCACCCCGATTCCCGCCGCCGCCGACCGGGGAAGCCGGAGCCGCCCGGTGAGGAACCGGACCCCCGGCTCCGCCGCCAGAGCCAGTCCGCCCCCCAGCAGGAAGGGCATGGCGATGGGCAGCAGATACCGTCCCCCCAGAAACACCGCCCCCACCGCCAGAAGCAGCCCCAGAAGCCTTTTTGTTTTCACCTGCATGACGATTCCTCCTTTCTCCCAATCTAAGGTTTTCACTGTAGGGGCGCTTAATTCCTAATTATCTCGTATCTTGTATCCCATATCTCATATCTCAAATCCCGCCCTTATATCCCATATAAGCTCGTCGAAAGTGGGGGTTGAAATTTCAGAAAAAAATGATAGAATACATGGTATGAGAACGTGTGTACACACAAGGCATACAATAGGAGGTCGCATATGACATCAAAACCGCGGTATTATCTGGTAGAGGAATCCGCCCTGCCAGAGGTATTCCTGAAGGTAGCAGAAACCAAGCGTCTGCTGTCCACCGGAGAAGCAACCACCGTGAATGAGGCCACCCGGATGACGGACATCAGCCGCAGCGCTTTTTATAAGTACCGTGACTCTGTCCTCCCCTTCCAGAACATGATGACCGGCCGGGTCATCACCTTCCAGCTTCTGGTCCACGACGAACCGGGCCAGCTCAGTGAAATCCTGGCCATTTTCGCCGAGACTCAGGCCAACATCATGACCATCAATTCCATTGTCCCCACCAACGGCACCGCCGTCATCACCATCTCCGCCTCCACCATGGACCTGACCATCTCCATCGAGGACCTGATGGCCCGGCTGAACGCCACCCGTGGGGTGGTAAAGGCCGAGATTCTGGCCGGCTGAGCTTCTGAATCCTTCCGCCCCCCACGGGGCGGAAATTTTTTCTACACCCTTCGCCCCGGTTTGACATAGCATGGTGGCAGGAGGGATGAATCATGCGGATGGTTCTGAAATTCGGGGGCTCGTCGCTCGCAAGCCCCCAGCTCATCTGTCAGGCCGCCCAAATCGGGGCAGCCATGGCAAAACAGGGGCACCAGGTGGTGGTTGTGGTGTCCGCCCAGGGGGATACCACCGACGAAATGATCGCCCAGGCGAAAGCCATTACCCCCTGCCCGGAGCCCAGGGAGATGGATGCCTTCCTCACCGCCGGTGAGCAGATGTCCGCCGCCCTGATGGCCATGGCCCTGGGGCGGCTCCAGACCAAGGCCGTGAGCTTTACCGGCTTCCAGGCCGGAATCCATACTGACAGCTGCTTTGGCTGTGCCCGGATTCAATCGGTCTGTCCCGCCAAAATCCAGGAGGCCCTGGACGCCGGAAAGGTGGCCGTGGTGGCGGGCTTTCAGGGCGTGGACTGTGACGGGAACCTGACCACCCTGGGCCGGGGCGGGTCGGACACCACGGCAGTGGCCCTGGCATCGGCGCTCCACGCGGACATCTGCCGCATCTACACCGATGTGGACGGGGTCTACGACCGGGATCCCCGGAAATGCCCCGATGCCCGCCGGTTCCGGCGCATCGGCTATAACCGGATGCTGGCCATGTCCCGCCAGGGAGCCCAGGTGCTCCATGACCGGTGCGTGGAGCTGGCCCGGGACAATCACATCCGGCTGGAGGTTCGCTCCACCTTTACCGACGCCCCCGGCACCATCGTGGGATAATAACATTCTAACCCCCCGGAGGGACTTCTATGCTTTCGCATGGAAGAATTCTCCGGGGGTAAACGCGCTTATCGGCTCAGTTTCGGGAATCCCTCCTGAGGGGAGATAGGAGATATGGGATATGATACTA
>CAZYWM010000088.1:0-7759 GCA_964651615.1 uncultured Oscillospiraceae bacterium | reverse complement strand
ATATTTTATATGTATTAACGAAACCGAAAAGGAGAAATGTTATCATGAAAAAAGTATTTGCCCTCCTGCTCGCCGCCATGATGCTGGTGGGCTGCCTGTCTGTGGCCATGGCCGATGAGGTTCTGGAGTTCGTCACCGAAGGCTCCGAAACCACCAACTCCTTCGTGGAGAGCTGGGCCGGAGAGTACACCCTGGTCGGCTACTATGTCGGCGAGGAGTACGCCGAGGAGTACGAGATCAAGACCACCGGCGTTGTGGACCTGGATTCCGAGATCACCCTCACCGTCGAGGCCAACCTGGATGGCAGCGCCACCGGTTCCGACGCGGGCGTGATGGTTGATCAGGCCGCCTACTTCCATGCCCATGTCTACGATGTGGACGCGGTTCTGACGGTTGGCGACGAAGAGATCGACATCAAGTGCCCCTGGGACGGCTGGACCTTTGAGGTTCCCGGCGAGGGCGTCTGCAACTACACCAGCAGCATCGGCAAGCTGAGCAAGGCTGTCAAGGGCGATGTGTTCATGGAGATCACCGGCGAAGACAACGAGGGCTTCGACGAGAACATGAAGTACATCGGCATGACCACCGACGGCCAGCTGATCATCTGCTACTCCGATTCCAACCTGTGCAAGAAGGGAAACGACGAGGAAATCGGCTTTGCTCTGATCTTCGCCCCCGTGGTGGAGGAGTAATTCCCTTCCATCCAAAGACAGTCGCCGCCGCTGGCGGCTGTCTTTTTTATTGAGGATCAGCAAAAGCCGACGCATTCCACCCCGCCGGTTTTCCGCCGTGAATCCGGTGCGGTCCCATGTCTGCGTATAATTTTCGGCGTGAATTAAAAATATGGTCTTTCTCGGCGGGAAGAGGCAAATTCAAGACACAGCCCTTTTCTTTCGGCCCCGGCCATGTTACAGTATAGTTGTGTGCAATATGTCGAATTCAGCGGAAGATGGGCGGTTTTTTTCATGCAGATGTCCCAGGCCAGTCTGAATTGCCGACAGCAAAAATTCTGAGAAAAGAAGGGGTTCCATGCGGCAGATTATCAACCTGAATCCGGACTGGCAGTTTACCGGCCCGGATGGAAAAACCGTTCCCGTGACGATTCCCCACACCTGGAACAACCTGGACGGGCAGGACGGAGGAAACGACTATTGGCGGGGCACCTGCGTTTACCGCAAAACCTTCGCCGCTCCCGGCTTCCAAAAGGAGACCCAGCAGGTCTGGCTGGAATTCGCGGGAGTCAACGCCTCGGCCAGGGTCATTCTGAACGGCCGGGAGGTTTGCAGCCACCACGGGGGCTATTCCACCTTCCGGGCGGAAATCACCGATCTTCTCGCCCAGGAGAATGAACTGACGGTGGAGGTGGACAACTCCAAAAATGGGCAGGTATACCCCCAGAAGGCGGACTTCACCTTTTACGGCGGCATCTACCGGGATGTGCGGCTCATTGTTTTGGAGAAGGACCACTTCACCATGGACTATCTGGGCTCCAGCGGCATCCGCATCACCGCCACCCCGGAGGGAAGCGACGCCTCCGTCCGGGTGCAGAGCCGGATTACCGGGGGCGAGGTGCGCCTCACCCTGCTGGACGCCCAGGGCGGCATCGTGGGCTCCGGCTCCGGAACCGACGTGACCATCGCGCTGAAGGATGCCCACCGGTGGCACGGCGTGGAGGATCCCTACCTCTACACCTGCAAGGCCCAGGTTCTCTCCGGCGGCCAGGTGGCCGACGAGCTGGTCATTCCCTTCGGCGTCCGCTCCTTCCGGGTGGATCCCAAGCTGGGCTTCCTCCTCAACGACAAGCCCTTCCCCCTCCACGGCGTCTCCCGCCACCAGGACCGGAAGGCCATCGGCAACGCCCTGACCAAGGAAATGCACGACGAGGACATGGCCCTGATTGCCGAGATGGGCTGCAACACCGTCCGCCTGGCCCACTACCAGCACGACCAGTATTTCTACGACCTGTGCGACCGGTATGGCATGGTGGTCTGGGCGGAGATTCCCTACATCAGCGAGCACATGCCCCAGGGCCGGGAGAACACCATCAGCCAGATGAGAGAGCTCATCGAGCAGAACTACAACCACCCCTGCATCGTCTGCTGGGGCGTGTCCAACGAGATCACCATCTCCACCAAGGACAAGAAGGACATGCTGGACAACCACCATGTGCTCAACGACCTTTGCCATGAGATGGACCCCACCCGGTTCACCACCCTGGCCTGCTACGCCATGTGCGGCCCCTTCAACCGGGTGGCCCACATCACCGACGTGGTGAGCTGGAATCTGTATCTGGGCTGGTATGTGCCCGGCTGCTTCCTGAACGACCTGTGGATTGGCTTCTGGCACCTGTGCTACCCCAAGCGCCCCCTGGGTTACAGCGAGTACGGCGCCGAGGGAATGCCAAACCTCCACTCCGAGCACCCCCGGCGGAACGACCACACCGAGGAATACCAGGCAAAATACCACGAGTTCATGCTCCGGTGCTTCCGCCGCCATCCCTACATGTGGTCCACCCATGTGTGGAACATGTTCGACTTTGCCGCCGACGCCCGGGACCAGGGCGGCGAGCCGGGAATGAACCACAAGGGTCTTGTCACCTTCGACCGGAAGACCAAGAAGGACAGCTTCTACCTCTACAAGGCCTGGTGGAGCAAAGAGCCCTTTGTGCACATCTGCTCCAAGCGCTTTGACCAGCGGGCCAGGGACACCATCACCGTGAAGGTGTACAGCAACCAGCCCACCGTCACCTTGAAGGTGGACGGCAGGCAGCTCAGCAGCGCCACCGAGGCGGATCACGTGTTCACCTTCCGGGTGAAGCTGGAAAAGAATACCAAGGTGGAGGCCCTGGCGGGCAGCGTCAAAGACAGCGCCGTTTTCCACAAGGTCGATACGCCAAATCCGGACTACGTCCTGAAAAAATCCAAAAACCAGCAGGCCTCCAATTGGGTGGATGCCTGAGAAAACCCTGTAAAAAAAGAAGGAGGTTCCATCATCCATGGCAAAAAAACCGGAAGCCGTCAATGACGGCGTAAACCGCGCCAAAATGTATCAGCTGGCTCTGTTCCCCCTGAACAACGGCGCAACCAATGTCTACTTCGTCCTCGTCCTTTCCTATGTGGCCCAGTTTGGCTCCAACATCCTTCAGCTGGGTCTGTACGCGTCCCTGATGGTCACTGTCATGCGTGTGTTTGACGCCATCACCGACCCCATCATCGGCGCTCTGATGGACAAGACCAGCACCAAATTCGGCAAATTCCGCCCCTTTATGGTCATTGGCAGCGTGATAATGGCGGTGTCCATCATCGCTCTGTACTGCCTGACCCCCCTGATTCCCGCTACCATGATGTGGCTGCGCTATGTCGCCTTCACCCTGATCTACGCGGTCTGGGTCATCGGCTACACCTTCCAGACCAGCTGCACCCGGGCCGGTCAGACCGTTCTGACCAACGACCCCAATCAGCGTCCCCTGTTCACCATCTTCAATACCGTGGGCTCCATGCTGGGTATGGGTGTCATGCAGGCCATGATCCCCGTCGTCAAGGGTCTTTACGATGTGAAGGACGAAGCCGGTAAGGTCATCACCGACGGCTTCAGCGTTGCCGGAATGTGGGCGATCATCGCTCCCGTGGGCATCGTCCTCAGCGTGATTCTGACGATTCTGGCCATCATCGGCATTGCCGAGAAGGACCGCCCCGAGTTCTACGGCATCGGCGGCGCCAAGCAGGAAAAGGTCAAGGTGTCCGAATATGTGGGCATCATCAAGGCCAACAAGCCCATGCAGCGGCTGATGGTTGCCGGCGCCGGCTGCAAGCTGGCCCTGGCCATCGCCACCAACGCCACCGTTCTGACCGTTCTTTACGGTGTTGTCATGGGCGACTACTCCGGCCTGTACCTGCCCTTCATGGTTCTGGGCTATGTGTTCGCCGTTCCCTTCTTTGTGCTCAGCGTCCGCACCAGCCAGAAGTTCGGCCAGAAGGCCTCCCTGGAGCGCTATGTCCGGGTGGCCCTGATTTCCTACATCGGCGTTCTGGTTCTGCTGATTCTGTGCGGCGGCCCCACTGCCGCCTGGGCAAGACTGGTCAACCCCATCTCCTCCACCGGCGTGAATGTGGGCAACATTCTGTACTCCATCGCCTTTGTGGTATTCTTCGGCATTGGCTACGGCGCATACTATGCAACCGCCGATATGCCCATCCCCATGGTGGCCGACTGCTCCGACTACGAAACCTACCGCTCCGGCAAGTATGTTCCCGGTATCATGGGCACATTGTTCTCTCTGGTTGACAAGCTGGTCTCCTCTCTGGCTCCCACCCTGGTGGCTCTGATCTTCCTGATCTGCGCGGGCTGCAAGGAGCTGCCCAACACCACCGAGCCCTACTCCGGCGGTATTAAGGTTGCCATTATCATCATGTTCTGCATCGTCCCCATGATCGCCTGGGCGGCCACCCTGTGGGCCATGAAGGGCTACAGCCTCACCGGCGACAAGATGAAGGAAATCCAGGCCGTCAACCTGGCCCGGAAGCAGGGCATCGCCCAGGGCATGACCATGGAAGAGGCCATGGAGAAGTGGAAATAAGGGCGATCCCTGTCAGAGGTACACCAAATCCACCAAAAGCGGCAAAGGCCGGAAAATGAATGATATGGAGAGGATATAGAAATGAAAAATGTGATTGAAACCGATTTGACCGGTAAGGTGGCAGTGGTCACTGGCGCCAGCGGAACGCTGTGCTCCATTTTCGCCATGGCGCTGGCCCGGGCCGGTGCCAAGGTCGCCCTGCTGGGCCGGAACCTGACCAAGCTGAACGACGTGGCGGAGAAAATCGCCGCCGAGGGCGGCTGCGCCAAGGGCTACGCCTGCAACGTGCTGAGCAAGGACAACTGCCTTGCCGTGGCCGAGCAGGTCCAGGCGGACCTGGGCCCCTGCGACATTCTCATCAACGGCGCCGGCGGCAACAACGCCAAGGCCAACACCGACAAGGAATTCTTTGAAATGTCCGATCTGGACGACGACACCGTCACCTTCTTCGACCTGGACGAGAACAGCGTGCAGAATGTGTTCAACCTGAACTGGGTCGGCACCCTGCTGCCCACCCAGGCCTTCGCCCGGCAGATGGTTGGAAGACCCGGCTGCAACATCCTGAACATCTCCAGCATGAACGCCTACCTGCCCCTGACCAAGATTCCCGCCTACTCCTCCTCCAAGGCCGCCGTTACCAACTTCACCCAGTGGCTGGCCGTCCACTTCTCCAAGGTGGGGATTCGGGTCAACGCCATCGCCCCCGGCTTCTTCTCCTCCGAGCAGAACGCCAAGCTCCTGTATAACGACGACGGCACCCCCACCGCCCGCACCAAGCGGATTCTGGACGGCACCCCCATGGGCCGCTTCGGCGACAGCGAGAAGGACCTGGTGGGCGCGGTGCTGTTCCTGCTGAACAACGACGCCGCCGGATTCATCACCGGCGTGTGCCTGGCCATTGACGGTGGTTTCTCCGCCTACTCCGGCGTATAAGCAATACCATGAACACACAGAGGAATACCATGCACTATGATTATCTGGTGGTGGGGGCCGGCCTGTTCGGGGCGGCCTTCGCCCAGCAGCTCCACCGGGCCGGGAAATCCGTCCTGGTGATCGAAAAGCGCGGCCACATCGGCGGCAACGTCTATACCGAGGAAGTGGAGGGCATCCAGGTTCACCGCTACGGGGCCCACATCTTCCACACCGACAGCCGGAAGGCTTGGGATTATGTAAACCAGTTCGCCGAATTCAACCGCTATACCAACTCCCCCATTGCCAATTTCCATGGGGAGCTGTACTCCCTGCCCTTCAACATGTACACCTTCCACCAGATGTGGGGGGTGAATACCCCGAAAGAGGCCATGGAGATCATCGCCGCCCAGCGCGGAAGCAGCGGCATCGCATCTCCCCGGAATCTGGAGGAGCAGGCCATCTCCCTGGTGGGCACGGACATCTATGAAAAGCTGGTCAAGGGCTATACGGAAAAGCAGTGGGGCCGCCCCTGCCGGGAGCTGCCGTCCTTCATCATCCGCCGCCTGCCGGTGCGCGATACCTACGACAACAACTATTTTACCTCCCGCTACCAGGGCATCCCCATGGGGGGCTACACCGGCATGGTCGGGAGAATGCTGGAGGGAATCGAAGTCCGGCTGAATGTTGACTACCTGGAAGACAAGGCCCGCTTTGACGCAATGGCAGACAGGGTGGTCTACACCGGCCCCATCGATGCCTATTTTGGTTTCCGGTTTGGGCCGCTTTCCTACCGCTCCGTCCGCTTTGAGACGGAGGTGCTGGACACCCCCAATTTCCAGGGCAACGCCGTGGTGAACTACACCGACCGGGAGACGCCCTACACCAGAATCATCGAGCACAAGCACTTTGAATTCGGCGCCCAGCCCAAAACGGTGATCTCCCGGGAATACAGCCAGGAATGGCAGCCGGGGATGGAGCCCTATTATCCCATCAACGACGAAGCAAACACCGCCCTGTACCAGAAGTACCGGGCGCTGGCGCAACAGGAGCAAAACGTCCTCTTCGGCGGACGGCTGGGAGAATACCGCTACTACGACATGGACGCCGTGGTGCTCTCCGCCCTGGACCTGGCCGAAAAAGAGAAAGAAGGTATCCTATGAAGCTGCTCACCGTCACCGTCCCCTGCTACAATTCTGAAGCCTACATGGAAAAATGTGTTGCCAGCCTTCTCCCCGGCGGGGAGCGGGTGCAGATCGTGATTATTGACGACGGCTCCAAGGATGCCACGGGAGAAATCGCCGACCGGTACGCCAGGGAATATCCAACCATCGTCACCGCGGTTCACCAGGAAAACGGCGGCCACGGAGAGGGCATCAACCAGGGGCTTGCCCACGCCCAGGGGAAATACTTCAAGGTGGTAGACAGCGACGACTGGGTGGGGGAGGATTATCTCCGCTTCCTGGACACGCTGGAGCAGTGCGAAAAAGCGGGAGGCGTGGACCTGCTCGTCACCAACTACTATTACGAGCACGCCGACGGCAAGGGCAACCGCTCCATCTGCTATTCCAACGCCCTGCCGGAAGACCGCATTTTCCAGTGGTCCAACACCAGCCCCTTCAAGCTCCACCAGCTGCTCACCATCCACAGCTGCACCTTCCGCACGGAGCTGCTCCGCGCTACCCGCCCCCTGCCCAAGCACATTTTCTATGAGGACAACCTGATGGTCTACCAGGCCCTGCCCTTCGTGAAGAACATGTACTACCTCAACGCCGACCTCTACCGCTATTACATTGGCCGGGAGGGCCAGTCGGTGCAGCGGGACGTGATGACCCGCCGGTATCAGCACCAGCTGACCGTCACCCAGAAATGCTTCGAGGCCGCCCATCTGGACGAAATCAAGGACAAAAAGCAGCTGAACTATCTCAAGCACGAGCTGTTCATGATGTTCGGCATCTCCGTGCTCTACGCCCGGCTGAACAAATCAGCGGATGCCGACGAGAATCTGAAGAAAATGTGGGACAGCTGCTATGAGTTCGACCCCAAGTGGGCCGCCCATTTCCACAAGCGCACCCCTCTGCGGCTGATGTGCATCCAGGGCCGGGCCGGTCAGGACCTGTCCAGCGCCGTGTACTACGCCGCCAACAAAGTAGTGCGGTTTAACTGAACCAAAAAAGCACCTGCCTCGGCAGGTGCTTTTTTAGTAGTTGACATATCACCGTAGGGGCGGGTCTTGACCCGCAAGGTGAGATATAAGATACGGGATACAAGATA
>CAZYWM010000087.1:0-7789 GCA_964651615.1 uncultured Oscillospiraceae bacterium | reverse complement strand
TTTACACAAATCAGACCGGAAAGATTGTGAGGTTTTAATCAAAGGATAGTATTAGAAGCCGGAGGAAGCCAAAGCCCAGTTTCTTCATGAAACAGCCTTTCCGGCTTCAAAGGCTTTTTTCATCGCCGGACTGCCCTGAATAGTACCGGTACTGGTTGCATTGCCGCCAAAGATGACGCCGGAAAGGTGTGCTTTGGGGAAGCAGGCGATCCAGCCCTCCAGGCCGCTGGCCCCCCATGCAATCAGCTCTTAAAAATACCGCCGGAGCGTTTTTGCTCCGGCGGTATTCAATGCCATTACTTGTTTTCCATTTCCTTCAAGGCGTCCTTGCGGCTGAAATTGGCCCGGCCCTTTTCGTCGAAGCCCATGAACTTGACGTAGGTCATGTCGCCCAGGTTCAGCACATCCTCTACCTTCTCCACCCGGCGGTTTTCCAGCTTGGAGATGTGCACCATGCCGTCATGGCCGGGGGCAATCTCCACGAAAGCGCCGATGGGCAGGATGCGGACAACCTTGCCGTAGTAAATCTTGCCCACCTCGGGCACAAAGCAGATGTCGTCCACCATCTTCTTGGCGGCGTAGGCGGCGGCGGAGTCCACAGCGGAGATGAACACGGAGCCGTCCTCGTCGATGTCCACCTTGGCGCCGGTGTCGGCGCAGATTTTCTGGATGGTCTTGCCGCCGGAGCCGATGACCTCCCGAATCTTATCCACGGGAATTTTCAGGCTCAGCATCTTGGGCGCGAACTCGGACACCTCAGCCCGGGGCTCGGCGATGCAGGGCAGCATGATCTCGCTCAGGATTTCCAGCCGGGCCTTGCGGCAGCGCTCCAAAGCGTCGGCAATGATCTCCATGGTCAATCCCTTGTTCTTCAAATCCATCTGGATGGCGGTGATGCCCTCGGTGGTACCGGCCACCTTGAAGTCCATCTCGCCGTGGAAGTCCTCCACACCCTGAATGTCGGTGAAGGTTCTCCACTCGCCGGTCTCCTGGTCGGAGATCAGGCCGCAGGAGATGCCCGCCACAGGCCGCTTGATGGGCACGCCGGCGTCCATCAGCGCCAGGGTGGAGCCGCAGATGGAGCCCTGGGAGGTGGAGCCGTTGGAGGAGAGCACCTCGGACACCACACGGATGGCATAGGGGAACTCGTCCACGCTGGGAATCACAGGCAGCAGAGCCTTCTCGGCCAGAGCGCCATGACCGATCTCACGGCGGCTGGTGGAGCGGGCGGCCCGGGCCTCGCCGGTGGAGTAGGCGGGGAAATTATAGTGGTGGATATAGCGCTTGGTCTCCTCGGAGTAGATGGTGTCCAGCTTCTGGGCGGCGGACAGGGTGTTCAGGGTGCACACGGAGAGCACCTGGGTCTGACCACGGGTGAACAGGCCGGAGCCGTGAACCCGGGGCAGCACGCCCACCTCGGCAGCCAGAGGACGAATCTCGTCCATTCCGCGGCCGTCAACACGCTTGCCCTGGAGCAGCCACTTCTTGACCACCTTTTTCTGCATCTTATACAGGCAGACCTCGATGTGGGTCTCGAAATCCTCGTACTTTTCGCCGAACTTCTCCTGGAAGTCCAGCCGGGCGGCGGTGAGGCGCTCCTCCCGGACGTTCTTGTCCGGGGTGTCCAGGGCGTACTCGATCTGGTCCAGGCCATAGGCCATCAGATCATCCAGCAGCTCGTGGTTCACGGCGGCCTTCTCGAAGGTGAACTTGGGCTTGCCGATCTCGGCCACGATGGAGTTGATGAACTTCACAATCTCCATGTTGGTCTCGTGGGCAATGCGGATGGATTCCAGCACCACAGCCTCGGGCGCCTCGTTGGCCTCGGTCTCGATCATGACCACCTTCTCGAAGGTGGAGGAGATGCACACGAAGCAGTCGGAAGCCTCCCGCTCCTCAGTGGAGGGGTTGACGATATAGCGGCCGTTCAGGTGGCAGACATTGGTGGTGGCCACAGGCCCGTTCCAGGGCACATCGGAGGAAGCGATGGCGATGGAAGCGCCCAAGGAGGCCACGATCTCCACGGGGTTGTCGTAGTCATTGGCCAGCACGGTGCAGGTGACGACGGTGTCATTGCGCAGCTCCTCGTCGAAGAGGGGACGCATGGGCCGGTCGATGATCCGGCTGTTCAGGATGCCCCGCTCGCTGGGCTTGCCCTCCCGGCGGTTGAAGGAGCCGGGAATCCGGCCCACGGAGTACATCCGCTCTTCAAACTCGATGGTCAGGGGGAAGTAGTCGATGCCCGCCTTGGGGATGGGGTTGGCGGTGCAGGTGGTGAGCACCACGGTGTCGCCGTAGCGGCAGATGCACTCGGCGTTGGCCAGCTCTGCCACCTTACCGGTCTCTACGGTGAAGGGGCGGCCGCCGATTTCCATTTCGTAAACCTTGTGATTGGGGAACTGTTTGTGAGTTACCATTGAATCATTTACCTCCTAATAGTGTTTTCGGGAGGTTTAGCCATTGAAACTGCCTCCGGCGGGCGGGGGTACTTTCAATTGCTAAAATCACTCCCGAATGGGGATGAACCTTGAAAAAGGCGACAGGTTGCCCCGTCGCCTTTGACAATTCTTACTTACGGATACCCAGCTTGGCGATCAGGGCACGGTAGCGGTTGATGTCCTTCTTGGCCAGATAGTCCAGCATGGAGCGGCGCTTACCAACCATCATCAGCAGGCCCCGGCGGGAGTGGTTGTCCTGCTTGTGAACACGCAGGTGCTCGGTCAGCTCGTTGATGCGGGCGGTGAGAATGGCGATCTGGACCTCGGGAGAACCGGTGTCGCCCTCGTGGGTAGCGTTGTCCAGGATGACCTGGGTCTTCTTTTCCTTCTGAATCATTGTGTTTTCCACCTTTTCATAAAATTCCCCCAGGGCTAAGTATGGGGCGGTGAATCCCGGAACTGAGCCTTGGGCACGGTGCCCGTTTACACAGGCCCAGTTATCATAACATAAGTATTCCCAAAAGTAAAGTGGTTTTTATACTTCTCCACGACTTTTTCCAGAAGCAAAAAGCCGCGCTGCCCTGTAGGGGCGGGTCTTGACCCGCCCGTTGGGGATGTCAAAAATTTTAGGGCAGCGGGCGAGTCAAGACTCGCCCCTACAGGATGCCTTCGGTGGACGGCCTTGCCGCGGGGTGAGAAAATCGGCCAAAGGGTTGCAAAAGGGGCGGGTTTCGGGTAGAATACAGTTATACAAAAAACAAAGGAGGCCTTCCCATGGCGGACATTCAAGAGCGATTGAAGCAGATGACTCTGGAGGAAAAAATCGGGCAGCTGACCCAGTACAACGCCGGTGTGTTTATGGACACCAGCGCCGAGATCACCGGCCCCATGCAGCAGTTCGGGCTGACGGAAGAGGACCTGGGCCGGATTGGCAGCGTGCTGAACTTTGCCTCCGCCGACGAAATGAAGCGGATGCAGGACATGCACCTGGCGAAAGACCCCAACAAAATTCCCATGATTTTCATGATGGACGTGATTCACGGCTACCGCACCATCTTCCCCATCCCCCTGGGGCTGGGCTGCTCCTTTGATCCGGAATTGGCCCGGGAGTGCTCCCGGATGGCGGCAAAGGAAGCATCCGCCAGCGGCGTCCAGGTGACTTTTACCCCCATGGTGGACTACTGCCGGGACCCCCGTTGGGGCCGGGTGATGGAGACCTGCGGGGAAGACCCCATGCTGGCGGGGGATTTGGGCGCTGCCCAGGTCAGGGGTCTCCAGGGGGAGGACCTGAAAAATCATGACAACGTGGCAGCCTGCGTCAAGCACTACGCCGGCTACGGCGGCGCGGAGGCCGGGCGGGACTACAATCTGGTGGAGCGGTCGGAGCGGGAGCTGCGGGAATTCTTCCTCCCCGCCTACAAAGCTTGCATCGACGCCGGGGTTTCCATGCTGATGCCCTCCTTCAACTCCATGAACGGCATTCCCTCCGTGGCCAACCCCTGGCTGATGAAGAAGATTTTGAAGGACGAGTGGAACTATCAGGGTCTGGTCATCAGCGACTACAACGCCCTGGGGGAGCTGCTGGTTCACGGCATCGCCGGCAACGAAAAGCAGGCCGCCCAGCTGGCCTTCCAGAACGGCTGTGACATTGAGATGTGCTCCAGCGCCTACCTGCATCACCTGAAGGAGCTGGTGGAGGAAGGGGTGTTCACCGAGGCCCAGATCGACGAAGCCGTAACCCGGGTGCTGGAACTGAAGCAGCGGGTGGGCTTGTTCGACGACCCCTACCGGGGAGCCGACCAGGCAAAGGCGGAAGCGCTCTACCTCTGCCCGGAGCACCGCCGGATTGCCCGGGAGGCGGCGGAGCAGTCCGCCGTGCTGCTGAAAAACGACGGCCTGCTGCCCCTGCCGGAGAAGCTGAGCCGGGTGGCCGTCATCGGGCCCTTTGCCGACGAGCACGGCATCAACGGCTTCTGGAGCTGCTGCGGCCGGGACGAGGACACCGTTACCGTGGCCCAGGGCGTGGCCGGGCTGCTGCCCCAGGTGGAAATCAGCGTGGTCAGAGGCTGCGGCTGCCAGTGGGACGACCGTGACACCGCCGGAATTCCCGCCGCCGTGGAGGCAGCGAAAAACGCCCAGGCGGTGATCCTCTGCCTGGGCGAGCCCCAGACCTATTCCGGCGAGGGCAACTCCCGCTCCGACATCCGGCTTCCCGGGGTGCAGCTGGAGCTGGCCCGGGCGGTGATCAAGGCCAATCCCAGCACCGCCGTGGTGCTCTTCCACGGCCGGCCCCTGGATATTTCCCAGCTGGATGAAATCGCCCCCGCCATATTGTCCATGTGGTTCCCCGGCACCGAGGGCGGCAGCGCGGCAGCCAATCTGCTCTTCGGCCGCGCCAACCCCAGCGGCAAGCTGAACATCACCTTCCCCCGGAGCGTGGGTCAGTGCCCCATCTACTACAACCATCCCGGCACCGGGCGGCCCCATTGGACGGTCCTGCCCCAGCAGCAGCATTTTGCCTCGGACTACATCGACTGCGGCACCCTGCCCCTGTACTCCTTCGGTCACGGTCTGTCCTACTCCAATTTCGTCTACAGCGATATGGCAGTGTCCAGCTCCGTGCTCACGAAGGAAAAGCCCATCCAGGTCAGCATCACCGTGGCAAACCACAGCAGCCGCCCGGGCAAAGAGGTGGTGCAGCTTTATATGCGCGACCCCGTCGCCTCGGTGGTCCGCCCAGTGCAGCAGCTCATCGGCTACAGGAAGATTTTCCTGGCCCCCCAGGAGCAGAAGCGGGTCAGCTTCACCGTCACAGAGGAAAACTGCCGTTTCTGGAACTTCGAAGGCAAGCTCGTCAGCGAGCCCGGCGCCATCCAGCTGATGTTCGGCTGGGCCGACCACTTCACCGCCCAGACAGAAGTGGAGCTCCGGTAAGGATTCTCCGCGCTGCCTCCAAATTTCTGGCATCCCCAACGGGCCGGTCAAGACCGGCCCCTACGGCCACTGATCTATTACCTATTATCTATTATCTATTATCTATTATCTATAATACTCCCCCGCTGTCGGAAGTGCTCCGTGCAGCGGGGGAGTTTCTTATGCGATTTCCCGTCTGCTGTACAGGGCGATGGAGGCCAGCCAGGAGGCGGCGTACACCACTGCCCCGGCCAGGCAGAGAATGGCGGACAGCAGGCCCTGGCTCATGGACAGCCGGATTCCGCCGTCAAAGAGCACGGAGGCCGCATACCCCCCGGCGCAGGTAAGGCCAATCATGCAGTAGTAGGCGATCCGTCCCTTCTCCACACCCCAGCGGAACACAAAGGGCAGGCAGATGGACGACGCTACAGCGGCCACGGCAAAAAAGCTGACCATAAACAGGGCATACTCCCCCAGCCGGAACCCGCCCGCCAGATTCATCCGCACCGCCTGGGCAATGCCCACCGCCAGGAACATCCCGCCCTGGATGATGGCGCCCACCAGGTACTTGCCGGAGACGAGCTGGGCCTTGGTATAGGGCAGAGCGCCGCTGTACTGCGTCCACCGGCTCCGCTCGTCATAGGCCAGCAGGTTCACCGGAACCATGCCGCAGAGCAGGCAGGGGTAGAACAGAAAAAACAGGTGCTGCCTGTCCTCCCCGGTAAAAGACACGGCGAGAAACACAATCCCAATGAGCAGATAGCTGCGGCAGTATTTTGCCGCCATGTAGAAATCCTTTCTCAGCAGCCCTTTCACGTTACCCTTCCTCCTTTACCATAAACACAAACAGCTCCTCGATGCTGATGGGGCTGAGGGTCATGCTTCCCGGCGCCGCCTGGCGGTGGACAATGGCCTGAACCCCATAGGGAGTTTTCTTCCGGTAGATCACGGCCGCCGGGTCCACATCCTCCAGCTGCTCCGCCGCGCAGTGGAGCATTCCATACTCCGCCAGCAGCTGATCCTTCTCCTGGCACAGCAGCAGCTTCCCCTTGTGCAGGAAGGCGATGTAGTCGCAGAGCTTTTCCAGATCGCTGACGATGTGGGAGGAGATCAGGATGGAGTGGCTCTCGTCCCGGGTGAAGTCGCTGAACATCTCCACCACCTCGTCCCGAACCACCGGGTCCAGTCCGCCGGTGGGCTCATCCAGCAGCAGAAGCTTTGCCCCATGGGACATGGCCACGGCGATGCCCAGCTTCATTTTCATGCCCCGGGAAAAGGTGCCGAAGCTCTTGTTTTCCGGCAGGCCGAACCGGTTCAGGATGCGCTCATATTCCCCCTGGTTCCAGCCCCGGAAGGTGCCCGCCATGACTTTTCCCACCTGGCGGGTGTCCAGGCACTCGGGGATGCCCACCTCGTCCAGCACCACCCCCACCTCTTCCTTGGTCAGGGGGGTGTTTTCCCGGTTGTCCCGGCCCAGGACGGTGATGGAGCCGCTGTCCGCGTGAAGCATATCCAGAATCAGCCGGATGGTGGTGCTCTTCCCCGCGCCATTCTCGCCGATCAGCCCCATCACGCAGCCGCTGGGCAGGGTGAGGCTCAGGTTATCCAGCCGGAAGCCGGGGAAGGTCTTGGTCAGATTTTTGATTTCCAGTGCGTTCATGCCATGTCCTCCAATTCCAATTTCATCATTTCCAGAATATCCGCCCCGGTCAGATTGCAGCTGGCGGCGAGATGGATAATCTGCTCCATGTGGGCCTCGATTTGCTTCAGATTCTCCTCCCGGAGCAGCTCGGTGTTTTTCTTTGCCACGTAGCAGCCCTTGGCGGGGACGGTGTAGATGAATCCCTCCCGCTCCAGCTCCTCATAGGCCCGCTTGGTGGTGATGAAGCTGATGCGCAAATCCTTGGCCAGGGAGCGGATGGAGGGGAGCAGCTCATCCTCCCGCAGAGCGCCGCTGATGATCTGGCTTTTGATCTGGGAATAGATCTGGTCATAGATGGGAACGCCGCTTTTGTTGTCAATGAGTACAGTCACGTCATCGCCTCCGTTTAATCTGCATATATACATTATATACAGCTGTATCAGTTTGTCAACCCCATTTTTCAAAAAACTTTTCACAAGGGTTCCACTGGCGCGGCAGTGCCCTTGGCTCTCCCTTTGGGAGAACTGCCGAGCTTGCGAGGCCGAGAGGGCTCTTTCGTATACCTTCTCCGCCCGAGGGAAGGTATTTCCCCAATGTTTTGATCTGTACCATTTCTCCCAACATATTGCCGTTCGTTGCTGCCTGCTGCCCAATCCCCCCTTCCCCCCTTTACACAAGGCGGGCTACGCTCAGAAACCGGCACCTGGTTCCATCCAACGTGCTGTCAAAAAGCCAATACCGATTTGGCGGGCAGGGCCCGCGGCCAATTTCGCACGGGGCTGGTCTGTCATCGCTT
>CAZYWM010000086.1:6426-7824 GCA_964651615.1 uncultured Oscillospiraceae bacterium | reverse complement strand
GCCGGTGATGGGGTGGGTGAATTCCAGAGCTTTGGCGCACAGCAGCTGGGTGGGAATGCCCAGAGCGGCGGAGAAGGCCATGCTCTCCGGGGTGCCGTACTGGGGGTCTCCCAGAATGGGACAACCCAGGAATACGCAGTGGAGCCGGAGCTGGTGGGTGCGGCCCGTCACCGGGTGGAGCTCCAATTTGCTGATGGAGGGGCCGGACGATAACACCCGGTACTGGGTCACGCAGGGCTTTCCCGCCGGGTCGATTTTCCGCAGCAGGCTGGGCATCTCGCAGCGGGCGATGGCAGCGGTGACGGTGCCCTCCGCTTCCGGCGGGGCGCCGAACACCAGGGCGTGGTAGGTTTTCTTTGGCCTTTGCGCCTGGAGCAGGGCGTGGATGTGGGAATTCTTTGCCAGCAGCACAATGCCGAAGGTATCCCGATCCAGCCGGGTCAGGGGATGGAAGGCGCTTTTCTGGCCGGTTTTCTCGTAGTACCCCGCCACAAAATTGGCCAGGGTGCCGCAGTTTCGTGCCCGGGAGGGGTGGATGAGCATTCCCGCCGGCTTGTCCACGGCCAGAAGCCACTCATCCTCATAGAGAATGGTCAGGGGCCCCTCTTCCGCCGGGTATTCCGGAGTCTCCTCTTCCAGAGTCACGGTAATCACATCCCCGGGAGAAATCTGGTAGTCCGTGTGCCGGGGGACTCCATTCACCAAGAGCGCTTCCTTCCATTTCAGCCGGTTCATCAGTCCGGTGGACATGTTCAGCTCCCGCAGCAAAAAGGAGGACAGCCGCCCGGAGCGCTCCGCAGTGATGCGCAGTTCCATTCCGTCACCTTCTTACCATCCGAAAAAAGGTGCCCGGGCCAATGTCGGTTTCCTGGGAGAAGGGCTCCCCCTCAATTTGGAAACCGGAGCGCTGATAGCACCGCACCGCCCGCTCATTCCAGGTGCGAACCTCCAAATACAGGGGCTTGCCGGGGAAGAGCTGCCGGGAAAGCTGGTAACATTCCTCCAGAATCATAGAGCCGTAGCCCTGATTGCAGGACCCCGGCGCCACGCCGATGCCCAGAAAAACCGCCTGCTCCTCTTCTTTCAGATTGGTGAAGCCCACCAGTTGGGCTCCCCAGTACCAGGCCCGGTAATTTTTCGCCTTGACCGGATGGCAGAAGCCCATCTGCTGCTGCCGCATCTGCTCATAGGGCGGCAGGTTGTAGATGGCATAGGGGCCGGGGTATTCCCAGGCGCAGATTTCCCGCTTTTCTGATTCTGTGAGGATGTGGTTGGAAAGTTCTTTCATAAAGCAAACTCCTGTGCGTTTGAAGTGGTAGGGGAGGCGGTGGTTGTCAGTCAGTGCGGGTTATCGGGCATCTGCCCGCAGGGAGAACAGCAGGTCGTCGTGGAGCATTC
>CAZYWM010000086.1:0-6326 GCA_964651615.1 uncultured Oscillospiraceae bacterium | reverse complement strand
CCGACGGCTTCAAATTTCGCAGAATCAAACGCTGGGTTTCAAGATACATGCTGCGTCCCCTTTTTCTAAAATGAAAAATCCCTGCCGGGGTGCCGGCAGGGATTAAAAACTCTCTTAGTTCAGAGCAGCCTTTGCCTTCTCCACAACGGCGGCGAAAGCGGCGGAATCGTGAATGGCCATCTCGGACAGGCTCTTCCGGTTCATGGTGATGCCGGCCTTGTGAATGCCGTTCATGAAGGTGGAGTAGTTCATGCCGTAGGGAGCCACGGCAGCGCTCAGACGGGCGATCCACATGGTGCGGAAGGTGCGCTTCTTCATCTTGCGGCCCGCGAAGGCGTAGTTGCCGGACTTCATCACGGCCTGCTTGGCCATCTTGAAGTGCTTGGACTTGGAACCCCAGTAGCCCTTAGCCAGCTTCAGGGTAGCGTTTCTTCTCTTGCGCGTCATCATTGCGCCTTTAACTCTTGCCATTTCTGTATCCTCCTATCCTTATTTGTACGGAATCATCTTCTTGATGGCATCCACATTGGTCACATCGGCGTATGTGGTGGTACGAAGATGACGGGTACGCTTGGTGGTCTTCTTGGTGAGGATATGGCTCTTGAAAGCGTGTGCTCTCTTCACCTTACCGGTTTTGGTCAGGTTGAATCTCTTCTTTGCACCGCTATGGGTTTTCAGCTTGGGCATAGGTCGTTCTCCTTCCGTATCTTTAGAATAATGGTTTTATTTGCTATTTTTGGGGGCCAGGAACATCGCCATGAAGCGACCCTCCAGCTTGGGATTTTTCTCCATGGAGGCAATCTCGGTGCAGGCGGCGGCAAAGTCAACCAGGAGCTTTTCGCCCAGGTTGGTGTGGGCCATCTCACGGCCGCGGAAGCGGACGCTGACCTTCACCCGGTTGCCATCCTGGAGGAATTTCTGCGCGGCCTTGACCTTGGTATTCAGGTCGTTGGTGTCGATGCTGGGGCTCATGCGGATCTCCTTGACCTCCACCACCCGCTGATTCTTCTTGGCTTCCTTCTCTCGCTTCTTCTGATCGAAGCAGAATTTGGAATAGTCCATGATTTTGCAGACGGGGGGTACGGCGTTGGGGGAGATTTTTACCAGGTCCATGCCCTGCTCCTCTGCCATGGCATTGGCCTGAGCGGAAGACACGATACCCAGCTGGGCACCGTCGGCGCCGATGAGCCGAATTTCCTTGTCCCGGATTTCCTCATTCAGCTGATGATCTAATTTTGCGATGGTAAGCACCTCCAAATAAACAACAAAAAAACGGATGCCAAAGCATCCGCACACACATTCCCCCCGAAAGACGGGAAGAAAGGAAAGTGTATCAACCGTTTTGCTTTCTGCTTACGGTGAGGCGGATGTTCAGCCTTCTTGATTACCCGCCTATTCTAGCACAGCGCCACGCCGGTGTCAAGAGCTTTTTTGAAAAAGAAAGCCCGCTGCACCCGTAGGGAGAGATATAAGATATGGGATACAAGATAGGAGATAATTAGGAGTTAGGAATTAGAAATTGGGCGCCTGTAGGGGCGGGTCAAGACCCGGAGCTACAGGGCATTCTGGCGGGCCGGTCAAGACCGGCCCCTACAGGCATCCCATTAAATTTCTAACTCCTAATTATCTCGTATCTCATATCCTGTATCTTATATCTATCGTGGATGGGTGGAAAATGGAATCGTTTCAATCGCAGACACATTTTCTTCAGCCAACTTTTACAAATTTGCAATCGTATAATTGTAAATTATGCAGAACTTTTGATTTCCATAATTTTATGATTGATTTTTTTGATCTTATCCTGTACACTATGAGTACGAAACGATTGGAATCGTTTCCAATTATACGTCGGAAAACCGACAAATGAAACAGGAGGAACCAAAATGAAAAAGCTGCTTTCTCTGCTGCTGGCACTGGCTATGGTCCTGTCCATGGCTGTCTGCGCCGGTACTACCACCGCTCAGGCAGAAGCCGAAGGCTCTGTCTACTATCTGAACTTCAAGCCCGAACAGGATGAGGCCTGGCAGAAGCTGGCCGCCGTCTACACCGAGAAGACCGGTGTGCCCGTCACCGTCCTCACCGCCGCTTCCGGCACCTATGAGGCCACTCTGATGGCCGAAATGGGCAAGTCCGAGGCCCCCACCATGTTCCAGGTCAACGGCCCCGTGGGTCTGGCCAACTGGATCGACTACTGCTACGATCTGTCCGGCTCCGAGCTGTACAGCCACCTGACCAACGACGGCTTTGCCCTGAAGCAGGATGACGCCGTTTGCGGCATCGCCTACGTCATCGAGTCCTATGGCATCATCGTCAACAAGACCCTGCTGGAGAAGGCCGGTCACACCGTTGATGAGATCACCTCCTTCGATACCCTGAAGGCTGTTGCCGAGGACATCACCGCCCGCGCTGATGAGCTGGGCTTCGCCGCCTTCACCTCCGCCGGTATGGACGGCTCCTCCGACTGGCGCTTCAAGACCCACCTGGCCAACCTGCCCATCTACTTCGAGTACCAGGCAGACGGCATCGGCACCACCACCGAGATCAAGGGCACCTTCCTGGACAACTACCGCGCCATCTGGGACCTGTACATCAACAACTCCACCTGCGCTCCCGCTGAGCTGTCCGCCAAGACCGGCGACGACTCCCGCAACGAGTTCCTGAACAGCCAGGCTGTGTTCTATCAGAACGGCTCCTGGGAGTATGGCAACCTGAACGGCACCTTCACCGACGACGAGCTGGCGATGATCCCCATCTACATCGGCGCTGGCGACGAGGCCAACCAGGGCCTGTGCACCGGCACTGAGAACTACTGGTGCGTGAACAAGGACGCCGACCAGGCCGACATCGACGCCACTCTGGCCTTCATGAACTGGTGCGTCACCGAGGGCGCTGAGGCCATGGCCAACGACATGGGCTTTGTCATCCCCTTCGACACCGCTGTGGAGTCCCCCAACCTGTTCGTCAAGCAGGACGTGGCCTACACCGCCGCTGGCAAGAACCCTGTGTCCTGGAACTTCCCCACCATGCCCTCCGAGGAGTGGAAGAACGTGGTCGGTTCCGCTCTGACCGCTTACGCCGCTGACCAGACCGACGCCAACTGGGATGCCGTTGTCACCGCTTTCGTGGATGGCTGGGCTTCTGAGTACGCGCTGCTGGGCTAATCGCATCATCATCCGGGGGTGGGCTGCTGCCCACCCCCATCTTTATAAATATCATTGATGACAAACGGGAAGCCGCAGGCGATGCGGCTTGCCTTTTGACATCAATAAAAAAGGAGGAGTATCCATTGATCAAAGCAACCAAAAAATGGTGGCCCATTTTTGTGCTGCCAACCTTCCTGGCTTTCATCATCGGCTTCATTGTCCCCTTCTGTGAAGGCCTGTACCTGTCCTTCTGCAAGTTCACTACCATCAGCAAAGCGTCCTGGGTGGGCATCGACAACTACATAAAGGTATTCCAGGATGCCCAGTTCTTTACCTCCCTGAGCTTCACCGCGGTGTTTACCGTGATGGCCACGGTGCTTATCAATGTGCTGGCCTTTGCCGTGGCCCTGGCGCTGACCAACAACATCAGGGGCACCAATCTGTTCCGGACGGTTTACTTCATGCCCAACCTCATCGGCGGCATCGTCCTGGGCTACATCTGGAACATCCTGATCAACTGCCTGCTGAGCCTGCTGGGAAAGCCTCTGCTGAAGCTGAACGCTACGGCGGGCTTCTGGGGCATGATCGTTCTGATGTGCTGGCAGCAGATCGGCTACATGATGATTATCTACATCGCGGGCCTCCAGTCCATTCCCTCGGACTATATTGAGGCCGCCCGGATCGATGGCGCCACCGCCTGGCAGATTCTTTACCGGATCAAGATCCCCAATGTGATGCCCTCCATCACCATCTGCATGTTCCTGACGCTGACCAATTCCTTCAAGCTCTTCGACCAGAACCTGGCCCTCACCGGCGGCGACCCCAACCACGCCACGGAAATGCTGGCCCTGAATATTTACAATAACTTCTATGCCCGCTCCGGCGCCGCGTGGAAGGGCATCGGCCAGGCCAAGGCTGTGGTGTTCTGCGTCATGGTCATTGCCATTTCCCTGATCCAGCTTCGGGCCACCCGCTCCAAGGAGGTGCAGCAGTAATGAAAAAGAGAGCCAATCTTGCCAATACCTTTCTGACCATCGTTTTCAGCCTGTTCTGCGTTGCCTGGGTCTATCCTGTGGTGATGATCCTGATGAACTCTCTGAAAAAGGAGTCCGCCATCTCCACCAACACCATCTTCCAGCTGCCCACGGTCCAAACCTTTGCCGGGCTTTCCAACTATGTGAACGCCGTGGGCGCCAAGGGATTTGTGAGCGCGTTCCTCACCAGCCTGCTGATTACGGTCACTTCCGTGGCAGCCATTTTGCTTTTCTGCTCCATGTGCGCCTGGTATATCACCCGGGTGGAGAACAAGCTGACCAAGGCTGTCTACTATCTGTTTGTCTTCTCCATGGTGGTGCCCTTCCAGATGCTGATGTTCACCCTGGCCTCCACCTCCGATCAGCTGAAGCTCAACACCCCCTGGAATATCTGGGTGATTTACCTGGGCTTCGGCGCGGGCCTGGCGGTATTCATGTTCGCGGGCTTTATGAAGTCCATTCCCCTGGAGGTGGAGGAGGCGGCCATGATCGACGGCTGCACCCCGCTGAAAACCTTCTTCACCATCGTCATCCCCATCCTGAAGCCCACCCTGATCTCCGTGGGCATTCTGGAGACCATGTGGGTGTGGAATGACTATCTGCTGCCCTACCTGGTGCTGGACCGGAAGAAGTATTCCACCGTGCCCATCCTGATTCAGTATTTCAAGGGCAGCTACGGCAAGGTTGAGATGGGCCCCATTATGGCCTGCATCATGCTCACTGTGCTTCCGATCATCGTGCTGTACCTGTTCTGCCAGAAGCATATCATCAAGGGCGTGGTGGCCGGCGCTGTCAAGGGCTGATCCGGAGAATCGCCTATGACCATCAAAGACCTGGCCGAGCGGACCGGCTACGCGGTGGGAACCGTGTCCCGGGCGCTGAACGGCCACCCCAATGTCAGTGAAAAAGCCCGGCAGACCATCCTCCAGGCTGCCCAGGAGTGCGGTTTTGAGCTGAACATCAATGCCAAGCAGCTCAAGCAGCGTCACGCCACCTCCATCCTGGTGGTGGTGAAGGGAACCTCCAATGAGCTGTTCGGGGAACTGGTGGAATCGGTGCAGACGCTGCTGCGCGGCACCCGATACCCGGTCTTCGTGGACTATCTGGACGAGGATTCCGACGAAGTGACCCGGGCGATTCAGCTCTGCCGGGAGAAAAAGCCCCTGGGAATTCTGTTCATGGGGGGAAATACCAGCAATTTTCAGGACGATTTTCACAAGATTCAGATTCCCTGCCTGCTGCTGACCAACGACGCCACATCTCTTGCCTTCCCCAATCTTTCCAGCGTTTGTGTGGATGACCACCAGGCCTGCCGCTGCGCCATGGATTCTCTGATTGCCCTGGGGCATCGGAAAATCGTGGTGGTGGGGGGCGATCGGGAGACCTCCGAAATCAGCCGCCTGCGCTATGAGGGGTGCCTGGAATCTCTGCGCAACCATGGCATTGCCCACGACGAAACCCAGGACTACCGGGGCGTGCGCTTTTCCTATGAGGGCGGCTATCAGGCAACCGCCCAGCTGCTGGCCAATGGCCGCCAGTTTACGGCGCTGTTTGCCGAATGCGATGTGATGGCCATTGGGGCAATCCGGGCCCTGCGGGACCACGGCCTTCGGGTCCCGGAGAATGTTTCGGTGATGGGCTACGACGGCCTGCCCCTGGGCTCCTACATGGTGCCCAAGCTTTCCACCATTGCCCAGCCCGTGCAGACGCTGGCCCGGCGCAGCGTGGAAATCCTCACCGCCTGCATCGAGGGCGCCGCCTGCTGCCATGAAACCGTTCCCTTTACCCTTTTCCAGCGGGAAAGCACCCGCAGAATTGATACCTGATTTCCCAAATGCTGCCTCACAACCGTGAGGCAGCATTTGAATTTTCTGAGAGCTACCGCGCGCAAGGGGAGATATGGGATACAAGATATGAGATAATTGGGAATTATCTTGTATCTCATACTATCCTTTGATTAAAACCTCACAATCTTTCCGGTCTGATTTGTGTAAAACAGCGTTGTCGTCTTTGCTGGGCGTCAGCCCAGCTGCATCCGACCCCTTGTTTTACGCAAATCATCCTCGGAAATCTTTGTGAACTTTTAATCAAAGCCTAGTATTCAATCCGGTTAGTTTCTAAACTATAACCGGATACAGCCTGGCCAATT
>CAZYWM010000085.1:0-7913 GCA_964651615.1 uncultured Oscillospiraceae bacterium | reverse complement strand
ACTTCTGTGTTCGGGATGGGAACAGGTGGACCCTCATCGCAATCAATACCAACTTCATTCGCCAGAGACATAACATCTCTAACGGATAGAATTCTATCACATCATATCCCGGTTGTCAAGAATTTCTTTTTCTGTTTTCGGCCATCGGGTCTGCTGACAGCCTTTGCCAGCAGACCCCTTACTCCGGTATCATCATATTGTCCCAGCCCAGAACTTCACACTGGGCATTTACGTTCCGGCCCACCGCCACGATGGCGCCGTCGGATTTCAGCCCCAGGGTGTGCCAGCCTCCGGCGGAGATGGCAACGATGTCCGTCCAGCCCTCCACATCGCACTGACCGTCACTGTTCAGCCCAACAGCCACCACGGTGCCGTCTGCTCTCAGGCCCACACTGTGGTAGTATCCGGCGGAAATGGCAACCACACCCTCCCAGTCGGATACGGCACACTGCCCCTCAGCGTTGCTTCCTGCGGCCACCACAGTGCCGTCAATTTTCAGCCCCAGGGAGTGCTGGCCTCCGGCGGAAAGGGCTGTGAGCTGGCTCCAACCGGCCACATCACACTGCCCATCCTGATTGCTGCCTACAGCCAGAGCGGTGCCGTCGGCGGTCAGGCCAAGGGTGTGGTTTCGTCCGGCGCTGATGTTTTGGATATTTTCCCATTCTGCAAAATCCAGCCGGCCATCCTTGTCACAGCCCAGACCGATGACGGTTCCGTTGGTTCTCAGCCCCACCGTGTGCCACTGCCCGGCGGAAACGGCGGCCATGTTCCGCCAGTCCTCCACGTTCCCCCGCCCGTCTCCGTTGTAGCCTGCGGCTACCACGGTACCGTCGGTGCGCAATCCCAGAGTGTGCTCCCAACCAGTGGTGACGGAGCGGATGTTCAGCCAAGAGCCCACCCAGCACTGCTCTTCCCGGTTGTCGCCCACTGCAACGGCGGTGCGGTCAGACCGGAGGGCGGCGGTGAACCAGCCCCCGGCACTGATGGTCTGGGGCGGTACGATCTGCTCCCAGAGGGCGCGGCTCCGCTCCCGGGCATCCTGGAAATCCTCCAGGCCTCCAAAGGCGGCGGCAGCTCTGGTTTTGTCACCGGCGGAGAGCAGCTGCTGGGCCTCCGCGTACCATTCTGTTTGGATGGTCTCCACTTGCTGGGCGGAGTCCTTAAAGCTGCCCAGCTGGCGGAATGCCGCAATGGCTTTTGACCGATTCCCTGCCTCCCAAAGAGCCAGGGCGGCGTTGTATTTCTGCTGTGGGATTACATATTTTGTCACCGTCAGGTAGGCACCCAGGGACAGCAGAGCCAGCAGAAACACCGCAGCCAGAAGCTTGGGCCATACGGGAATTTTCGGCTCCTGCCTGGGCTTTGCGGCTTCCTGAGCGGCGGCTCGCTGGCGGCATTCCACACACTGAATATTGGCGTCCCGCCAGCCGGGAATTTTGGAAAAGAGCTCCGCCGCCCGTTGATTTTCCCCTTGATTTTTGGCGGCCAGAGCGGCCCGATAGACGGCTTCCTTCCGAAGAATTTCCGCCCGGCGCAGGCACTCTTTGGCATTGGCCTGAGAATCCCTGTAGCCGTCCAGCTGGCCGAAAAGCCGGGCGGCCTGGCGGTAGGATTCGCCGGAAGCGGCGGCATCCATGGCTTCCTGGGCTTTCTGGTAGGCGGCTTCGGATTGATCCTGCTGCTTTCGCTGGTGGATGCTCCGGGCGCAGGCCTCCAGGAATTTCCGCTGATTTTCATCCCCGGTTTCTATCGCGCCCCGGTAGTGGGGGCTTTCATCGATTTCCTGGCCGCAGGCGGCCAGAGCTTTGGGATTCTGGCACTGGAACTCAGCCAGCAGCAGACCCAAATGGGCCATCCCATGATCCTGCTGGATGGCCAGGACCTGGTGGAAGCAGCGATCTGCTTCCGCCCACTCCTGCTGATTCAGGTGCCAAAACCCCTCTTTGAGCAAAAGAGCGGGATCGACGGGGGGAGCTTCCTCTCCCAGACAGTCCGCAATTTTTGCGGCTTCCTTCTCGTATTGCAGCTGAACCGCGCCGCCGGAGTTGGCAAGAGCGGCCAGGTATTCCCCGGATTCCAGAAATTTTCCATTCCCGCTCCGAGTGACCCGGGGCACATAGCCGCCTTCCCCAGGAACGTACTGAACGCCAAACCGGCACAGGGCGCTGCACCAGTGGGCCTCCGCGTCGGTGTCGTCCTCCTGGAGGAGCTTCTGATACTGGGCCAAGGCCTGGTCGAATTTCCCGGCCCGGCGCAGATAGTTGCCGCAGTTGTGGGCGGCGGCCCGGTGCGGGGAATCATCGGCGGGCAATGTGACGGTGGCACCGCACCGGGAACAGATGCCCAGAGCGTTGTCCGGGAAGGCGGAGACGCTTCCGCCGCAGAATTTGCATTTTAATGTGGCCATGCCGTCGCCGCCTTCCAGGAAAAAATTACCCTGTCATTATATGGGTGAACGGGTCGAATGTCAACAAAGAAAAAGATTAAGCTTTCCTTGTAGTCTGCCCGTTTCCTTCGGGATAATGCAGTCCAAAGCCGTAATCATATCGGTTTCCGCATTCGTCGGTGTAGGGTTCCAGGTCAAAGGCAACATCCTCGCAGTGACGCTCCACCGTGGCCATATCCTTTGGCAGCTGTATGGGCAGACGACCGGTGGGCGGTAGCTGCCGAACACGATGTCCAGCACGGCCTGGGTGGACACGCCGAATTCCGCCACGATTCCGTCTGCCAGTGCCTCAAATTCTCCCATCACCATGGGATTGCTGATGGCCGCGCAGACGATGACGGGCTTTGTGCCCATTTCCCGCCGGGTGTTTATGATATTGTCCAAATCCTGCTCATTGTAGGCGGTGTTGGTTTTGCCCCGGTAAGTGCGGTTGGTAAAATTCTCCCGGAAATCCCCTCCGGCGATGGAGACGGGCCGGGCCTCCACAGCGGTGTAGGGCCGGTACTGCAAGGTGATGGGCAGATACCCGTTTCCACCTGCTTCCACATCCTCTACGCTGTAGCAGTTGCAGCTGGGGCTCTCCACAAACACGATGGCGGCATCCGCCTCCTCGGGGGTTTCCACCCGGGTGCCGTATTTGGCAATCAGGTCCGCGCTCACCGGATCGATGGTCCTGGAGGGCTGCTTCCAGCGCATGAACCCCATGCTTTCTTTGATGTGCCGCTGGGGGATATAGAGCTTCAACCCCTTTTGCAGGGGGAGAATATTTTTCCGGTTTTTCAGCAGCACCACGCTCTTGTGCTGAGCCTCCATGCCATGGCGGACGAATTCCTCGCAGCCAACGATTTTGGCGGATTCCTCCGGGTCCAGATAGGGGTCCTCAAACAGGCCGCACTGGAAAATGTTTTTCAGCAGCCGGGCGGCGGAGAGCTCCATCCGCTGGCGCATGGCATCCTTGCCATATTCCCGGCAGCCGATTTCGTAGGCCTCCAGAATGGGGGAGATGGCGCTGTTGCCGCCGAACTGGTCCACGCCGTTCATGATGGCGATCAGGTGACGCTCCGCCTCGGTTTTATCCTCCATCCGGTAGCACCGGCTGCCAAAGCCCTCGATGGTGGGGTTGGGGTCGCCGGTGATGTCCCAATCGGTGCAGACCACTCCCTGATAGTGGTATTGGTCCCGGAGCAGGTCCTTGATGATGTATTTGCTGTAGGAGTTGCCCACATTTTCCCCGTATTTGGTGTCATAGTTCCAGGAGACGGTGTAATAGGGCATTACGGCGGCTGCCGCTTCGGTTCCGCCATCCAGGTGAAATGCCGCCTCTGTGAAGGGCTTCAGATGCTCGGCGGCGTTGCCGCCGGGGTAGACGGCGAACTGGCCGAAGGCGTAGTGGGCGTCCCGGCCTGCTTCTCCTGTGCCGCCGCCGGGCCAGTGCTTGACCATGGTGTTCACACTCTCCCGGCCCCAGCCTCCGGTGGCGGGGGTGGTCTGCATTCCGTCGCAGTAGGCCTTCACCATCTGCTTGCTGGCCTGGGTGTCCATGCCCAGGGTGTCGATGAAGCGCATCCACCGGGGCTCGGTGCACAGGTCGATCTGGGGCCCCAGGGCGGTACAGATGCCAAGGGCCCGGTACTCCCTGGAAGCATCCTGGGCAAACTGGCACACCACCTCCGGGTCGAAGCAGGCGGCAAAACCCACGCCCTCCGGCCATTTGCTCACATCTTCGCCGCCGGTGCGAAACTCCACGAAGGAGTCATTCCGCGCCCCGTTCCGGGGGTCGGTGGACAGGTTTATGGGGATGCCAAAGGGAAGGGACTCTGCCATTTTCTGCAATTCGTTGCTCCACCGGGCAGCGGTGGCGGCGTCCTTTACATCCGTAACCAGCACATGGCGGATATGATCCTGCTGCAAAAACGCCTTTTGCTGGTCGGACAGTGCATGGGCGTCACATCCGGACTCGTCAAAGGGCTTTCCCTGGTATGTACCCAGGAAGGGCATCCGGTTCCCGGGGACAGATTGGTGGGGGGAGTAGAGCATCAGCCCCGCAATCTCCTCCAGAGACAGCCGGGAGGCCAGGTCCTGTGCCCGGGTCCAGTCATCCAGCCGCCAGTCCTCATAGGGAAGCAGCTCCCCGGTCCTGGCCAAATCCTTGAAGAAGAATCCATCCCGTTCCATCAGTGTGACACCGCTCTGCTCGCTCCAGCTGAGGTTTCGCCCGCTGGGTTGAGACAGAGAGCGGATGCCCTTGGTTTTGTAGTTCATGTCATTTGCCGCCTTTCAGGGGTTTTAGGCAATACCGCATAATAGGGGCAAAAGATCCGCCAAAGCCCGCGGCTCCTATTGCGCGGTGTTGCCTTAGGTGATGGTGTAATGATACCATTTTTCCTGCCGAAAGGGAAGTGTTTTTGAGGAAAATGAATAAAACTTGTTTTCCCACTTTATTTTCCTTGATGAGAAGTGTATAATAGCCGAAAACATTTGTCTTTCCGGGAGGGCAGAATATGCGCATCGTTGTGAAAATCGGTACATCCACTTTGACCCATGCCACGGGGCACTTGAACATCCGCCGGGTGGCCCTGCTGTGCCAGGTCATCAGTGACATCAAAAACGCGGGAAATGAAGTGATTCTGGTTTCCTCCGGTGCCATCGGCATGGGGGTGGGAAAGCTGGGGCTTCGCCAGCGGCCCAAGGACATCCCCACCAAGCAGGCCGCTGCCGCAGTGGGCCAGTGTGAGCTGATGTATACCTACGACAAGCTGTTCAGCGATTACCACCACACCGTCGCCCAGCTGCTGATTACCGGGGAGGATGTGGCATCGGAAAAGCGGCATCAGAATTTCAGCAATACGCTGAACCGGCTGCTGGAGCTGGGAGCCCTGCCCATCATCAACGAGAACGACACCGTTGCCACCGAGGAGATTGTCATCGGTGACAACGACACCCTGGCCGCCATTGTGGCAAAGAGCGTCAATGCCCAGCTGCTGGTGCTCCTGTCAGACATCGACGGCCTCTATACCGCCGACCCCAGGAAGGACCCGGAGGCCAGGCTGATCTCCACAGTCACCTGCCTGGACGACAGCGTCAGGGCCCTGGCCGGAGTCAGCGGCAGCGATCAGGGAACAGGCGGGATGATTACCAAGCTCCAGGCTGCGGAAATCTGTATGGGCTGCGGCTGCGATATGGTCATTGCCAACGGAAACGAACCGGGCAACCTCTACACCATCCTGGATGGGGGAATGGTTGGCACCCGCTTCAAAGCGTAAAGGGAGGCTTTTTATGCAGGAGATGTTATCCGCCGCCAGGGCGGCAAAAA
This sequence comes from uncultured Oscillospiraceae bacterium, assembly GCA_964651615.1. Classification (GTDB taxonomy): domain Bacteria; phylum Bacillota; class Clostridia; order Oscillospirales; family Oscillospiraceae; genus Faecousia. The sequence goes on along the minus strand of CAZYWM010000085.1, from coordinate 2,154 downwards.
AAGAGGTGTCCCGGCTGGGCACCCAAAAGAAGAATGAGGCTCTGGAAGCCATGGCCGCCGCTCTGCTTTCCCACCAGGAGCGGATTCTTGCGGCCAACGAGCAGGATTTGCAGGCAGCTCAGGGGCATATCAGTGCGGTGATGCTGGACCGGCTCCGCCTGACGCCTGACCGGATTCGAGGCATGGCCCAGGGCATCCGGGATGTGGTGAAGCTCCCCGACCCGGTGGGACAGGTGCTGGAGGAGCATACCCGGGAGGATGGCCTGGTGATTCAGAAGGTATCCGTGCCCATGGGAGTCATTGCCATCATCTACGAAAGCCGCCCCAATGTCACCAGCGACGCGGCGGCGCTTGCCCTGAAAAGCGGCAATGTGTGCATCCTTCGGGGCGGCAAGGAGGCCTTTCTCTCTGCCAACGCCATTGTGGATGCCCTGAGGGCAGGGCTGCGGCAGGCGGGGGTGACGGAAAACGCGGTGAACCTGGTTCAGGATACCTCCCGGGACAGCGCTGCCGCGCTGATGACGGCCCAGGGCTATGTGGACTTGCTGATTCCCCGAGGGGGCGCGGGGCTGATTAACGCCTGCATCCGCAACGCCACCGTGCCCTGTATCGCCACCGGAACCGGCATCTGCCATGTGTATGTGGAGAAAACAGCCGATCAGGACATGGCGCTGAATATCATCGAAAACGCCAAAACCAGCCGCCCCAGTGTGTGCAATGCCGAAGAGGTGCTGCTGGTGGATCGGCAGATCGCCGGAGCATTTCTGCCAAAGCTCCACGACCGGCTGGTTACGAGGCGGGAGCATCCGGTGGAGCTGCGGCTGGATGAATATGCCCGGACCATCATTCCCGGAACGCCCGCCGGGGAAAAGGATTTCGACACGGAATTTCTGGATTACATCCTGGCGGTAAAATGTGTGGATGGGGTGGAGGCGGCTATTTCCCATATTTCGGCCCATTCCACTGGCCACAGCGAGGCGATTATCACCCGGGACGAAGCTGCCGCCGATCTGTTTGCCGCCTGTGTGGACAGCGCCGCGGTGTATGTGAATGCCTCCACCCGTTTTACCGACGGGGGAGAGTTCGGCCTGGGCTGCGAGATGGGCATTTCCACGCAAAAGCTTCACGCCAGAGGCCCCATGGGCCTGCGGGAGCTGTGTACCTATCACTATATTGTCCGAGGAAACGGACACATTCGGTAAGGAGGCTGCTATGAAGTATGGTTTTCTAGGCTGCGGCAACATGGGCGGCGGGATTGCCCGGGCGTTGAGCAAAGTCACCAAGGATATTCTCGTGACCGACCGCAGCGGCAAGGCGAAGGAATTGGCGGAAACTTTGGGCATCCGGTACGGAGGCGCCGGGGAGATTGCCTCCACCTGTGACCGGATTTTCCTGGCGGTGAAGCCCCACATGATGGGTGAGGTGCTGGAGCCGCTGCGGGAAACTCTGCAGCGGCGCAAGCCCCTGCTGATCTCCATGGCCGCTGGACTGACGGTGGAGCGAATCGAGAACTTAGCAGGGGGGAAGCTCCCTGTCATCCGCATGATGCCCAATACCCCCGTGGCGGTGGGCAGGGGAATGATCCAGTATTGCCGCAATGAGCTGGTCAGTGACGAGACGGTTTCCTCCTTCCGGGAGGATTTGCGGTTCAGCGGTCAGCTGGACCCGCTGGAGGAGCGGCTCATCGATGCCGCCAGCGCCCTTTCCGGCTGCGGCCCGGCCTATGTGTGCCTCTTTATTGAGGCTCTGGCGGATGGAGCCGTGGCCTGCGGCATCCCCAGAGCCAAGGCAATGGAGTATGCCGCCGCTACCGTGATCGGGGCAGGGGAGATGGTCCTTGCCACTGGGGAGCATCCCGGGGCCCTGAAGGACGCGGTCTGCTCCCCAGGAGGCAGCACCATCGCCGGCGTCCGGGCTTTGGAGCAGCACGGCTTCCGGGGCGCTGTTATGGACTGCGTGGCGGCCGCTTTTGAGAAAAACAAAGAATTGGGAAAAACGTAAAAAGCAAGGAAAGCTCCGGCAAACCCGCCCGGGGCCTGCCTGGATTTTTCCCGCTGCCTGTCAGCGGGGAATGAAGCGGGCAGCGGTTTTTTGAAGCTCCCCCGGACAAACCGGGGGATGCTCTCTTGACTATCCCTCAAAAATGTGCTATGA
>CAZYWM010000084.1:0-7997 GCA_964651615.1 uncultured Oscillospiraceae bacterium | reverse complement strand
TTTTACGCAAATCATCCTCGGAAATCTTTGTGAACTTTTAATCAAAGCCTAGTATCAAAAGCATCAAAATTATTAATATTCAATTAAATGGCTTGAAAATAACGGCCGGCAATGATAAAATGTAACCAGGAAAATCCAAACTGACCGGTTTGCGCCGGGAGGGGAGGAAACCCATTCTGCCAGGGTATCCCTGGAAAAATTAAGGAGGAAAATCATATGAAAGGAAATGTATTGTCACGAGTGGCATCGACCCTTTTCGCGGCAGTGCTGCTTGTGGCTGCACTGGCGGTGACGGCTTTTGCCGCAGAAGCACCTGCGTGCAAGCATGAAAATGTCGTTAATGTTCCCGCCGTTGAGGCTACCTGTACCGTGCCGGGGAAGACTGCGGGCAAGCTCTGCGGGGACTGCGGCCAAGTCCTTGAGGGGCTGGAAACGATTCCTGCCAAGGGCCACACCGAAGTCGTTGATGCCGGTGTCATTGCCACTTGCACGAAGCCGGGTAAGACCTTTGGTAAGCACTGCTCCGTTTGCAACGTAGTATTGGAGGAACAGACGGAGGTTCCCGCTCTGGGCCACAGCCTAAAGAAGGTCGAAGCTGTTGAGGCCACCTGCGAAGAAGAGGGCAATATCGCGTATTGGCGCTGCAACGCCTGCAAGAAGCTGTTCAAGGATGAAAAAGCCAGCGAGGAGCTGAGCGAAGCCGCCGTGGTCGTCGCCGCCAAGGGCCATACCGAAGTGGTTGACGAGGCTGTCCCCGCCACCTGCACCGAGGCAGGCAAGACCGCAGGTAAGCACTGCTCCGCCTGTGACAAGGTTCTGGTTGCCCAGGAGGAGATCCCCGCCAATGGACACACTGAGGTCGTTGACAAAGCTGTTGCTCCCACCTGCACCGATACCGGCCTGACCGAGGGCAAGCACTGCTCTGTCTGCGGTGAAGTCCTGGTGGAGCAGGAGGTTGTCCCTGCAAGCCACACGGTAGTCATTGATCCGCCGGTTGCTCCTAGCTGCACCAAACCCGGCCTGAGCGAGGGCAGCCATTGCTCTGTCTGTGGCGAGATCCTTGTGGAGCAGAAGGTCGTTCCCGCAAGCCACATTTTTGACGAAGGAAAGGTCGTCAGCCCCACTTGCTCCCGTGAGGGATATACCATTTACACCTGCAAGGTTTGCGGCATCCAGGTGATTACCGATAAGGTAAAGCCCCTCTCTCACTGGTATGCTGAGTGGCAGCCTGCCGGCCGGCACCAGAACAGCGCTCCCTGCAAGCGCTGGGGCTGCACCTATACCAAGACCACCGCCTGCGTTGACTGGGACTTCAAGCTCATTCCTGCCGATGCGGAGGAGGCGGAGGACTATACCGTCTGTCCGGTGTGCGGCCAGCTCAGTGATGGCGGCCGCCTGGAACTGGTGGAGAAGGCAAAGCCCACTCCCGTCACTGCCTGGACTCCCGAGGGAGATTTGGTACTGCGCTACGGCGAACTGGAGAACGGCGAGAAGATTATCTGCGTGGGCTTTGAGTACGATGCCAGACTGGCGCAGTACTACGGCATCTGCAAGTTCACGATTCCCGTCGAAATGCTGGAGGGCTATCAGCTGATGCTGCTGGATGCTGATGGAAACGAGACGGAGTTAAAGGTAGAAACCACCGGTAACAAGGCCAGCTTCACCATTGATTTCCATGACGAAACCGGGAAGGGCTGGATTCCTGTCCAGATGCTGCACCTGGTTCCGATTGAGGAGCCCGAAGTTACCGCTGGTTAAGCTTACATCCCAATGTCCCTCATGCGAAAGCATGGGGGACATTTTTGGTTGCACATGGAGAAAAATTGTGTTAAACTGTCTGCATAGGAACAAATTCGGATGCTGCATCAACTTTGGACAAAGGCATCCCATAGGGTCAAGACCGATACCTACAGTGGCGCCTAGGCACAGGCAAGTATACATAAATCGCGCTTTTTTCCAAATTTGCTCATTCGGAGAAATAATATTCTGGAACCGAACCTACAGGAGGAATGCCCTATGGCGGATTTACAGCAGCTGGAAGAGCTCTACCAGGAGTATGAGGAAAAACTTCGGGAGGCGGAAAAGGAAGCGGGGTTGTTCTCCGGAGCCTTCGGCATGGGGGACGACCCCAGGAAGGACGCCTGCAATCAGATTTTCTATGATAGGCTGGGCAGCTGGGTCCAGGAATTTCGGGACAGCCAGCCGGACCCCCAGGAGGCGGCCCGGGGCGTGGACTTCATCCTGGAATACCCCTTCCGCCATCGGGAGAGCGGCACCTACTGGATTTCCTACGCCGCTCAGCAGCACACCATGGCGCTGATCCCCCTTTTGGAGAAGCAGGAGGCCGGAGCCCTGGCGGAACGCTTCGCAAAGCTCTATCCCAAAAGAGAGCGCCTCCCCGTCCAGCGAAAAATCCTGGAGGCTCTGGAGGAGCAGGGCGGGCAGGGAAGAGGTGAAGATGGAAATGAGCGGTTTCATATCTGGCTACTCCGGGTGATACTGCTGCTGGCGGGATTGACCGTTGCTCATCTGGGTGTGACGCTGTTTCTGCTGGCAAACCTGGGCTCCGACCCTTTCAATGTGATGATCCAGGGGCTGCAGAGGCTGGTTCCCACCCTAACCCATGGCACGGTACATATTGCTGTCTCCCTGCTGATTGTCCTGGTGCTTCTGGTGGTTGACCGAAGCTACGTCCGCATCGGTACATTCCTGTGCATGATTTTGGGTGGACCCATCATCGATGTGTTCACGCTGCTGCTGTCCGGCCTGGTGAACGCTCAGTCCCCCATGGCAGTGCGGATAATTGCCGTGGTGCTGGGCTGCGGCATTCTGGCTTTCGGCATGACCATCGTCATCAAATCTCAGGCGGGAACCGGACCCAACGATCTGGTGGCTGTGGTGCTCAGTGACAAGACAAGGTGGAAATTCGGCCCAGTGCGTGTGGGCGTGGATATGCTTTTTGCCCTTACCGGCTGGCTGCTGGGCGGCGTAGTGGGTGTGGGCACTCTGATCTGCATGGCTGTGGTGGGCCCAGTAGCGCAGGTGGTTATGCCCTTCTCCGAAAAGCTTTGCGGGAAATATCTGAAAGAAACCACAACGCCTCCCACTGAAGCAACTCCGTGAACAACAACTTATCGGATATGCTGCGTTGAGACGATAAGTACAGAGGGCGAAGTATGGCATAAATCGGCGTATCCCAGGGGTGGATATGCCGATTTTCCTTCAAAATACAAAAAGGGAGAAAATTTTATGAAAAATGTTGAAAAATATCCAAAAATAATCGATATAAATAAGACGAAACTAAGCAATGCGCATAAAAACTCTCCCATAATCTTGTGAAAAACACCGCATTGAAAAAACTGATAAGAAATGCTATGATTTAAACAGTTCCCGTAGCAATGCGGGGAAAATCTGTGTACAGAGTGACATCCGTACCAAAAAAGGAAAGGAAAACACAAAATGAAGAAGCTTATTTCCCTCGTTATGGCTCTGGCCCTGATGGTTGCTGTCTTTGCCTGCGTCGCTGGCGCAGAGCAGGTCGGCACAGGCAAGACCGTCGGCATTGCCATGCCCACCCAGTCCTCCGAGCGCTGGATTAATGACGGCGCCAACATGAAGGCTCAGCTGGAAGCTCTGGGCTACAAGGTCCTGCTGCAGTACGGCGAAGATGACGTGCAGGCTCAGGTTTCTCAGATTGAGAACATGATTGCTTCTCAGGTTGATTGTCTGGTTATCGCTGCCATCGACTCCGGCGCTCTGACCGGTGTTGAGGCTCAGGCCAAGGAAGCCGGCATCCCCGTTATCGCTTATGACCGTCTGCTGATGGACACCGATGCTGTCAGCTACTATGCCTCCTTCGACAACGAAGGCGTAGGCCGTGTCATCGGTGAGTACATCGAGAGCGCCAAGGATCTGGCCAACACCACCGAGACCTACACCATCGAGTTCTTTATGGGCTCCCCCGACGACAACAACGCTCTGCTGCTGTACACCGGCCTGATGAAGGTTCTGCAGCCCTATCTGGACAACGGCACTCTGGTCTGCAAGACCGGTCGTACCTCCTTCGAGGACACCTGCATCCTGCGTTGGTCTCAGGAGACTGCTCAGCAGTGGTGTGAGAACTACCTGGCTGCTGAGTACGCCGACGAGGACCTGGACATTTGCGCTACCGCTTTCGACGGCTTCGCTTATGGCTGCCGCTCCGCCTTGGAAGGCGCTGGCTACACCGCCGAGAACTGGCCCCTGATTACCGGCCAGGACGCTGAGCTGATGGCCTCCAAGAACATTATCTCCGGTAAGCAGACCATGTCCATCTACAAGGACACCCGCCTGCTGGCTGAGAAGTGCGTGACCATGGTCAACGCCGTTCTCACCGGTTCCGAGCCTGAGATCAACGACACCACCACCTATGACAACCACGTGAAGGTTGTTCCCTCCTACCTGTGCACCCCCGTTGCTGTTGACGTCAACAACTACGAGGAGTTGCTGATTGGCGGCGGCTACTACACTGCTGAGCAGCTGGCTGGCTAATCCCTTTTCCAATCCTCAACGAAAGAGGCGGCGGCTTAGCCGCCGCCTCTTTCGTTGCAGGGAAAACCAAAACCGCCGGTTCGAGGGAAGAGTATTTGCACCTGCAAATTCTCTTCCCCCAAACCGACAATCTGGCACGAAGGAGTTGAAAGAATGTCAGAATACATTTTGGAAATGAACCACATCACCAAGGAGTTTTCCGGTGTGAAGGCGCTGGACGATGTTAACTTCCAGGTGAAACAGGGTGAGATCATGGCCATCTGCGGCGAAAATGGTGCGGGCAAATCTACGCTGATGAATGTCCTTTCCGGTGTCTATCCCTACGGCGAGTATACTGGTGACATCGTTTATAACGGTGAAGTCTGTAAATTCCGCAATATCCGGGAAAGTGAGGCCAAGGGCATCGTCATCATCCATCAGGAGCTGGCCCTCAGCCCCTATCTGTCTGTGGCCGAGAACGTGTTCATTGGCAATGAGCGGCTGAAGACCCGGGGTGTCATCGACTGGACGGCCACCAAGCGGGAGGCCCAAAAATTACTGGCTCGGGTAGGCCTGGGGGATGAGAACGTGGATGTCCCCGTGAACACCCTGGGCGTGGGCAAGCAGCAACTGATTGAAATTGCCAAGGCTCTTGGCAAAAACGCCAACCTGCTGATTCTGGACGAGCCCACCGCTGCCCTGAACGACCGGGAATCTGCCCAGCTGCTTGAACTGATGTTGCAGCTTAAAGCTCAGGGTATCACCTGCATCATCATCTCTCACAAGCTAAATGAAATTAGCTACGTGGCCGACTCCATTACCATCATCCGAGACGGTAAAACCATCGAAACCCTGCATAAGGGGGTGGATGATTTCTCCGAGGAACGGATTATCAAGGGCATGGTGGGCCGGGAACTGACCAACCGCTACCCCAAGCGCGGGGACTGCCCCATAGGCGATGTGATTTTTGAAGTGAAGGACTGGAATGTGTACCACCCCGACGACAGCGAACGCCAGGTCCTGAAGGACGTGAATCTTCAAGTTCACGCCGGTGAGGTGGTTGGCCTGGCCGGACTGATGGGAGCCGGACGTACTGAGCTTGCCATGAGCATTTTCGGCCACAGCTATGGCCAGAAAATCACAGGCACCGTAAAAATCAAAGGCCAGGAGGTCAAGCTGGATTCTGTTCAGAAGGCCATCGATCATCATCTGGCCTATGTGTCCGAGGATCGGAAAACCTATGGCCTGGTTTTGATTGACAGCATCAAATTTAATATGACTCTGTCCGCTCTAAAGAATTTCTTCTCGAAAAAGGGCGTGGTGGACGACAGCATGGAAACCGTGCGCGCCGAGGAATACCGCAAGCGCATCAATGTGAAAACCAATTCCATTGAACAGACCGTGGGCTCCCTCTCCGGCGGCAATCAGCAGAAGGTGGTTCTGGCCAAGTGGATGCTCACCGAGCCGGATGTGCTGATTCTGGACGAGCCCACCCGGGGCATTGACGTGGGTGCTAAATATGAAATTTACTGCGTCATCAATGAGCTGGCAAAGGCGGGGAAGGCAGTCATCGTCATCTCCTCTGAAATGCCCGAGATCATTGGCACTTGTGACCGGACTTATGTCATCAACGAGGGTCAGATTGCCGGAGAGCTCAAGGGCGATGAAATTACTCAGGAAGCCATCATGGCATGTATCATGGCCCATAACAGAAAAGGAGAGGTATCATGAGTAAAGTTGAAACCAAGGAAACGGCTGGCGCTCAAACCCTGAAAAAGCCTCAGCTGAATATGAAGCAGTATGGCATGGTCATCATGCTGATTGTGGTGTATGTGTTCTTCGCCATCCTCACCGGCGGCAAGAACATGACCCCCATGAACATCAACAACCTGATTATGCAGAACGGCTACGTGGTTATCCTGGCCGTTGGTATGCTGTTATGTGTGCTCACTGGTAACGTGGACCTGGGTGTGGGCTCTGTGGTGGCCGCTTGCGGCGCCGTAGCGGGTACTTTGCTGATGGACTTCGGCGTCAGCGCTCCCGTAGCCATGCTGGGCGCGCTGGCTGTGGGCGCTGCCTTCGGCGTGTTTGTAGGCTTCTTTGTGGCCAAGCTGGAAATTCCTCCCTTCATTGTCACTCTGGCAACCATGCTCATGGGCCGTGGACTATGCTATGTCATTCTGAAGGCCCAGACCAAAGGCCCCCTGCCCGCTTCCTACAACTGGATCGGCACTGGCTTCCTGCCCACTGTCCGGATTATGACCGACAACCCCGACCTGAACAAGGGCAAGGGCATTGACCTGGTCTGCCTGGTGATTGGCGCGGTGATCTGCGCACTGATTATCCTGGCGGAGGTCAGAGCACAGCGCACCGCAAAGAAGCACAACCTGCCCACCATCCCCCTGTGGCAGACTGTAGTCAAGGACGCGGTGATCCTGTTCATTGTGGGCTTCTTCTTCTGGAAGCTGGCCAACTATAATGGCATTCCCGTGGTTCTGATTCTCATGGCTGCCCTGGTCGGTATCTACCACCTCATCACCACCAAGACTGTGGCGGGGCGTCAGGTCTACGCCATGGGCGGCAACGCTAAGGCGGCCCGGCTCTCTGGCATCAACACCAAGAAGGTGTTCTTCTGGGTGTATGCTAACATGGGATTGCTGGCTGCGGTGGCCGGTATCGTGCTGTCCGCCCGGAACCAGTCCGCAACTCCCAAGGCCGGTGACGGTTTTGAGATGGATGCCATTGCCTCCTGCTACATCGGTGGCGCTGCCACTTCCGGCGGCGTGGGCACCATCATCGGTGCGGTTGTGGGCGCATTCATCATGGGCATCCTGAACAATGGCATGTCTCTGGCCGGCTACGACACCAACGTGCAGAAGATCGTCAAAGGCTGCGTACTGCTGGGCGCTGTCACCTTTGACCTGTTGAGCAAGCGGAAGAAGCGCTGATGAAAACCAGTCAAAAGCCCCCACAGGCGTCCCTGTTGCTTCGGCTGCTGGGCGGCGGGTATCTGGTATATCTGGCCTATGACCTGTTCAAAAGCAGCCAGGGGAAGCTGATGTTCATTGGGGCGGCGGCGGTCTTTGCTCTGGCAGGCGGGGCGCTGTTCATCTGCTCTCTGCTGACCCTGCTGAGAAGCGACCGGAATACACCCGAAGAAGACCCAAAATCGGAATAATTCCCCGCAAATTGTCCGCAGGCTCTGCCCGCGGACAATTTGCGCAGAGGCTGCGCCAACCCGGCGGAGCCGGGCTGGCTCTTTGAAAAAACGCCCAACCAACGGTTGATTTTTCCCAATCCAACCGTTGGTTCCTGGGAAAAACAGGGGATCAGGAGTATCCTTCAAAGCGGAGGGAGGAAAAAGAATGACACAGACAGAGATTGGGCGCTTTATCGCCCAGTGCCGGAAAGAGAAAAAACTGACCCAATCGCAGCTGGCAGAAAAATTGAATATCACAGACAGAGCTGTCTCCAAATGGGAGACGGGA
>CAZYWM010000083.1:0-8002 GCA_964651615.1 uncultured Oscillospiraceae bacterium | reverse complement strand
CCGCCGGAACCGGCCGCATCCGCACCCCCGCTTCCGCCGCCAGGGCGCGGCATTTTTCCCATTCCAAAATAAATTTCTGTTCCATCGAATCTTTTCCTTTCCAGTGTCACAGGACGGCATACCAATAGCGGTACAGCAGCTTTTTCCACCAGACCTGCTGCCGCAGCGCCCGGCGGCAGGCAGCCTGGCAGGCGGTAAACTGGCCCAGCTCCTCCCGGGTCAGGGTGTGCTGGCTGAACAGAGCCTTTTCCGCCAGCTGCTCCACCTCCTCCGGCATGGAGCGTTTCAGCAGCCCGAGCAGCAGCTCCAGCTCCTGGAAGCAGGCGGCGGAGCGCTGATTGACGCTGCCTGCGGTCTGCTTTTTCCGCCGCAGCCGAATCCGAAGCAGCCGCTGGGCCTCCGTCAGCCCCCAGAAAAGGGCCAGGCTCAGCACTGCGACCGGAATCCACACCGGCAGCGTCCACTTTTCCTCCGGCGCCGTGGCCGGCTGGGGAGCGCCGCTGGGCTGGGTCGCTCCAACCGTCGGGGCGGTGGTGGGCTGGGTCTGGGGCTCCGGCTGGGTGGACAGGGTGGTTTCAGGAATCGTCTCGGGAGGAGGCAGGGATCCGTCGGCGGGGGTGGCCTCCAGAATGTTCCAGGTCCAGGTGTGGTAGTCGTAATACTCCACCCAGGCATGGGCATGGTCGGTTGTCACCTGCACCGTCTGCCCCGCGTAAGCATCAACCCGATAGCCGGTGACATAGCGGGCAGGAATCCCGGCGCTTCGCAGCAGCACCGCCGCCGCCGTGGCAAAGTGGACGCAGTAGCCCCGCTCCCCCTGCTCCAGGAACCACAGGGCAAAATCCGTCTCCCCCGGAGCCATGGAGGTCCCGCCCCGGTCATAGACCGCCGCGTTTCGGACGTAATTGCCCACCGTCTGCACCGCCTGCTCCACGGTTTCCTTCTCTCCGGGAAGGCTTTGCAGCAGCGCCTGGGCCCGGCGGCTGGTCTGGGCCGGGAGCTCCAGCCACTGCTGGCCGGGGAGGGCCCCCATGGAGGCGGAGCGGAGCATCACGGTATACTCCCACTGATTCTGGCCGCTGGTCGCCGCCCCGTCGGTCAAAAAGGTCTGGCCCTCGGGGAAAGCGGGCAGAAGCAGGGCGGTCTGGGCGTTCAGGGGCCTCACCGTCACCGCTCCCAGCGTCTCCCCGGTGCCCGCCAGGGTATCCTGCCGGTCCGGCGTGGACTCCCAGGCGGCGCCGGTATACACATCGTAGTCCTGCTGCCGCAGATACACCGGCCCGTCCCGTTCCGCCGTCAGCGTGGCCACCGGGATTCCCAGCAGCTGCTGGTCCGGAAGGTTCGAAAGCTCCACCCGCTGCTTCCGCCCCAGGCCGGTGAGCCATTCCATGCCCTGCTCCTCCAGCCGCCGGGGCAGCTCCGCCACCGTGGTCAGCAGCTTTTCCCGAAGGGCCTGGCTGGTATTCACATAGGTCTGCCGGGGGTAAAAATAGAACATCAGCCCCAGCCCCAGGGCCAGCGGCACCAGGGCAATGGCGGTCAGCCGCCCCGCCTGGGGGCCGTTTTCCCGGCGGACGCTGTCGGTGAGCAGCAGCAGGCAAAGGCTCAGCAGCAACAGAAACAGGAACGCCTCCCCCGGCACCGTGTCCGTCACCACCAGGCAGCAGGCCAGGGGAAGAAGAAGCAGCAATACCGCCGGGCCGGTTCCCTTCCTCCGGCAGACGGCAAAGCTCACCGCGAAGATGAGAACCATTCCCAGCACCGTCACCGGCAGGTCGGCGGTGAGCCGCTCCACCTGTAACGCCTGGGGGATGCCCCAGCCATAGCCCGCGTCATAGGCCCGAGCCAGCACCCCCAGCAGGCTGAGCAGCTGCCGGCCAAACTGTCCGTCGTGCCAAAGGAAGCCCATTCCCACCGCTCCCAGGGCCAGCAGCACCGGCGCGCCCCACCGGTGCCCCAGCAGGCAGGCGCAGAGCAGCGCCCAGCAGAGCCACAGCAGCATCATCCCCCGGGGCTCCAGCACCGTCAGCGAGAAGGCGGAGGTCAGGCACCCCACGGCCCCCCAGGCCCCCAGGATGGACAGCGCCGCCGATTCCAGAAAAGCAGAGGTTCTACGTTTCATCTGCGTCCCCTCCGATATGGTACTGCCAAGAGGCTCTCTGCTCCTCTCCCCAGGCCTCCCCCTCCTGGGCCAGGGGGCAGCAGAGCAGATGGTCTATGGCCTTTTGCAGGGTGTCCTCCGAATTCACATGGAGCCGCTCCATCCCGTTTCCGGTGAGGGCCCAGATTTCAAAGTCCAGCTCCCGTTCCAATAAGTACCGGCCCACATACAAAAGCCGCCCGAATTTCCGGTCCAGCGCGCTCCGGTCCCCCCGAAGGCTCACCGTCAGCAGCACCGCTCCCCGCACCGGCTCCATGGGCTCCCGGAGGATCAGCTCTCCCACCTTGGCGGAGAGCTTCCAGTGGAGCTGGTTCAGGCTGTCCCCCGGGCGGTAGAGCCGGTGCTCGTGATTTTCGGAGTATCCGCCCCCGGCCTTGGGCACCCAGTGGTTCAGCTCCATCCGCTGGGGGTCCACCAGATCAGTAACCGGCTGAGGCTTTGGCCGCACCAGGATGGTCTGCTCCCTGGTGTTTCTAGCCCGGAAGGCAAAGAGCCCCAGGTAGTCGCAGACCTTGGCCTTTTCCACCCGGGCCCGGTAGCCGCCGCAGTGCTCCGTGGAGAAGCCCTGCTCCGGCTCATAGCGCCACTGTTTTCCGGTGAAGCAGCTGGTCAGGCAGATGTGGCCCTTGAAGGGGGGCATGGGGCTGCCGCTGCTGCCCAGCAGCCAGACCTCCGCCTCCTCCCCCTGCTCCAGCACCTCCACCCCGGCGGGGGACAGCTGGAAGGAGAAAATGGCCGGCAGGCTCAGAAGCAGCGAGAGCCAGGGCAGCCCCACCACCGTCAGCAGCAAAATCCAGGAAATCCATTCGCCGCTGGACACGTAATACACCAGCGCTCCCATCAGCAGCATCAAATACTGCATTCTTCTTACGATCATATCAACGAAGCCTGGGGGCGGGGACCGTCTCCAAAATCCGCCCCAGCACCTGTTCTGCGGTGACTCCCTGGGTCTGGGCCCGGGGGGTGAGGATCAGCCGGTGGGCCACGCACTGGGTAAACACCTCCCGCACGTCGGCGGGCACCACATAGTCCCGGCCCCGGAGCTGGGCCACCGCCTTGGCCATGGAGGCAACCGCCAAGGTTGCCCGGGGGCTGGCGCCCCGGAGCAGCTCCTGATCCTCCCGGGTGGCTCCCACCAAGCGGACAATATAGGCAACCACGGTGTCGCTGATGAAGGTCTTCTCCACCGTGTCCTGCAGGGCGCAGAGCTGATCCCGGGACAGCACCGTCCGCAGCGATTGCAGGGGATTCCCCTCCTGCCGGTTCAGCACCATCGTCACCTCATCCTTGGGCTCGGGATAGCCTAGGCTCAGCCGGATGAGAAACCTATCCATCTGGCTGTCCGGCAAAAGCTGGGTGCCCGCCGCCCCCACCGGGTTCTGGGTGGCGATGACGATGAAGGGCTGGGGCAGCACATGACGGACTCCGTCCACAGTGACCTGCCCCTCCTCCATGGCCTCCAGCAGGGCGGACTGGGTCCGGGAGGTGGCCCGGTTCAGCTCGTCCGCCAGAAACAGATTGGAAATCACCGCCCCGGGCTGATAGCGAAGCTCCCCGGTCTGGGGGTCCGGAACGCTGTAGCCCGTGATGTCCGAGGGCAGCACGTCCGGGGTGAACTGAACCCGGCTGTATTTCAAATCCAGCGTCTTGGAGAAGGCCAGCGCCATGGTGGTCTTGCCCACCCCGGGGATGTCCTCCAACAGAATATGCCCCCGGGCCAAAATGGCGGCCAGCACCCACAGCAGCGTGGTATCCTTTCCCACCACCGCCCGGCGCGCCTGATCCATAATCTGCTGCACCACCATTGTCACTTCATTTTCCCTGGTCTGCATGGAATTACTCCTTCCCATTGATTCATGGGACACATTATACCCGCTCTCACCCGAAAAAACAAGTCGAGGCTGTGAACAAGGGCGTCTGAAAGGTTAAGAATTGATAAAGGATTTTATTTGACACGCCAAAGGTATTTCCTGTCGTTCAGTTTCTTCCTCCCAGGCACCGATTTCGATGTGTTTTCCGCCGGACTGGAATTATACTGGCAGTTGAAACGTCACGAACCAGAATCTAAGGAGGCCAGGCATATGCAGTGTCAGAAGCTGAAAACCTATATTGAGTCCGGGCGGGTGGTTTTTCTGCCTCCCAAGATGATCCGGGCCAATCCCACCCAGCCCAGGCAGGTCTTCGACCAGGATTCCCTGGAGGAGCTGGCGGATTCCATCCGGCAGCACGGAATCCTGCAGCCCCTCTCCGTCCGCCGGGTGGGCACGGGCTATGAGCTGGTGGCCGGGGAGCGGCGGCTCCGGGCGGCGGCCCTGGCCGGGCTGACCGAGGTTCCCTGCATTGTGATGCAGATGGACGACCGGGAATCGGGGCTGGCCGCGCTGGTGGAGAATTTGCAGCGCCAGGACCTGGATTTCATCGAGGAAGCCCGGGGCATCAGCCGGCTGATGGAGCTGGGAAACCTGAGCCAGGACCAGACGGCCCGGCTGCTGGGCAAGAGCCAGAGCGCCGTGGCCAACAAGCTGCGGCTGCTGCGCCACTCCGAGGCGGTGCTGGACGCCCTGCGAAAGGAAAAGCTCACCGAGCGCCACGGCCGCGCCCTGCTGAAGCTGCCCCAGGAGGAGGCCAAGCTTGCCGCCATCGCCCAGATCAGCCGCCAGGGAATGAGCGTGGCCCAGACGGAAAAATACATCCTCTCCCTGCTGCGCCAGAAGCCCCAGCGCTCCGCCCGGGCGGATGTGGGCTCCTTCCTGAACAGCCTGAGCAAGTCCCTCTCCCAGATGCAGTCCCAGGGGATCAGCGCCGTGTCCGAGCGCCGGGAAACGGAGAGCCAAATTGTGGTCACGATTACAATTCCAAAGGAATAACCTGGTTTTTTTCACAGCTCCCTTGACTTATTCCGGAAAGAAGTGCATAATAGCCCTCAGCGGGAACGCGGGCCCGGGATTTGAGACCATGCTGAAAAACAAAGGAGAAAGCACATGAGGAAAAAAAGTCTGGCCGGAACCATTGCCATTGCCATCATCGCAATTGCCCTGGCAGTGATTCTGGCAGTCAGTTATTTTACACTGAAATATTTTGTGGTGCTGGACTGGCAGCTGTTTCCCAAGGGGCAGCAGGTGCTGGATTTGCGGACCCAGGCCATCACCCCGGAGGAATATGACACCCTGGCCTGGAAAATGCCGGGCACCCAGATTCTCTGGAGCGTTCCCTTCCAGGGGAGCTACTACGACTGTGAGATCACCGAGCTGACCCTCACCCATCTGGCCCAGGAGGATGTGGACGTGATCGCCTACTTCCCCAATCTCACCACTGTGAACGCCGAAAGCTGCACCGATTACGGAGCGCTGATGGCCCTGTATCTGGCCTACCCGGATTTGCAGGTGAACTACACCGTCCCCATCGGCGGCGGGGCATATCCCCCGGACACCGAAACCGTCACCCCGGAAACCCTGACCCAGCAGGACATTCAGCTGCTGCAATACCTGCCCCGGCTGAAGCTGGTAGACGGCACCAACTGCCGGGACTTCGTGGCCCTGCGGGAGCTGGAGCGGGACTATCCCCAATGGCAGGTCCGGTATCTGACCTCCATCTCCGGTACTGAAATTACCCCCAACACCCGGAGTCTGGAAGTCACCGGCGGGGAATACCAGGAGCTCTCCGTCGGCCTTGCCGCCATGGAGGAGCTGAGAGAACTCACCATCCATAACCCCCAGGCCACGGCGGAGGAGCTGCTTCTGCTTCGGCAGGAGTATCCCGATGTGCAGATTCACTGGGATGTGACCATCTTCGGCAGCACCTATCCGGACGACACCACCGAGCTGGACATTTCCAGCCAGAGCATCGGCAGCATCGACCGGGCAAAGGAGATTGCCTCCAAGTTCCCCAATCTGGAAAAGCTGATCGTGGACAGCAGCGGCATCGACAACGATGATATGGCCGCCTACCGGGAGGAAATGCGCAGTGACTACAAGGTGGTCTGGACGATCGTCTTCACGGATACCTGCTCCGCCCGTACCGACGAAACCACGTTCTTCCCCCAGTCTCAGATCGCCTGCCTGCATGATGAGGAGGTGGTTCTGCTTCGCTACTGCGAGGATATGATCTGCGTTGATCTGGGGCACCACCCCATCAAATCCGTGGAATTCGCCAGATATATGCCCCATCTGAAATATCTGATCCTTGCATGGACCTGCGTGGAGGACATCACCCCTCTGGAAACCTGCAAGGAGCTGGTCTACCTGGAGATCGACCACGATGTCATCCGGGACTACACCCCCCTGCTGGGCTGCACCGCTCTGGAGGACCTGAACATCAACGACCAGGAATGGAAGGTGAGCATCGAGCCCATCAAGCAGATGACCTGGCTGAAAAACCTCTGGGCCTGCCACCGGAACTACTCCGAGAAGATGGAGCTGATCGAAGCCCTGCCCGATACCCGGGTCGTGATTTCCAATCCCCCCACCACCTTCAGCGGCTCCACCCAGCGCCGCACCGACGGCCTTGGCTGGCGCAACCTGGAAAACTACTATGACATGCGGGATATGCTCAACGAAGGCTCCAACGGCTGGCTGGACAGCTTGAACAAGCGCTATATGCAATAACCAAAAGGACGCGGCCGAAAAAGCCGCGTCCTTTTCATGTCTATTTCAGCATGGCGCTCTGGTTCAGCACCAGGGGGCTGTAGAGGAAAAGCACGTCCTGGTCCCCGAATTCCACGTACTCTTCCAAGCAGGCCGTGGGCACATAGCGGATGTCCAGCAGCGTCACCTTGGAATAGCCGGGAAGGAGCAGGGGCACCAGACTGCTGCCAAAGGAATCCCGGAAGACGATCAGCTCCCGATTGGTCTTTGCCCCGGGATTTTCCACCGTCAGCACCGCCGCCGGACCGGAGAGGAACACATCGTACAAATCCCAGCTGTCCAGCTTGGTCCTGTCGTACACCGAGAGGGTCTCGCCGGTGTCATGGTTTGTGACGACGCAGCCGTCCAGGGTGTCGCTTTCCAGCAGCCACAGGGTGTCCGGCTCCAGGGGCAGGGCCGCCTGGCCGTAGTAGACCCCATAGAATGGCCGGTCCAGGGCGGTGGGGCGGTATTCCTCTTCAATATCCACCCCCAGGCCGCGGGCGATTTTCTCCGCCGCCTCCAGAAGCGTCTCCTGCCGCCAGTGGATGTCGGTGGCATAGTAGCTCTGGGCCGAGAGGGTATCCGTCAAATCCACGTACTCCCCCCAGGGGATGGCCCGGAGGGCAGAAAACAGTTTCTCATAGTCCATGGCAGGATAGCCGTTGGAGCGGGCCAGGTAGTAGCCCTTGTCCGGCGCCACGGAGAAAACCACCTTCCCGGCGCCGCCCTGGAGATACCGGTCGTAAATTTCCTGGAATTTCTCCACCGCCCCGGCCAGGGACTGCTCATTCAGGGGATATTCCAGCTTGGCCGCGGACCCCTGGGTCAGATAGATGCCGTTGTTGTCCAGCTGCCGGAGAATCCCATAGCTGAACTGGGCCTTCAGGCGGCGGAAGCTCTCCCGGAGGGGAAACTGGTCCTGGGTGAAGGACTCAAACTTCGTCATGAGGCGGCCATCCAGCAGCGCCTGTGCCGTCACCGCCGGGAATTGCTCCAGTTTCCTCCGCTCCCACCGGGATACCTCCTGCCGAGGCCCGAACCACAGCGCCAGCGCCAGTCCCAGCCAAATCCCGGCCACCGCCAGCGCCCCGAAAATATGCTGCTTTTCCTTGCTCAAATTCACACCTCCTGGTGAGATATAAGATATGGGATACAAGATATGAGATAATGAGGAATGAGGAATTGTGCATACCGGCCCTGCAAATTGCAATTTGGC
>CAZYWM010000082.1:0-8023 GCA_964651615.1 uncultured Oscillospiraceae bacterium | reverse complement strand
ATGTTATCCTCACCTTTCTTTTTTCCACGGCCTGGCTTTTCCCAGCCAGCCCTGCTCCGCCCAGTACTTCCCATCCAGATACTCCGGGTCCTTTTGGTGCAGCGACCGCTGCATCAGGCGGCAGACGGAAAATTTGATTTTGGTTGCCAAATTTGTGCCCGCGGGTTTGCTGTAGTCTATCTTGGCAAACCGCTGGGACAGCCGGTTTATTTTCCTCGTCAGCTCTTTCCGCTTCTTTTCGGAGAGCTTTTCCCAGACAATTTCCCCCATCAATGCGCCGGTGAAGATGCCAATTTTGGAAATTCCCCACCAGGACAGGCTGTGACAGATGTCCTTTGCCGCAGATTTCGCCCCCGAACCCAGGCACTGGGTGATGATCACGGCCCGCTTCCCAAACATCTGGGGCGCAGGGCGGTGGGGAATCCAGCGGTAGGCAAAATGGTCAAGAAACGCCTTCATGGCCCCTGTGGCGTGAAACACATAGGCCGGGGAGGTCATTACAATCAGGTCCGCTTCCAAAAGGGATTTGTCAATTCTTTCGATGTACGCAGCGCCTTTACAGGTGCCTTCGCCTTTGACGATACAGCTGATACAGCCGCTGCAAAAATGGGGACAATCCTTTGGAAGATCATATTCCGTAATATTCGCGCTGCCCTTGAACCGCGCCAGAAACATCTCTTTCAGGCGATAGGTGACGCCATGTTTTTCTGTCCCGTTGATGACGGTAATATTCATGCGCTAAACCTCCAAAATGTCGTGAAGAATCTGGCGGTGCCAGGCCAGGCGGATTTCCTTTTTCGACAAGTCCAGCCCCATCAGCGTGGATACCGTCCCATACCGCAGAAACATCTGCTGCATCACGGTAATCAGGCAGAACGTCTTCCTCTTTACGGCGTCTTCGTCCCAGTCCGGGCGGCAGGCAGCCACAAGGGGCAGAAACGCACCATAGGTTCTGCTGGTGTTGTCGCCGTCTTTCGGGGTGTGCATATCGGAAAGAATGGACATTTTGGATATGGCTTCGTGGGCAAACAGGAAATCCAGAGTCAGATTGCCAAGATGCTCCAATTTTTCAAAGGGGGAGAATCCATCGGTTTCCTCCCGGATGCGCTGAAAATTTTCGATAATCCCGTTTATCATCCGCTCTACGCATTGCTCGATGAGCTTGTCCTTGTTTCCAAAGTGGTAATTGACAAGCCCCAGTCCCACATCGGCTCTTTTGCAGATTTCCCGGACGGTGATGTTTTCCGGATGAGCGCTGTTTTCCTCGATGAGGGATGTGGCTGCCTGTATGATTGCTTCTCTGCTGTCCATATGGCCCTCCATTGAACATTGTTCAATTCTATTGTACTGAACAGCGTTCAAAATGTCAAGGGGAGAAGAGGGTATTTTATAAAAAGCCCTTGCCAAAGGGAGCATTCTCTGCTATAATCGAAGCAACTGATAAAGATTGGAGTTGAAAGAATGCGCAATACTTCTTGCTGATTCGTTGGGCAATGGAATCAGGCGGCAAAAGGCCGCGAAATTTTCATGCCCTGATGCAGGAAGGTATGCGCTGATTCAACTGACATAGTGCCGCTGCGCCCGAAAGGGGGCAGTGAACTTGCGTTGGCTGCGGGATGCTTTCCTGCGGCCAAAATTTTTTGACTTTCGGAGGGCACCATGTCTTTGATTCAAGTTTCCAATTTGACCTTTGCCTATGAGGGCAGCTACGAAAACATTTTTGAAAACGTTAATTTCCAGATCGATACCAATTGGCGTCTGGGCTTTACCGGCCGGAACGGGAGGGGGAAGACCACCTTCTTGAATCTGCTGCTGGGAAAGTATGAGTATCGGGGAAGCATTTCCGCTTCGGTGGCCTTTTCCTACTTTCCTTATCCGGTGGTGGACGGCAGCGTTCTGGCCATGGACGCGGTGGAAGCCATGTACCCGGATTATGAATATTGGCGGCTCCAGCGGGAGATGGCCAAGCTCCAGTTGGACGACGAGGTGCTGTACCGCCCCTATGATACCTTGAGCAACGGGGAGCAGACAAAGCTCCAGCTGGCGGTGCTGTTTTCCAAGGAGAACAATTTCCTCCTCATCGACGAACCCACCAACCACCTGGACATCCGGGGCCGGGAGCTGGTGAGCCAGTATCTCAGGGGGAAGAAGGGCTTCATCCTGGTATCCCACGACCGGTCCTTCCTGGACGGGTGCGTGGATCACATCCTGTCCATCAACAGGTCGGACATTCAGGTCTGCAAGGGCAATTTTTCCACCTGGATGGAAAACAAGCAGCGGCAGGACGATTTTGAGCGGGCGGAGAATGAGAAGCTGAAGAAGGAGATTTCCCGGCTGGAGGAGACAGCCCGGGAAAAGGCTCAGTGGGCAGACACCGCCGAAGGGCGGAAAATCGGCGCAGACCCCTTGAAGGTGGACAAACCGAAAAATTACAGACCTTATCAGGGTGCCAAGGCGGCAAAAGCCATGGCCCGCGCCAAGGCGATTCAGCAGCGCCAGACCGCGGCCATCGAGGAGAAGTCCAGGCTGCTGAAAAACATCGAGCGCAGCGACACACTGAAAATCTTCCAGACGGCCTTTCATTCTGACCGCCTGGCGGAGCTGCGGGACGTGACCATTGCGTATGGCAGGGAGCCGGTTTGCCAGCACATCAGCTTCGCCATCCGGCAGGGGGAGCGGATCGCCTTGCAGGGGGCCAACGGCTGCGGCAAGAGCAGCATCCTGAAGCTGATCTGCGGACAGGAGATTCCCTACACCGGGGAATTCTGGCGGGGAAACGGCCTGAAAATCTCCTATGTCAGCCAGGACGCCTCCAATCTGCGGGGGAGCCTGTCCGATCTGGCCCGAAGCAGCGGGACGGAGGAGAGCCTGCTGCTGGCCATGCTGGCAAAGCTGGATGTGCCAAAGCTCCAGACAGAAAAGGATTTGTCCAGTTTAAGCGCCGGGCAGAAGAAAAAGGTGCTGTTGGCCAAATCCATCTGCGAACCGGCCCATCTGCACATCTGGGACGAGCCCATGAATTATATTGACGTGATCTCCCGGATGCAGATCGAGGAGCTGCTGCTCCAGTTCCGGCCCACCATTTTGTTTGTGGAGCACGACAAGGCCTTTTGCGAAAACGTGGCCACAAAAATCATCAGGCTCTAAAATGTCCCCCTCCGATGTTCCCTTGTGGGCATCGGAGGGGGACGATTTGCATTTCAATTTTCCTATTTCCTCTCTGGAAGGGTTTTGGTCAGAATCAAAGCGTAAGCGGCATTGATTCCGATCAGCGCCAGGTGGAACACCATCCGCTTTTCCAGGGTCAGGCCGGCTTCATTGGCAAAGGCGCTGGCGGTGTTGATGAAGGAGTGGGCGATGATGCAGGGCAGAAGACTTCCGCCACGGTAGAACAGGATCACGAACAGGAAACCAATGACAATGGCCCCAGTCACCTGGAACAGGTTTTCCGCAAGAGTCGCGCCGCTGCCGTTGACCAGGTTCAGCAGGTGGCCCAGCCCGAAGGTGACGCTGGAAATGATAATGGCCGAGGTGACATTGTCCTTTGCAAGGGCCTTGAACAGGAATCCCCTGAAAATCACTTCCTCCACAAAGCCGACGCAGAGCATACAGATAACATAGCAGACTGTATCAGCCAGGGGAAAATTGACGGTGACGCCATTCCAGAAGTTTCTTGACATTAAAACCATCAGCGGTATGTAGTACAGAAACCGGCGGGCAGGGAAGGGGGAGGCGCACAGGCCGTACTGCTTCTGCAAGCCGTTCTTCTGAATGAACATCCAGAGGGCAATTGCCTGCAAGACGCAGAAAAGGGCGCTGGCGGAATAGGCGATCCCGATTTTTTCGTTGAGGGGATTGGCCAGGGACTGCAAAACGCAGTAGATTCCAATCCATACCAGGGAGAAGGTCAGCTGGTTTTTCTCGTATAATTTTTTCATGACAGTTCCTCCTGTAATGCCAATACCGCCCCGGTGTACACCCGTTTCAGATGGGCGGCGATGAGCTTTTCGTCGTATTCCAGGGAATTGTTGGCGATGATGCTGGCGTAGCCGTGGACAAAAAGGGCAAGGGTCAAAAATACTTCCTTTGTCTGCTCCAGGCTCACCCCCATGGCCGACCTCATGGCGGAGAGGACGGGCGAGAGCTCCTCGGAGTCGATCATTTCCAGCAGACTGTTTTCCGCGGCATATCCCGACTGGAAGAGAAAGCGGAACAGATTCGGCTCCTGAACGGCGAATCGGATGTAGTTTAGTCCAATGTCCAGCATGGGCTCTTCCTGCCCCACGTTCATCAGATACTCCGTGTGATACCAATCCGTTTTTGTGTAGGCGGCTCTTTTCAGCTCCTCGATGGTTGCAAAGTGGTACATGACGGGCTGGGTGGAGCAGCCCAGCTTTTCCGCCACGGTTCTGGCGTTGATGTTTTCGGCTCCCGCCTCCCGGGCTACCTGAAATGCGGCGTCAAGCACCATTTCCCGGGTGATTTTGGTCTTCGGTGGCACATGGCCTGCCTCCTTTATATAATTCTTGTTATATAACAAGAATTATATAATATGAAAACCAAATTGTCAAGGCCCCGCCGTGGAATTTTAGAAAAAATGGGCAGCCTCCTGTGAGACTGCCCATGATATTATGGCTTGCAATTTCCACAGGGCTTGTACCCCTGGGCGATCAGCTCCTCCCGGGTGTCCTGGGTGAAGCGCTTGTTGCTGTCCTTCATGGTCTGGGTGCTGGGACAGGCGGGAAGGTGGAAGACCTTGGAGTTGGCGTTGATGACATAGCCCTGGGGAGCGGTGGAAACGGTGTTTTCTCCCAGCGTTTCGTCGCCCGGGGTGAAGATTTCCCGGCTGGAAGCATCCTTCTGAGTGGAGACGGACAGGGCATCCCCCTGGGAGGTGAAGAGAATATCCCCCTGTAGATCCGTGCGGAAAAGATTGGCGCACTGCTCATCCAGCAGATTCAGCACCCGCTGATGAGGAAGGAAATAGGGATTGTCCTTCCCTAGGGAAATTACGGCATATTTGGGAGATACCCGCTCCAGCAGCTCCCGGCTGGTGCCACTGCTGCTGCCGTGGTGACTGACCTTCAGCACCGTGGCGGAAAGATTCCATTGGGGGTCAAAGTATTCCGCCTCCATGTCCCCGGTGAAGAGAAAGCTGACTGCTCCATAAGTGAGCTTGGCTACAATGGAGGCGGCGTTTTCCGTGGGCCCGGCGTTCAGCCCCAGAATCTCCACCGTGGCGCTGCCCAGGGCGTACCGGTCCCCGGCTCTGGGAACGGTGACGACCGTTTCCCCGGCGCTGCGGCACAAGTCCTGAAAGCATTCTCTGGAATCGGATTCGGTGGGGGAGAGGAGGAGCCCCACGGTGCGGCCCTGGAGCGCGGCGCTGAGGCCGCCGATGTGATCCTCGTGGGGATGGGAGGCAATTACCATGTCCAGATGGGTGATGCCCCGTTTCTTCAGCACGGAATAGATTTTCTGAGCGCTTTCCCGCCCGCCGCCGTCAATCAGCAGCCAGTGGTTTTCGCAGCCCACCAGGGCGGCGTCTCCCTGCCCCACGTCCAGAAACAGCACACGAAAGGGCGCCTCCGGGGAAGCGGGAGGGGGCGAAAGAGGGTAATATTTCCACACCAGAAAGCAGCCTGCCCCAAGGAGCAGCAGCATGACAAGAAGAAAAGACCGGTATTTTTTCATGGATGTCCACTCGCATTCAAATGATGCTCTATTATATCGCCTTCCGGCTCCCTGGTCAACCCGGCTTTTCGGAACACCAGCCCTTTTGCCCAGGCCACATCCTCCCGGTTAAGCACACCGAACAGCGAAAGCAGGGCCAAGAAAATCGGAAGATAGGCCCATCCCGCATCGCCCAGCCTGGCGGCCCAGACCGAGAGAAGCCCGGCGCTGACCGCCAAGGCGGGGGTGGCAAAGGGAACATGGTAGCCGGTAATCCGGCACAGCCGCCGCAGGCTCAGAAGGAAGTTCAGCAGATGGGTCACAAGAAAGCTGAAAAAGTATCCCCTCATGCCGAACACCGGCAGCAGCAGGAAGAGAAACGCCACATCCATGGCGGAGGTGATGATGTTGTAGCGGACGCAGACCCGCTGCTGCCCCAGGCCCTTGGTCATGGCGTCGGTGATGGCGTCGCAGTAGAGGAAAGGGATCATCAGAGCGTAGACCATCAGCTCGTTCCCCGCCTGTTCATTGTGATACAGGGCGGCGCACAAGGGCCTGGCGAAGAGAAAAATCAGACCGCTGAAAAAGACGCCATAGAGCATGGCGGCCCAGAGGCTTTTGCGAACCAGGTATTGAATCCGCTTTTGGCTTCCGGCGGCGTTGCACCGGGCCAGCTCCGGAATCAGCAGCTCCGCCAGGGCATAGAGGATGCAGGCCGGGAACATCATCAGCGGGAAGACCATTCCGCTGACCCGGCCGAAGGCGCTGAGAGGGTCGTCCACCTTCTCGCACAGGGCCAGCCGCTTTGGCACCAGAAGATTTTCCGCTGTGCCGATGCCGGAGCGAACCACATCCGCCCCGGCCAGGGGCAGGGCCGCTTGCAGCAGCCGCTTCCGGACGGGGAAGGGCTTGCCCCGCTTCGGCTTTTCCCGGAGCCGGAGCCAGACCAGCAGCGTCAGAGTCACACAGGCGCTGCCGGAGCTGCCCAGCACCACGCTGATGCAGGAGCGCTCCGGGTCCTGCCCGGCCCAGAGCAGCAGCGCCAGCAGGGTGATTCCCATGGAGCACAGCTGCTCTGCCACCTCTACCATAGCCAGGGTGCCGATCCGGTTGGCGGCGGTGAAATAGCCGCTCATCACTCCGCTGAGACAGATGGCCGGGAGAAAACCGGCAAAAATCCTCAGAGCCGGAATGGTCTGAATGTTTCCAATCCAGTTTCTGGCCAGCATGGGCGCCCCGAAATAAAGCGCCCCGGCCACGGCGCAGCTGCAAAGAATGCTGTAGAGAAAGCAGGAGGAGAGAATCCGTCCCACATTCTGAGGGCGTCCTTTCCCCAGCTCTTCGGCGGTTAAGTACATGGTGGCGGTGCGGATGCCTCCGATGCCCGCCACCATGGCCAGGTTGCCCACGGACATTACCAGCTGCAGCAGGCCGATTCCGGCGGCTCCCACGTGCCGGGACAGGTAGACGTGGAAGGAGGTTCCCACGGCCCGCAGCAGCAGGTTTACCCCGGTGAGCATCAGGGCACGGTAAAAGATCGGTTTTGTTTTGGGCAAAAGGAATCCCCCCTTGTCCGCAGTGTATGCGTCAAGGGGGGCGGGTATGATTCAGCTCTGGGGGATAAACTGGGTGCAGTACATGGACAGGGGACACTGATCGCATTTGGGATTTCGGGCGGTGCAGGTGTCCCGGCCAAAGAGGACGATCCGGTGGCAGAAATCCGAGCTCTCCTCCGGAGGGAGAATTTTCCGCAGCTGCTGCTCAACCTTCTCCGGCTCCTTGCCGGTGCTCAGCCCCAGCCGGCCGCAGATGCGGATACAGTGGGTGTCGCAGACCACGCTGCCGGGCACACCATAGATGTCCCCCAGCAGCAGATTGGCGGTTTTCCGCCCGACACCGGGAAGGCGCAGCAGCTCCTCCATGGTGCCAGGAACCTTCCCGTCATAATCGGTGAGGAGCATTTGGCAGGCCAGAACAATGTCCCTTGCCTTGTGCTTGTAAAAGCCGCAGGAGCGGACATGGTTTTCCACATCGGCAATGTCCGCCCCCGCCATGGCCTCCAGGGTGGGATAGGCGGCAAAAAGGGCCGGCGTGACCTGATTGACCCGGGCATCGGTGCACTGGGCGGAGAGTCGGACGGAGATCATCAGCTCATAGTCCTTGCCGTAGTGCAGGGCGCATACCGCATCGGGGTAGCGCTCCTTCAGAATTTCAATGATGGCGGCGATTTTTTCTTCCATGGGATGCCTCTCTGTTTCTAATTGATAATAAGGATGTTTATCGGTTTCACGCAGTAAATTGTAATTTGCCCGGCAGGGCCGGGAGCCAATCCGCACGGGGCTGGACTGTC
>CAZYWM010000081.1:0-8175 GCA_964651615.1 uncultured Oscillospiraceae bacterium | reverse complement strand
ATAACAGATAATCCCATTGTTGTTGATTTTTCCGGATGCAAATATCTGGATGATCTCCATGAACGCATACGAAAAAGCTTTGGATTTCCGGCTTGCTGCGGAAAAAACTGGGATGCAGTTTGGGATTGTATCGATGGATACTTTGATGAGAATGAGAGCAGGACAATTCAGATAAAGGGTTTTCGGTCGATGCCAAATGAATTGCAGGAATACTGTAAACCAATGTGGGACATCTTTTCCGATTTACAGAAGGAATGCAGAAATATTGTTGTGTGTTGTGAATCGTAAATAACTTCTCCAACCCCGGAAATAGTCAGCGAAGATGCAGCTGTTGCTGTATCTTCGCTGATTTGCTGCTTTATGGAACCCCTGCTATTGGCGGGATTTTTTGTGTTGGCACTGCGTTTTCAGCCGCCGGGCGTGGGGCAGGGATTACGGTTCTTCAAATTCTGTCAAAGGCCGTGTCCGCAAATCCACCGGCTGATAGGAATTCAGGATTTCCATGGCTTCTGCCTCAGTAATCACCGTGTCAAATTCGGCGTAATGCTCTGTGGAGGAAGTGCGCCACCAGGTGCCATCCCCGCATTTTTTCAGCCGGACAATGCTCTGCTCCTTCGGATTCGAGAAAACCGGATCGCCATCGTTGGCAAATCGGAAGATATGATACCGGTATTCTCCAAGACCATTGGGTTCAGAATCAAAATCAACCAGGACGTTGTCTTCACATAAATACATGTGGTAGGACTTTCCTTCGTCGGTGATTCCGTCTTTCATGCCGACAATGCTGCCAATGTATCCGTTGTAGAAAATGAGCAGCTCCTCTGTTCCGTTTCCGTCCACATCGTGGAAAGCGTATGTTTTGGAAGGCGGCGTGTACTCGGGGTCCATGGAACGCCACATCTCATCGCTTTGAATCAAATCCGCAACGTATTCTCCATAGGTTGGGCGCCGGCCGATATTGGGATCACCCTGCCTGCTGTTCAATTCTTCCAGGGAGGCCTGCTCCCGTGCGTCGGCGGCATCCGCATCCGGCGGATTGGCATAAACCGTAAAGTCAAAGCATTCCGCAATTTGTTCCAGGGCAGCGCCGCCCGTCAGGTCAACGCTAAGGGTAAGGAAGCAATCCTCCCGGTCTGCCAAAATCATTCCGCTCTGTTCCGATTCCAGCAGGAGCAGGTTCACGCCGTCCGCAGTTGTATAGCTTTTGGGGGTAATGGAATCCGCGTCACCATACGCGAACACATCATAGAACACATCCTTTTTGACACAATGGTATGTGAACATACTGCCCGTATTTTCCAGCGTTCCGTAAATTGTAAAGGAGCCGCCGGGGAAAAAGCGTCCCGCGGGGATGGAAAGGGCCGCGTCGGCATCGGGCTTCAGCAGGCTGTCAATGCCCAGCAGCGTCAGGAACTGGTTGCAGTCAATATGCTCATGCCAGGGTTTCCCGATGATCTTCAGACCATATTTCCCGCATATCTCATTGAGCTTATCCACCATTTCCTGGGTTTGGACGCTGTATGCCCAATATTCCGGGGCGCTTTCCCAGTATTCCCCGCCAGAATGGGTATAGCTGCTGGTGAAAGCAAGCCACTCCTGACCCGCCAGATAATTGGGCGTGCCCTTGATCCCTTGCATAGACAGTACATCCAGCTTGACCTCTGTCTCGCCGACCTGATTGCCGGAATCGTCGTATTGTACCTGGGGAATCGTCTGCTCCCCAATTTTGAGATTTTGCAGATTCAGGACATACGCAATGCCGCAGCCCACCAGCATCAGCAGCAGGGCGATCAGAGCCGCCAGCAGAAACGGCCGGCGCATCCTCCCATGTGTTTTTGTATCCTTCTGCCCCCAGATTTGCTTCTCTACGCTCACCAGCAGCTGGGAATCAATTTCGGAAAACCCCTTCAAAAGCTGAATGGACGTCATTGTAAGCCCTCCTTCTGTAGTGTGGCTGCCAGATTCTTTCTGGTTCTTTGCAAAATGTACTTCACCTGATTGGAGGATAACCCCGTTTTCTGGGCAATCTCCATTTGGGAATTGGCATAGTAATACCGGAGTAAAAATACGGTTCGGTCTTTTTCCGGCAGCCTTCGCAGAAAACGATTCAAAGCGGAAGCCAGCTCTTTCCGCATCAAATCCGTTTCCGGACTTTCGCTGCCCGCGACGCATTCCTCCAGCTCATCCAGCAGCAGCTGCGTCTGCCCATTTCCCCGTTTCCCGGCGGTATTTTTGCGCCAGCGATCGATGGAGTGATTCCGGGTGAGCTTTCCAAGAAAGGTTGAAAATCGCTGGGGTCTTCTGGGAGGGATCAACTTCCACGCGGAATAATAGGTGTCATTGACACTTTCCTCGGCGTCTGAGGGATTGGATAAGATGTGGCTGGCAATATGGAAGCAGTACGATCCATATTTCTGGTCAGTCTCCACAATGGCCTGTTCCGACCGGGCGAAATATAAATCCAGAATTTCATTGTCATCCATAGGTCATACCTCCTTTTTGGTATCTTCACCCCTATACACGCAGAAAAAAGAGAGATGGAAAAAATTTTGAAAAAAGTTATTTGTGAGCGTATTTTATCATCAGAACGCGCATTCTTCAAGCACACAAAAACCGCCGCTGGGCAGATCAATTTTTATTCAACTGCTTCGATAGATTCTACGATGTTCATTTTGCTGATCCTTCTCAATGGGATGCACGTTGCTGCCAGGCAGGCTCCAATCGCAAGAACCGTTGCCTCCGCGATTGGAATAATGGGAACAGCAACCAGCTGAATCGTATCTGTTGTTGCGGCCTCCACGAAAATCGTGCAAATATATCCGGCTGCGCTTCCAATCACTGCCGCGAACAAGCCATAATAAGCGCCCTCCCACAAGAACACTTTGAACAAACTTCCCGCACTCATACCAATGGCCCGCTGCATACCAATTTCCGCAATTCGGGTATGGATATTTGTATAGACAGTGTTGATGATATTGAGCAGGCCAATCAGCCCAACAAACAGAATCAGCCCCCAGGCCAGAAATTGAATCTGTTGGAAGCTCTCTGCCAACTGCCGGTCTGTATCTTCGTAGGACAGCCAAAGTGTGCCGGGAATCCGCCCCGCCAGAGCTTCCACAGTACCGTCAAATTCTTTCCGATCAACGCCTTCCGCCAAAGCTGGCAGCAGCCAGTTATACGTCGTTTTCCCTGTGAGAGCAGCATACAGGTCTTCGTTCACAACAACCTGAACACCGTTTACAAATCCATTGTTTCCCACACTCAAATAAGTGTCATAGCCATTCAGGGTAGCCAGCACTTCCAGCTCCTGACCCGCCACGGTGATGACATCCCCTGTCTGTATGCTGGTGCGGGGAATCTCCTGGCCCTCAAAGACCAACGGCAGAGGGTTACGAACCATACAGCCCTCCCCGGCTTTCAGCTTTTTAAAAATCTCCGATGGCAGAGCGGAAAAAGCCTTATCCCAGTAAGCCTCGTTCAGCCCTACCACTTGGAAGGTATCCCCTGGCTGGAGCGGGAACCCAAATCCGATCCCAACCGGATAGCCGTCCGCGCCCTGGTTATAAAGGGAAAACTGCATAGCGGTCAACTCCGCTACCTGTGTGTTATCCCTCAATTCCTGGTACTCCTTCGGAGAAAACCCCGCGGATTCGTTGGTGATGGAGTAGTCCCCGTAATGTTCCGCCACACCGCTCCCGGCGGCATCCAGAAGCCCCACCGCTCCTTGAAGCGCGATGAAAACCGTGATGCTCATAACCAGGGACAGGACGGTGATCGCGGTACGGCCCCGGCTGCGCTTCAAATTAAGCCGAGCGTAAAACGCCTCAAAATTGTGGATTTTCTTTTCCTTTCGGCTCCGACGCTTGATTTTCACCTTGCTGCCTGCCATCGCAACAGTGGGGGCTACCCGCGCCGCGTAGCGTGCCGCGGGCAGGGCGGCAGTCAGGGCAAAAATCAGCGTAATGGCAGCGCTGACCAGAAGAAACAGGCCCTTGCTGCGGCTGTTTTCCGCAATCAGGCGGTTTAGCTCTCCGGCATCACGGGCCAAAAAAATTTCCGGAGTCAACAGACCTGTGGTAGCGGTGAGAATGCCCTTTGCCGATAGCGTTCCCAACACCAGGCCCAGCGGGATGCCCACCGCACACAGAAGCAAAACCTGGGCGGATACCAGGAAGTAGAGCTGGCTCTTGTCCGCGCCTATGGCCCGGAGAACGCCGTACTGAGCCGTACGCCGGGTGACGGCAATTTTCAGGATGTTGTAGATTACAAGCCCTGCCGCCAGCAGAAGCAGCGCCCCCAACAGGATTCCCGCCGCCAGCATCAGAGAGAAGCCTTGGCCGGAAGCGTCCGCCACATCAGCGGCCTCAGCGCTGTATCGGATACCCAAAGCCTCCAAATACGGGACGTTGTATGTGGTATCCAGCTCATGGACATTTAGTGCCGTTACCAAATCGTCAATCGTGGCTTGAAATACCCTTTTATCCGCCACTCGAACGTCCACGTTGTAATAAAAATACGCTTTCGGCAGCAGCATCTCCGCCGTTCCAGGCCCTGCAATGCCATTGACAACTCCGGCGGTATAGTTGAGGTAATTGCTTTCAGTGATACCAACCAGGGTAAATTCGGCGGTGAAGTCATAGGACTGGGTCATGATTCCATGCCGCAAAGCCTTGGAGAGGGAGAGGGATATGGTGTCCCCCAGTCCGCCGGAGAAGCCCAGATAGCCCAGTACATCTTCGGGCAAAGCGATTTCCATAGGAGCAACCGGCAGGCGGCCCTCTTTGATGGCGGATATGGATGGATAGACGGTCCGTACATCTTCGTGAAATTCGCTAAGACCCAGAATCAGGGTGTTGTCCATCCGTACGTTCCCCACCACAATGAAGCTGCCCACAAAGGACAGGCGCGGGTCGTTTTCCAGCGCCGTCAGTTGCTCTTCGTTCATCTGGACAAAGCCCGCATGACGGTTTCCGCCGATGGCGATGGCCTGTTGCTGCCGCATGGCGGACAGGATACCAATGGACTGACCAATCACCGCCGTCATCATGGTGGACAACAGGATTGCCAGAAGAATCAGAACCGAAGTGACCCGCTGGGCCAGCAGTTCTTTCAGCGCCAGGGTATGGTACTGTTTCATTTCGCCGTCACCTCCGAAAGAACGCCGTCCACGATGACAAATTGCCGGTCAGCCATCTGCGCTACCCGGCTGTCATGGGTGATGACAACCAGCTTTGTCCCCATCTTTTTCCAAACATTTTGCAGCAGTTCCATGACCTCGCTGCCGCTTTTGCTGTCCAGATTCCCGGTCGGCTCGTCCGCAAAGACAATGTCGGGCCGGGCAATCAGCGCCCGGGCAATCGCCACACGCTGCTGCTGTCCGCCGGAAAGCTCGTGGGGCAAATGGGTCAGGCGGTCATGAATCCCCAGCATCCGGGAAAGCTCTTGGAGATACCCCTCGTCCGGCTGTTTTTTGTCCAGAAGCAAGGGCATAATGATGTTCTCTCGTGCCGTCAGAACGGGAAGAAGATGAAACTGCTGGAAGATGAAACCGATGCGCTGGCGGCGAAAGGCAGACAGTTCCTTATCGCTAAAGCCGTAAATGTCCTTTCCATCATAGGCCAGAGTGCCGGAGGTCGGCCTGTCCAACCCGGACAAAAGATGGAGCAGGGTGCTTTTGCCGCTGCCCGACGGCCCCATGATGGAAATAAAATCATTCACATCAATTTCCAGATTGACCTTGTCTAAGGCGACAACCCGGTTCTCGCCGCTGCCATACACTTTGGATAAATTTTTGGCTTCAATTCTCATAAAAAAGCCCTCCTTTTTGTTGATAAGGAGAGCTTACAATATAAATCTCAAGGAACCCTCAAGACTTGAAATTTATTTGAATGGACGCGGTGGCGACTGTACCAGCCGGGCTGTTCTCCAGCCGGAGGTTTCCCCCATGCTTCAGGCAGAGGAGGCTGCTGCTGTACAATCCCATGCCAAAATGTTCAGAACTTACTTCTGCCCTCCCAAAAGGCTGCGGCCCATTTTTGATTAGTTCAACAGGAAAGCCGGGGCCATCGTCTATCACCGAAAGGAGCAGAATGTCTTTCTTGATGGCAAGTGTGATTCTTATTTTTGTTTGAGCAAATCGCGCCGCGTTTCCAATCAGATTTTCCGCTACATTCAGGAACATCCCATGGTCAATTCGGAGTGTTCCCATGTCCGGCACAGAAACCTCAATGTGAAAGGCGGGCGCAAATAATCCGGCGGTTTCCTCTAACTCTGTCCGCAAAACAGATGCGGTCACTTCATTGATTCGCACTGGCATCTGCTCAATGCGCTGAATACTGCTCATAGCCTCTACATACTGTTCCATCCTTAAAGTATAGCTTTCCAAGCGGTCAATGGTCTGTTCATCCGCCATACCGTTCCGCAGCAATTTCAAGCTGCCTTTCAAGACTGTAATAGGGTTTCGCAGATCATGGGCAAACGCGGCATTCAGCCGTTTGCGTTCCTCGGCCTGCCGCCATAATTCCTGGTTGGTTTTCAATAGTTCCAGCCGCATATTCTCAAACGCGGCGCAAATCTGTCCCAGTTCATCCGCAGAGGGGGTTGGAAGCGAAAAGTCCAGGTCGTGGGTCTGAATACGTCTTGTCCCCTCCATCAAAATGCGAATCGGTTCTTTCAGCTTCCAGCGGTAAAAGAGCGTCCCAGCCACTCCCAGCCCAGCTGCCGGGAACACGACCCAGCCCAGCAGTGAGACAATATCTAACACGTTCAGCAGCCGCAGCTGTTCCGGCGTGGGCTGGGGCAGTGGGGTCATCACGCCGTCAATGCTGATAATTACACCGCCTAAAGGGTATTGTGATGAAACCAGTCTGCAACCTCCCCACAGCAGTGAAGCCAGCGTTACCGCCGTCACCAGTCCACAGAAGGTCAGCAGAAAAAACGCCCGCCGCAGGCTCATATTTTTCAGCCGTTCCATTTATACCCGCACCCCCAGACCGTTTCAATATAACTATGGAGCGTGTGAGCCGCCAGCTTTGCCCGGATTTTCCGAATATGCTCCATGACGGTATCGTTGCTTCCATCCCCGTCAAGCCCCCATATCGTTTCATAAATCCGCTCCCGGTCAAATACCTGCCCCGCGTTCAAAGAAAGCAATTCAAGAATGTCAAATTCCCGCTTGGACAGTGTGATTGGTTCATTCTGAATCGTCACAGTACGGGCCGAGTAATCAACCGCAAGCTCTCCAAAGAAACGCACCGTGGATTGGCTATGACGCCGCTGTTCCCTCCGTAAATGGGCAGCAATTCTCGCCGCCAGTTCATCCAGGTCAAAGGGCTTTACGATATAATCATCAGCCCCGGCTTGAAAACCGTTGATTTTATCAGCGGATTCAATACGGGCCGTCAGAAACAAAATTGGACAGGCAATATGTTCCCGTATGGTTTGGCAAACGGCCAGACCATCTATTCCCGGCATATTGATGTCCAATAAGATTAAATCCGGCTGCTTTTCCGCTTTTTGTATTGCTTCTTCGCCGCTATAAGCGGTCAAAACTTCATATTGTGGAGAAAAGTAGGCTTTCATCGTGTCAACAATGCCACGTTCATCATCCACAATCAGTAGTGTTTCTTTCAATTCTGACACCCCACCTGTGTGATGAGTTTATCATACAAATCTCAAGAAATCCTCAAGACCATTTGTAAAAGAACTTTGCGGACATTTAGGGGTCTGAGCGTTTTATCTCACAGAGTGGACATGCAGGGTTATCCCGTATAGAAGTGCGCCCTTGTGTCTGTTCGACAAACTGGAACTTGTTGATCGTATTTATTGTGCGTTTGAAGAAATTTTTAGATTACCTAACCTTACAAATAAAATCAGAGCCAAAATGATTAAAAATGACATTGAAACCAATCCCGTGGGATTTGGCCCCAATAGTCCGCTTTTAAGTGATACCGAACAAAATACTGGCATTTCACCAATGACATTAACAACTCCGTGCATGATTGCTGCATACATACAATTACTGTGACTGTTAACTGACTAAGGAATAGAGACCTATTCACTATTCACTATTCACTTTTCACTATTCATTAAAAAAAGCCCCGCCGATTGGCGAGACTTTTTGTTGTGTTGGCATTACCTATCTTCCTGGTAAGTGCAATGTATTGTCATGCCGTC
>CAZYWM010000080.1:1744-8512 GCA_964651615.1 uncultured Oscillospiraceae bacterium | reverse complement strand
TAACTGCCCGAGCGTTCCGTTGAATGGCAGAAAGTACCGGTTTCAGAGTGAAGGCTCCCTTGTGTAAAGGGAGCTGGCACGGCGAAGCCGTGACTGAGGGATTGGGCGGTGGGCACCCAAATGACGGTACAGCCCAATGCGGGGAGGCTTTACCCCTAATGTTTTGGCCTGTACCTTCTCGCCCAACATATCTGTCCCGTAACTGCCTGCTGCCCAATCCCCCCTTCTCATATCCCGTATCTTATATCTCCCCTGCCGGGTGGAAGAATTCAATTTCCTCGCCCAGGGGGCCTTTGCAGAAGGCAATGCGCATGGAATAGGGCGGGTCGGAGGGGAAGGTCTTGTTCTGGGGCTCCAAAATGACCGGGTAGCCCGCCTGGGTGACGGCTTGGATGCAAGCGTCCACATCATCGGTTTCCAGGGCCACGTGGCGCAGAACACCCTTTTGATGCTCCCCGTTCGGGCCCAGAAATACCTCGATCATGCCGCTGCCCGTGTCCAGCAGCATCCCGTCCTGCCACCGGCGGAAAAGCTTCAG
The DNA here is from genome assembly GCA_964651615.1 of uncultured Oscillospiraceae bacterium. Taxonomy (GTDB): domain Bacteria; phylum Bacillota; class Clostridia; order Oscillospirales; family Oscillospiraceae; genus Faecousia. Next base: position 7,974 of record CAZYWM010000080.1, on the reverse strand, counting down.
GCCAAGAATGCCCCGGTAAAATTGCTCCACCTGCTGAAATTCCTCCGGGGTGGCGCACTTCATGGAAATGTGGTGCAGTCCTGTAATCATGGCCCGCACCTCAGAACAGCAGCGCCCCGACCAGGCCGATCAGCGCCAGGATCACCGGATACAGCGCGTATTGCAGCAGCCTGGGGGCGGCGGCGCCCTCCTCCCCATTGTAAAAATGGGTCAGCAGGAAGCCGAAGGGGGCGAAGAGGAACAAGGGATTGCCCACGGTGCACACCAGGGCGGCGGAGGCGGCGGCCAGGTACGCCATGGTGTGGCGGTGGCGCAGCTCCCACAGGAAGAAGCTCATCAGCACCATGGGGACGCCATACTCCACCCGGCCCATCCCCGCCCACATGCAGGCGGCGAAGAGCACCAGGATGCGGATGAGCACATTTTTCACCGTTTTGCCGTCATAATAATCCAGCAGATAGAGCATCACCACCACCAGCACCAGGCCGAACACCGGGTTCAGGGGGAGCAGGCGGAGAAAATCGCCGGTGAGGGCAAAATGATAGGGCACCTGGCTGACCAGGGAAAGCAGAATCAGCCGCTGGATGTATTTCTTCACGCTGGAGGTGCGGCTGAAGCCATCCACCGTGAGCACGGCGAAAATGGGCACCGCAATGCCCTCCACGGCCCAGAGGACGATGGCCGCCGTGGCGGCGTTCATGGCATCGGCGGAGGAGTTCAGCAGCTGGGCCAAATCGGCGCCGGAGGCCATGCCCAGCACCCGGTTTTGCAGGATGCCCCGGCCCAGCATTCCCAGGGCGGCGATAAGCAGGCCAATGAGGCGCAGCTTGCTCCGGTCCAGGCCGGAGGGACGTTGAGGGGTAAGTCGTGCTTCCATAAATCGCTCCTTTGCAGCTTGCGCCGCCGCAGCGGCAGTGAAAAAACGTTACTGAGCTTTGTACAGCACCGCCACCGCATAGGGGGGCAGGATCAATTCATTCCCCTGCTGGGTGACGGGGGCCTCGTCCACGGTGAGAGTGCCTGCCAGGGTGAAGTCCTCATAGCCTGTCAGATCGCACCGCCGCTCCCCGGTGCTGATGTTCATCAGGATGATGCAGCTCTCGGCGTCCCAGGTCTTCCGGGTGGCGCTGACGCAGCTGTGATTCAGCGCCGTTTCGGCGGTGGGGATGCCGTGGGAGATCACCGGGTACTCCCGGCGCAGGGCGATGGCCCGGCGGTAATACTGATAGATGGAATGCTGGTCCTCCCGCTGGGTTTCCAGGCTCCCCAGGGGGTATTCCTCGGGAAGCTCGCACTCCGGGGGCGGGTTGGTGGTGCCGCCGTCCCGGGCCTCATTCCAGAGCATGGGGGCCCGCTTGCTGGGGTCGTTGCCGCTGCCGGGCATCCCCAGCTCCTCGCCGTAGTAGACAAAGGCGCTGCCGCTCATCATCAGGTTCATGGCCCCGGCCAGCTTCATTTTGTTCTCGTCCCGGCTGCAGAAGCCCGCGATTCTGCCGGTGTCGTGGTTGGACAGGAAGGGGGCGTCGATGTAGTCCGGATTGCCCGCCCGGTAGGCCTTGTCCGCCTTTTCCTGGGCGGTGGCGTAGGAGGAGACGGTTTTCTCATTGTCCACCCCCCGGAGGACGGCCACGATCTTGCCGCTGCCGTCGCCAAAGGCAAAATTGAAAATGCTGGGAATGCCGCTGGCGTAGTAGTCGGCGATGGTGGTGAAGCCCTCCCAGACCTCCGCCACCAGATAGGCATTGGGGTCAATGCTTTTCGCGGTATCCGTGAGGAAGCGAAGCACCTGGATATTCCGGGACTGCTGGCCGGAGAAATACTCCTTGGCCGCGTCCAGCCGGAAGCCGGAAGCGCCCTTGCCCATCCAATAGGCCATGATATTGCGGATTTCCTCCCGGAGGGCGGGATTTTCCAGATTCAGGTCGGGCATTCCGGACCAGAATTTCCCCTCGTAGTACCAGTCTGTCCCCTCCACCGGGTAGTAATCCGGGGTCAGGGCCTCCCGGGAGAAGAAATAATAGTCCGCGTAGGGGCAGTCCGCCGAACTCGGCTCCTGGCCGGGCTCCAGGGTGCGAAGATATTCACAGGCCGCCTGGAACCAGGGATGCTGGGAGCTGGTGTGGTTCAGCACCAAATCCAGAATCACCCGGATGTCCCGCTGCCGGCACTGCGCCATCAGCTCCTCAAAGTCCTCCATGGTGCCGTACTGGGGGTCGATGGCGTAAAAATCGGTGACGTCGTATTTGTGGTAGGTGGTGCCGGGATGGATGGGCATGAGCCAGATGCCGTTGATCCCCAGCTCCTGCAAATAGTCCAGCCTGGAGATCACGCCCCGCAGGTCCCCCACCCCGTCGCCGTCGGAATCGCAGAAGGAATAGACAAAAATTTCGTACCAGGTACGGTAATTATCCTCCGCGCGCGCATCGCCCTCCTCCTGCAAGTTCACCCCCGACGAGTCGGGGGTGAAGCATGTAACGAGGAGCAGGGCGGTGAGCAGCAGACACAAAAATCGTGAAAGCCGCTTCATAGGCATTAACCCTTGACGCCGCCAGCCATGGCTTCCTGATAGAAGCGCTGGGTGAAGATATACAGAATGGAGATGGGCACGGCCACCAGCACGGCGCCGGCGCAGAACCGGGTGAACCAGGCGGACACATACTCCTTGGAATCGATCAGGCTGAACAGGCCAATGGACACGGTGTAGAACTGGGTCTTGGTGCCGCAGATGATCTTGGCAAAGATGAAGTCCATCCAGGGAGCCATGAAGGAGGTGATGACCTGATAGACCACCATGGGCTTGCACAGGGGCAGGGTGATCTTGATGAAGGTCTGCCACTTGGTGGCGCCGTCGATATAGGCTGCCTCGTCCAGAGCGGTGGGGATGGTATCCATATAGCCCTTCATCACGTAGAACTGGGTGCCAGCGCCGGCGGAATAGCAGATGATCAGCGCCAGAGGAATCAGGTTCCCCTCGGTCAGGCCGACGGCCTTCAGCAGGAAGTAGATGGCGACCATGGACATGAAGCCGGGGAACAGGTTGATGACCATTGCCATGTTCAGATAGGTCTTGCGCATCTTCCACTTCACACGGCTGACGCAGTAGGACACCGCCAGCACAAAGAAGGTGGAGATGAAGCAGCTGCAGCAGGCAATGAAGAAGGTATTCAGGAACATCCGGGGGAAATTGATGGTTGCGGTGTCGGTGAACAGCCGGGTGTAGTTATCCAGCGTCCACTCGGTGGGGAAGAAGGTGGCGGAGAACTGGCCGCGGTCAACGCCGCCCCGGAAGGAATGGGCCACCAGCCAGATAAAGGGGATCAGCCACACGATGGCCACGCACACCAGGAAAATATGGACAATAATATCCGTAATGGTTCTCTGCGCTTTTACGGAACCACTGATTTTCTTACCCATTATTTAAATGCCCCCTCGTCTTTGTAGGATGCGGAATTGCGGTAAGTCACCAGGGACACAAAGGCCAGGATCAGGAAGGTCATAATGCCGATGACTGCCGCCACGTTGAACTGCTGCTTGTCCACGGTCAGCTTATACAGCCAAGTGACCAGCAGGTCCGTCTGACCGGCCGTATCGCCCACATAGGTGGGGCCGCCGCCGGAGAGCAGGTAGATCACGTTGAAATTGTTGATGTTGTTGGTGAAGGTGGTAATCAGGGTGGGGGTCATGACGAAGAACATATAGGGCAGGGTGATGTTCACGAACTGCTGCACCGCGTTGGCGCCGTCAATCCGGGCCGCCTCATACTGCTCGGCGGGGATGTTCTTCAAAATGCCGGTGACGGACATCACCGTGTAGGGAATGCCCACCCAGATATTCACCACGATGACCGTGACTCTGGCCCAGGTGGCGTTGGTCCAGAAGGGCAGGTTGACGCCCGCGCCAATCATGCCCATGCTCTGCAGGAGCTTGTTCACGGCGCCGTCGTCTTTGAACATGGTGCGGATGATCATCAGCGACACGAACTGGGGCACGGCGATGGTGAACGACAGGATGGTTCTCCACAGGGCCTTGCACCGGGTGGTGGGCCGGTCGATGATCATGGCCATGATGGTGCCCAGGAAGAAGTTCAGGAAGGTGGCGAAGAATGCCCACACCACCGTCCAGAGCAGGACGCCCCAGAATTGGCGGCCGATGGTGCTGGAGCTGTTGAACAGGTCGGCAAAGTTTTTAAGACCCACCCAGTCAAACAGAACCAGGTGCTCGCCCTCCTTGGAGTAGTTGGTGAAGGCCATGAGCATCATGTAAATCAGCGGGGTGATGGTAAACACCAGCAGCATGGCGAAAGGAGGAGTCATGAGCAGCTTGTGGATGTTTTCATCCAGCAGCGCCTTCAGATCATCCACGAAGGTGGGGACCTTCTTGCCTGCCGCCTTGAGCCGCTGCGCCTTGTAGCCGCTGCGGATGGAGGCACGCCAGATCGCAACAAACAGCGCCACAATCACCAGCGTGGCCACGGCGTACAGCAGAATCTGCTGAGAGCGGTCGCCGGGCAGATACTCGAAGAAGCCCTCTTCCTCGTTGTAGACCTCGATCCGCTCCACCTCGCCCAGGCCGGGCATCATGGACAGCCAATGGCAGCCGCCCATGGGAAGGGCCATATAGACAATAAAGGCCGCTTCAATGGCCAGGAAAATCAGGCCCTTGATCACCTGCCCGGCAGCCATATTGGCCAGACCCATTACCAGGAAGGATGCCAATACAATGGGGTTCCCGCTTTTCAGCGCGGCGGCCAGGGTGTCCGGGTTCTGCTGGGCAGCGGCGACTTTTGCTAATTCTTTTGAAGACATAGTTTCCGTTCCCTTCTCTACAGTCTATAAACAAAGGGGCGGCAGCGGAACGCACCGCCGCCGCCCGGGTTATCCCTTGCAGCTTATGGATTACAGGCCGCCGTTGTTGATAACGTCCAGAGTCTTGGCCAGGGAGTCGGCACCGTTGCTGGCGTTGACTTCGCCGCTGACGATGTTTCTGCCCAGGGTCTCGATGGGAACCCACCAGTTGCTCATTTCAGGCAGAGTGGGCTGCAGGACGGAGGTGTTGGCGATGGTGTTCAGGACGGCCACAGCCACGATGTCGGAAGCAATGGCGGGATCCTCAGCCAGAGCGGTGGCGACAGGGATGGCGGAACGGACCTGATAGCGCAGCAGCTGGCCTTCGGTGGAAGCCAGGAAGGCGGCGAACTGCATGGAGGCCTTCATGTTCTTGCTGTTGGGGTTGACGCCCACAGCCTTGGAGCCGGCGAAGGACTTCAGAGTCTTGGCCTCGCCGCCGATGGTGACGGTGGGCAGCTGGCAGGCGCCCAGGTCGTCGCCCAGGGCTTCCTTCAGGCCGTCGTAGTCCCAGGAGCCGGAGAAGTAAGCGGAAACCTCGCCGCTCTTCAGGCCGGAGTTGCCCAGGCCGGCGTCATCGGTGCGGTAGTTGGGGTTGGAAACCACGGACAGGACAGCCTCCAGAGCGGCGGCGCCGTTGTCCTCGCCGAAGTCAACGCCGGCGGCGGCATCGTTGCCGTTGGGTCCAAACACGGTAGCGCCGTCAGCAAAGAAGAAGGCGCCCAGGTACCAGGAGTTCATGGTGGGGAAGGCCACAACGCCCTTCTCCAGCATGGTCTCCAGGGACTTCACATCGTCCTCGGTGTAGACGCTCTTATTATAGAAGCAGAACCAGGTGTTGGCAGCCATGGGGAAGCCATAGACATAGCCGTCGGTGCCGGTCACGGAGTCGACCATGGCCTGGCCATTGTCGTTCTGAACCTGCTCCAGGTAGGAGCCGCCCAGACGGGCGATGCCCTGGCAGGCCAGCAGGTCGCCCAGCTGGTCGTTGGCGAACATATAAACGTCAGCGGCGGCAGCGGGGTCCTTGGAGACCTCGTCCTTGGCCTTGTCCTCGCCGCAGACCTCATTCTTCCAGGTGATCTTGTACTCGGGATGAGCTTCCTCGAACTTGGCTTCCATCTGCTGGAGCCAGCTGTCGGCATTGGCCTGATCCTCCTGGGGAGCCCAGACCTTCAGGGTCACTTCCGTGACATCGTCCGCGGCAGCAGTCACGGCGCACAGGCCCATGACCATTGCGACTGCCAGCAGCATAGCAATGATTTTCTTCATTTGTTCTCCTCCTCGAAAACAATAAATAAATATGCACAACAGAGTATTCTCTGATGATGCCAGAACCATCATTTCCATGGAACATGAAAATGAAAATAGAGGTACCTCTATTTT
>CAZYWM010000080.1:0-1644 GCA_964651615.1 uncultured Oscillospiraceae bacterium | reverse complement strand
TCATTTCCATGGAACATGAAAATGAAAATAGAGGTACCTCTATTTTGGCGGAACGCCCGCAAAGAGGCTGCACAGCCCGGCCCCTGTTTCGGGAAGTTTCGTTGTTTTTATTTAGCGCTTCCCAATTTCCTGTCAAGTGATTTTTCTACTCCTGGTTGGATTCTCCGTTTTACACAATTTCCCACTTCATTTTTGTTGCTTTCGACCATTCTCCTTTGGAACCCAATGTCGTCAGCTTAAAACCCGCCCGCTGCCTACAATTATTGGCATTTCCAACGGGCGAGTCAAGACTCGCCCCTACAGTGGAATTCCTTAAGCTGATGACATTGCCCTCTTTTTCCATTCCGCCCTGGAAAGCAAATTCCCCATCCCGGCAAAAACGGCCAATTGGGCGGCCCCGGGGGCTTACGAAAAATTACGAAACATTTCATTGCTTTTTGGGCGAAGGTGTCTTATAATGGTGAAAACCCATTTGCAAGGAGGTGAGCGCAATGGCAACCATGGACGATATTGCCAAGCGGCTGGGTATCTCCAAGGGCACGGTGTCCAAATCTCTCAGCGGAGCGGGCGACGTGAGCGAGGCCATGCGCCGGTCGGTGCTGGAAACGGCGGTGGAGCTGGGCTACAACCGGCTGACCCGCTCCTGCCAGCCCACCAAGCTGTGCGTGTTCATCGAGAACATGTCCTTTGAACATCCCAACGATTTCGGCTGGGACCTGGTGACGGGCTTCCGCAAGCTGGCGGAGCCGGACGGCTGCCTGGTGGAGCTGGTGCCCCTGAACCAGGAGCTGCAAAACCAGAACCACTATGATGAGTTCATGCTGCGGCACAATTACCAGGGCGGCCTCTTCCTGGGCACCTCCCTCTCCGATCCCTGGATGGGGGAATTCCCCACCTGCCGCACCCCCACCGTGCTGCTGGACAACAGCCCTCAATACAACAGCGTGGTCTCTCAGGTGGGCATCGACAACGACGAGGCCATGGAGGCCGCCATCCTACAGCTGAAAAATCTGGGCCACCGGAAAATCGGCTACATCAGCGGCGGCCTGGGCTCCTACATCTATCAGGAACGGTATCTGGCCTTTTTCCGGGCTCTGCGGAAGCACCGGTTGGAGGACGACCATCTGCTGGCGGGCCACTCCTTCTCCATTGCGGAGTGTGTGCAGACCCATCTGCCCCGGCTGCTGGCCCAGGGGTGCACCGCCGTCATTTGCAGCCACGACCTGCTGGCCCGGGACGTGATGACCCGCTGCCAGAAAAGCGGCATCCGGGTGCCGGAGGATGTGAGCATCATGGGCATCGACGATCTGCCCATCTGCCTGGAAACCAGGCCCGCCCTCTCCTCCATCCGCCAGGACCGGACGGAGCTGGGCAAAAGCGCCTACTACGCGCTGGCCAGCCAGATTCGCCAGATTCACATCAGCAGCCTGAAGCTCCACCCCGAAATCATCCTCCGGGGCTCCGTGGGGCCCGCGAAGCAATGACAAAATGCCGCCTGCCTGGCGGCATTTTTGTATTTCGAGAATGAACAAATCCAGAGGCACCTGCGTCTGCGAAACCTGATGGTTTCTTGCAATCTGCCTGATGATTCCCGACGCGTATTGCCGCTCCTGTTCTGTGTACATAATTCTGTGCCCCCAGTTA
>CAZYWM010000079.1:0-8905 GCA_964651615.1 uncultured Oscillospiraceae bacterium | reverse complement strand
TGGGTCGTGGTGGGGATCACACCACGGCTGGAAACGGCATTGGGCTCAATCTCACCGGCGGCGGTGAGGGCGATTTTCGTCATTACAGGGCCCACCAGCTCATAGATCAGCACGGAGAACAAGGTGATGTTGCGGATGATGGCGCCCTCCGCTCCAAACTGGGCGGCCACGGTGACGGACATGCCCAGGGCCACGCCGGCCTGGGGGAGCAGGGTGATGCCCAGATATTTGCAGATGTTGTGGTCGCAGTGGACGGCCTTGGCGCTGAAATGGGCGCCCAGAATCTTACCGGCGGAGCGGGCCAGGATGTACACCAGGCCGATGCCCACCACAGCCACATTCTGGAACACCCGCAAATCCAGCTCCGCGCCGCTGAGCACGAAGAACAGCACAAACACGGGAGCGGTCCAGCGGTCAGTACGGTACATGATCTCCTCGGAGAAGTCGCAGACGTTGCAGAAGATGGTGCCGCACATCATGCACACCAGCAGGGGGGAGAAGCCGATTTCAATGGCGCCCAGGGAGAATTCCAGCTTGCTCATGGCGGTGCACAGGAACACAAAGCATACCGTCAGGCTCAGACGCTTGGACCGGGAGTGGAAGAAGCGCTCCATGTAGCTGAACAGCCACCCCATCCCGGCGCCCAGGGCCAGGGAGCACACAATCTCCACCAGGGGATTGACCAGCACGGAAACCATGCTGATCTGGCCGCTGCCCAGGGCCTTGGCCACGCCGGTGGACACGGCGAAGACCACCAGACCCACCGCGTCGTCCAGCGCCACAATGGGCAGCAGAATGGAGGTCAGAGGGCCCTTGGCCTTGTACTGGTTGATGACCATGATGGTGGCGGCGGGGGCGGTGGCAGTGGCAATGGCCCCCAGAATCAGGCAGGTGGAGACGGGAAGCACCTGGCTGCCCACCACCAGATGGAGCAGGAACAGCCCCAAATCCACAAATACCGTGGCGGTGAGGGCCTGGAAAATGGCAATGACGGTGGCCTGGCGGCCAATGTGCTTCAAATCCTCCAGGCGGAATTCGTTGCCGATGGAGAAGGCGATGAAGCCCAGGGCCACGTCGCAGATCAGGCCCATCTCCTCCACAAATTCAAAGGAATCAAAGCCCAGACCGGGAATCCCCAGCGCGCCCAGAGCCAGAGGGCCCACCAGAAGCCCCGCGATCAGGTAGCTGGTGACGTCGGGCAGGTTAAACCGTTTGGTGAAACGGGTGAGCAGCAGTCCCGCCAGCATGGCGATACCGATGGCAAGCAGATGTTCCATAAAATAGACCTCAATTCTTTTATAATTGCTGTAGAATGGACAGGATTTCCATATCAAATCGGAACCATTATAGCATTTTTCGGGTGGGATGCAACCAGAGAATCCCACAAGATTTCGGATGAAACGGGAAGGGAAATTGTGCTTTTTTATTGCATTCCCTTCCCCCTGCTGCTATAATAAAGTGTCTGTATCGTTTTTTATAGTAATTTCATGATTTTGGACGAAACGGAGTGTTATTTATGAGAGCGTTATTTATGGATTTATCGAAAAGCGACTGGCTGCGGACGGTTGGCCTGGGGGCCTTTGAGAAGATCATCAGAACCGCGCTGATTCTGGTGGTGGGGATATTCCTCATTAAGCTGGTCACAAGGCTGGCCCGCAAGGCCCTGCTCCGGTCCAAGCTGGAAAAGGCGGCCCACAGCATGATTATCGGCGTGGTGCAGGCGATGCTTTATGTGCTGCTGCTGATCAATGTGGCCTCCGCCCTGGGCATCGACATCACCGGCGTGGTCGCCCTGGCCAGTGTGCTTACCCTGGCGGTCTCGCTGGCATTGCAGAATATGCTGGCCAATGTGATGGGAGGCTTTACCATCCTCACCACCCATCCCTTCCATTCCGGGGACTTTGTGGACATCGGCGGCCAGTCCGGCACCGTGGAGGAAATCACCATGGTCTATACCCGCCTGGCCACCCCGGACAACAAAATTGTATCCATTCCCAACAATACCGTAGTGGGCTCTCAGATCACCAACTATTCTGTGGCCGGTACCCGCCGGGTGGACATTGAGGTCTCCGCCTCCTATGATATGGCGGTTCAGGACGTGATAGACGCCCTGCTCCAGGCGGGGAAGGTGGAAAAGATCCTGCCGGACCCCGCTCCTTTTGCCACGGTTACTGGCTATGGGGAGAGCGCCATCGCCTACAGTCTGCGGCTGTGGGTGAAGAGCGAGGACTATTGGGATGTGTATTTCCTGGTGAACCAGCGAATCCAGGGCGTTTTCGCGGAGAACAAAATCGAAATGTCCTATCCCCACCTGAACGTCCATCTGGACCGCTGATACGCCACAATATCCGCGGCGCGGCGAAGGATGCCGGAAAAAGGAAAAAAATTTCATGCCAAAAGGGAAGTTGTCGAATGAGGGAAACTGTGATATAATGAAACAATACACAGTTTCATCTTTTTCAGGGGACCTCTGAAAGCTGCTTTTTGAGGTGCCCAATGAACACACGGGGGACAGAGAATGACAGCGGAAGCGGTAAACATTGACAGCAGCAGCGTGCGCAAGCTCCTGGGGGCGGCCAACCCGGACGCGGCGCTGCTTTACATATTTGTATCCAGCGGCAACCCGCCGGAGGGGGCCGAGCAGGCCCTGCGCATAGGCGGCTCCCGGCTCTCGGTAGCGGCGGCGACTCTGCGGCAGCTGGGGCTCTGGCCGGAGGAGCGGCGGAGCGCCATCCAGCCCGGGGAGCGGCCTTCCTATTCCGAGGCGGATGTGGCCGAGGCCATCGAGAAGGACAGGGACTTTTGCAGCCTTTATCAGGAGATTCAGCGGATGCTGGGGCGGAACCTGAACACCGAGGAGCTGAAAATCATCCTGGGCTTCACCCGGTATCTGGGGCTGAACGGGGATGTGATCCAGCTGCTGGTGACTTTCTGCTGCGGCAGAGCCCGCCAGCGGGGGGCGAACCGCCGCCCCAGTCTGCGCTCCATCGAGAAGGAGGCCTACCTCTGGGCGGAAAACGGCATCGACACCGTGGAAGAGGCCTCCGCCTATATTCAGAACCAGAATTTCCGCAATTCCCGGATTCACCGGCTCATGGAGATTTTGCAGATTCGGGGCCGTTTTCTCACCCAGGCGGAGGAGAAATACGCCCAGAGCTGGCTGGATATGGGCTTTGAGGACAGCGTGATCGAGATGGCCTATGAGCGCACCTGCCTGAATACCGGCGGCCTGAACTGGGCCTATATGAACAAGATTCTCCAGCGCTGGTCCCAGGAGGGCCTGAACACCCGGGAGGCGGTGCTCCGCAGAGGAGATACCAAGCAGCCCCCCAAGGGTGCCTCCGGGCAGCTGGGCCAGGCGGAGCTGGAAGCAATTCAACGCGTACTGCGGGAGGGATAACCCATGGCATACAGCAACGAGGTGGTTCGGCGCGCAAGAGCGCGTCTGGCCCAGGCGAAGGAGGACCGGGACTCCGAAAACCGCCAGCATCTGGCCGAGGCCTATGCCAAGGTGCCCAGAATCCGGGAGATCGACAAGCTTCTGCGCCAGACCATGGCCCAGGCCGCCCAGGCTGCCTTTTTGCAGGGCAGCGACGGCCGTGAGCTTCTGGAGCAGGCGAGGGTTCAGAATCTGGAGCTGCAGCAGGAGCGGGCGCTGCTGGCTTTTGAAAATTTTGAGGAGGGCTTTTTGGACGAGACTCCCATCTGCGAGGTCTGCGGCGGCACCGGCTATATCGGCGCCACCATGTGCGAATGCCTGAGCGAGCTCTGCCGCCAGGAGCAGAAGAAGGAGGTTTCCATCCTCACCGGGGGAAAGGAGAGCTTTTCCCAGTTCCGGCTGGACTATTACTCCGACTACACCGACTCCAAATACGGCGCCAGCCCCCGGACCATTATGGAGCGGAATTTCCAGAACTGCCGCCGCTATGCCATGTCCTTCACCCTCAATTCCGGGAACCTGCTCTTCGTGGGCGGCACCGGACTGGGGAAGACCTTCCTCTCCGCCTGCATTGCCCGGGCGGTGGCGGACCGGGGCTACAGCGTGGTGTATGAGACAGCCGGGCACCTGTTCGCCAAAATGGAGCAGGCCAAATTCGGCGGCGGCGAGGAGGCCCGGAGGGAGATTCAGAAATACAGCGAGTGCGACCTGCTGATTCTGGACGACCTGGGCACGGAGATGCCCGGCCAGTTCGTCACGGCGGCGCTCTATGGCCTGCTCAATGACCGGATTTTGTACAACAAACCCATGGTTATCTCTACCAATTTGAATGTGGACGAGATTTCCCGGCGCTATTCCCCCCAGATTGCCTCCCGGCTCCATGGAAGCTTCAGCCGACTGACCTTTGTGGGGGAGGACATTCGGGTGATGAAGAATCGAGGAATGTGATGACGGGAATTCTGTTTGATTTGGATGGCACCCTGCTGAACACCCTGGACGATTTGATGGACGCCGTGAACCAGGTGCTGTCCCAGTTCGGTTATCCCCGGCGCAGCCGGGAGGAAATCCGCTGCTTTGTGGGCAACGGGGCGGCCCGGCTGATGGAGCAGGCTGTTCCGGCGGGAGAGCACTGGGAGCAGCCATTGGAGGCCTTCCAGGCCTACTATCGGGAGCACTGCCAGATCAAGACCGCTCCCTACCCGGGAATTCCGGAGGCCCTGGCGGCTTTGTCCAAAGACCATCCCCTGGCCATTGTCTCCAACAAGCCGGACGGCGCCGTGAAGAAGCTCTGCCCCGGGTATTTCCCCGGGGTCTATGCCCAGGGGGAGGCCCCCGGCTGCCCCCGGAAGCCGGCGGCGGATATGGTGTTTGCCGCCATGAAGGCGATCGGGGTGGAGCGCTGCATCTATGTGGGGGACAGTGAGGTGGATGTGGCCACCGCCCGGAATGCGGGCGTTCCCTGCCTCAGCGTCCTCTGGGGCTTCCGGGGGGAAGCGGAAATCCGAAATGCCGGAGGAAGCCGGTTCTGCCGCTCCACGGCTGAGCTGGCGCCCACCCTGGAAAATATGATAAAGGAAATGAATTCCCATGGCCAATGAGTTCTATGCCCTTCTGGGCCGGATGCGCTACATCACCCGCTGGGGCCTGATGCGCAACACCTTTTCGGAGAACATCCAGGAGCACAGCCATCAAGTGGCGGTGCTGGCCCACGCCCTGGCGCTGATCCGCCGGGACATTCTCCATCTGCCCACCCCGGAGCCGGACCGGTGCGCCGTGGCGGCACTGTACCATGACGCCTCGGAAATCCTCACGGGAGATTTGCCCACCCCCATCAAGTATTACAATCCCTCGATCAAGGATGCCTACAAGCAGGTGGAGCGCATTGCCGGAAACCGGCTGCTGGACATGCTCCCCCCGGCGCTGCGGGAGAGCTATGAGCACCTGATTTTGGAGGACGACAAAGAACTGGAGCCCTTCGTCAAGGGGGCGGACAAGCTCTCCGCCTATATCAAATGCGTGGAGGAGCAGAAGGCGGGCAACACCGAGTTCGACTCCGCCGCCGCCGTGACCATGGAGGCGCTGAAAGCCATGCACCGGGAGGAAATGGACTGGTTCCTGGAAAACTGCCTGCCCCCATTCAGCCTGAATCTGGATCAATTGTAAAGAAAAGCCTCCGGCTCCCCAATCAGGATGCCGGAGGCATTTTTTAATAGAAGAAAAATTCAATTACCAGGACAAGAAAAATTGCGATTCTCACGACATGGTGACGGATATGCACCTTTTTTGCATTCCTCCCATTTTGAATTGCCGCGTAAGCAATCAGCCCGAATCCGACCAGCGCGAACAGACAGTCGATGGTGCTGTTGAGCAGGCAAAATACAACTCCGGCCAGGACAATAATCGCACCGGCAATCATCAAAATGTGGTTTTTCTTGTTTTCGCTGCTTTTCAGCTGCGTCATGGCGGCAGCCAGCTGCAAACCGGCGCAAATAACTGCAATGATACACAGGATGATTTTCATATGTCACTCCGTAAATCGTAATTTGCCCGGCAGGGCCGGGAGCCAATTCGCACGGGCCTGGTCGGTCATCGCTTTTTCCCTGACCCGCCCGGTAACATTTTTGCAGAGGTTCTCCGATACCGCCTCTATGGTTAAATAGGAGGTGCGGAGGACATTCGCAAAAGCGTTACCGGGCGGGTTAGGGCATAAACGATTGGCTCCCATCCCCGTGCGAATTGTCAGCGGCGACCCGCCGCCTGGCCGTAATAGGCGTTGGGGCCGTGCTTTCTCATGTAGTGCTTGTCCTGCATCCGCTGGGGGGCGGGGGCGGCGTCGGGCTTGATGATTTTGGTGAACATCGCCATTTTGGCGCACTCTTCCAGCACCACGCTGTGATACACCGCCTGAGCGGCATCCTTGCCCCAGGTGAAGGGGCCGTGGCTGAAGCACAGCACCGCGGGGACGGCCTTGGGGTCAAGGCCTCTTTCCCGGAAGGTCTCCACGATGGTCAGACCGGTGTTCAGCTCGTAATCCTCGTCCAGCTCCTGCTGGGTCAGGTGCCGGGCGCAGGGAATGCTGCCGTAGAAATAGTCGGCGTGGGTGGTTCCGTAGCAGGGCAGATCCATACCGGCCTGGGCCCAGGCGACGGCATAGGGGCTGTGGGTGTGGACAATGCCGCCGATCTGGGGGAAGGCGTTGTACAGGGCCATGTGGGTCTTGGTGTCGGAGGAGGGGTTCAGGCTTCCTTCCACCCGGTTGCCCTGCAAATCCATGACCACCATGTCGCCGGGGGTCAGCTTCTCGTAGTCCACGCCGCTGGGCTTGATGACGAACAGACCCTTCTCCCGGTCAATGCCGGAGACGTTGCCCCAGGTGTAGGTAACAAGGCCCCGCTTGGGCAGCTCCATATTGGCAAGGTAAACTTCCTCTTTCAGTTTTTCTAGCATCTTACAGTCCCTCCACTGCCGCTTTTTCCATGGGGAAGGCGCTCTTGTAGCGGCTCAGGAACGCGTTGAAGCCGTCAATGTCCTTCTGCTCCGCCATGATGGTGGTGGAGGAGGCGCCGGCGAACACCTTGTTGTCCAGGTAATCGGCCAGGGACTCGCCCTCATGTTTGCGAACCATGTAGGCGGCCAGCAGGGCCATGCCGTAGGGGCCGCCCTCACCGGCGGTCTCCATGCAGCTCACCGGTGCTCCGATGGCGGCGGAGAGCATGGTCTGACCCACAACTGGGGTCTTGAAGAAGCCGCCGTGACCATAGAGCTTGTCCACCTGCACCTGCTCTTCCCTGGTGAGGATGTCCAGGCCGATTTTCAGAGTGGCCAGGGCGGAGAGAATGTGGGTGCGCATGAAGTTGGCCAGGGTGAAGCTGGCGTCAGGCGTCCGGGCAAAGACGGGGCGGCCCTGGTCCAGGTCGGTGACGCCCTCGCCGGAGAAGTAGTTGTAGCTCAGAAGGCCGCCGCAGTCCGCCTCGCCCTCCATGGCCTTGCGGAACAGCAGGGTAAAGAGCTTGCCCTTGTCCTGGGGCGCTCCGATCAGGTCGGCAAACTCGGACAGCAGATTCACCCAGGCGTTGATGTCGGAGGTGCAGTTGTTGCAGTGGACCATGGCCACGGGAGCACCGGCGGGAGTAGTGACCATGTCGATCTCCCGGTGGACGCCCAGAGCGTGGTCAGTGACCAGCATGGCAAAGTCGGAGGTTCCGGCGGAGACGTTGCCGGTGCGCTCCCGGACGGAGTTGGTGGCGGCCATGCCGGTGCCTGCGTCGCCCTCACAGGGAGCCACGGGGATGCCAGGCATCAGATCGCCGGCGGGGTCCAGGAATCTGGCGCCGGCGGGAGTGAGGCTGCCGCCGCTTTCTCCGGCGCAGAGCACCTTGGGGAGAATGTCGCGCAGCTTCCAGCTCATGCCGCTGATGGCGTCGAATTTCTCCACCATCTGCTGGTCAAAGTCCAGCTTCTCGGAATCGATGGGGAACATGCCGGAGGCCTCGCCGATGCCCATGACCTTCTCGCCTGTGAGCAGGTAGTGGATGTAGCCCGCCAGGGTGGTGAGGTAGGCAATCCGGCCCACGTGGTCTTCCTTGTTCAAAATGGCCTGGTACAGGTGGGCGATGCTCCAGCGCTGAGGGATGTTGAAGTTCAGAGCCTTGCTCAGCTTCTCGGCGGCCTGTCCCGTGATGGTGTTCCGCCAGGTGCGAAATTCTGCCAATTGATTGCCGTCCTTGTCGAAGGGGAGATACCCGTGCATCATGGCGGAGACGCCGATGGCTCCCACCTGGGTGAGGGTGACGCCGAACTTTTCCTGTACGTCTTTTTTCAGCTTTGCGTAGCAGTCCTGAATGCCGGTGGTCACGGCCTCCATGGAGTAGGTCCAGATGCCGTCCACCAGCTGATTCTCCCATTCGTGGGAGCCGGAGGCGATGGGAATGTGGTTTTCGTCGATGAGTACGGCCTTGATCCGGGTGGAGCCCAGCTCAATGCCCAGGGCGGTGGTTTTGAAATCCATAGATCATGCTCCTTTGTAAAGATATAAGATATGGGATATGAGATACGAGATAGTTAAGAATGAGGAATTAGGAGTTAGGAATTAACCATATCGGCTTGGCGAATTGTAATTTATCGGGCAGGTACGGATTACCCGTAGGGGCGGGTCTTGACCCGCCCGACCCCTGCCGGGGGCCTTCCTTTCTTGTGTCGGCAAGAAAGGAAGCAAAGAAGCCGACCGGGGAGGCGCTGAATGTCGCGCTCCCGCGCGCCAAAGCCGCCCTCCCCAGGCCCTTCCCGGCGCGCACTTGGCAACAGGGAGAAAGCTTTCAGAAAAATTTACCGCAAAAGCGTTACCGGGCGGGTCAGGGCAAAAACGATGACAGACCATCCCCGTGCGAAATTGTCAGCGGCGACTCGCCGCCAAATTACAATTTATCTGCCTGCGGGGGAGGACCGTTAAGTATCTCCCATTTTACC
>CAZYWM010000078.1:6832-8942 GCA_964651615.1 uncultured Oscillospiraceae bacterium | reverse complement strand
TCCGTGATGATGGGCCCCGATGCTCCGGGCTCTTCCGTCTGCCCATTGGAGCCGGCCTCTTCTTCCTCATTCAGCAGAACCCAGCCGGTTATCTCACCGCTCTGGACAAAGGCCCACTGCTGATTCCCAATCTGCTCCCGGCGCAAAACGGTGTAGACCTTATCCGGATCAATCTGCCCAATCTCCTGGGCGCCTACACTGGGATTGGAGCGAATGGCCCCTGCCAAGATGGAGGTGATTGCGTCGGCAGTATCGGATTTCCCCTCCGAAGGGTCAACCTCGGTTCCCAGCAGAATCCATCCATCGATCTGGCTGCCTTCCACATGAATATGGCCCCAGATGCCTTTTCCCACATTCTCCGTCTGTGCAATGGTGTAAGCCTCACCGGGGGTGAGTGTTCCCACTGCCCGGCTTTCCGAGGTAGGATACGCGTAGATGGTGGTTTCAAAACGAATTTGGAAATCATTCAAATTGGGAGAAACGGTTTCCTTCCCGCTTCCCGTCGGCTCCGCGACCGGGGTTTCTCCCTTCACCGGGTCGGTGAGGAAGCACGCCGCCAGCGTCACGCACACCAGGCCCGAAATCACCAGCACCCAGAATTTGGGCTTGCGGTAGTTCAGGACGCCCCGAATCCGCTGCTTCACCCCCACCTCGCCAAAGGCCAGGGGGCAAGCGGAGATGGCGCTGCGGGGCAGGCTGCAGTTCAGCAGGGCGGTGGAATAGGCCTTCTTCTCCTGGGCGGGCATGTCCTTGATCACCGCCTCGTCACAGGCCTGCTCCATATCCCGGCAGAACAGCAGGTAGGCCACCCAGCACAGGGGGTTAAACCAGTGCAGGCACAGCAGCGTGTAGCCCAGGGGCTTCCACAGGTGGTCTCCCCTGCGCAGATGGGAGCGCTCATGGGCCAGCACCAGCTGGGCCTGATCCTGATCCATTTCCGAGGGGAGATAGATTTTCGGCCGGATGATCCCCAGAATGAAGGGAGAGGCCACATTGTCGCTGATGTACAGCCGGTCTCCCATGCGGATGGAGACCTTCACCCGGTTGATTAAATGAATGTAGCTATACAGGGCGTACAGCCCCATCGCCACCGCTCCCGCCAGCCAGAGCCAGGGCAGCAGGCTGGAAATCACCTGGTCTGCCGACCGGGCCGCCGGGGCCGCCGCCTGCGCCGCGGCCTGGGCCGAAGGGACGGCGATCATAGGAGTGGGCGTAATGGGAATGAATGCAGCGGGGTCTGCCACCCGCTGGGGCATCAGGCTCACCGGGCTTTTCACCACGCTGGGCACCAGCAGCCGCACCGCCGCCAGGGCCCACAGCAGGCAGGCACACGCCCGGGGGAGCTTTTTCAGCAGCGGCCGCAGCAGCACCAGGGCCAGAATGACCCACCCGGCGGCAACGCTCTGCCGGGCAAGCTGGGAAATAAACTGTTCCATTATTCGTCCTCCTTGTCGAACTGATCCAGCATCTTACGGATGTCCTCCAAATCCCGCCGGGAAAGCTTCCCGCCGGAGACGAAGGCATTGATGAAGGCGGGCAGGGAACCGTCGAAGGTGTCTCTTACAAAGCGCTGGCTCTGCCGGGCATAGAAGTCCTGGCGGGAGAGCAGCGGCGTGACGATGCCCCCCTGGTTCTGAAAAATGCCCCGCTCGCAGAGCTTTTTCAGCACCGTATAGGTGGTGGATTTCTTCCATTCCAACTGGTCGGCGCAGAGCTTCACCAGCTCCCCGGAGCTCAGGGGAGCGTTCTGCCAGATGATGTCGGCAAACCGGGCCTCCACCGCTCCCAATCTGAATTCATCCATAGGAATAACCTCCTTGTTCTCGAATTAGGTCTACAGCTGATCGACCCATCTGTAGTCTAACATATATAGACCAGTCTGTCAACCCCTTTTTCAGCATTTTTTTCAGTGCAAAAAGAGCCGTCGCAGGGGAGTCTATTAGCCTCCCGCCAAGCAGTGGTTTCCGCATGTTCCGTTGAATGGTTGCATGTCCCGGTTTCGCAAGTCATGCCCCCCCTTGTGTAAAGGGTGGTGCTCGCGCAGCGAATTAAAATATTCATGATTGCCGGTGGCAATCATTCCTCTGCTCAGTGGCAGGGGGGATTGGGC
>CAZYWM010000078.1:0-6732 GCA_964651615.1 uncultured Oscillospiraceae bacterium | reverse complement strand
ATTCATGATTGCCGGTGGCAATCATTCCTCTGCTCAGTGGCAGGGGGGATTGGGCAGCGGGCGAGTCAAGACTCGCCCCTACAGTAAAAAGGGCGGTGCGGCGGCGGGCGGGGCAGGCCCCGGGGCTGCGGGTGCGGTGAATTGGTGAATTGGCAAATTTCATTCCTAACTCCTAATTCCCAATTTCTCATTCCTAATTATCTTGTATCTCCTATCTTGTATCATATATCTCTCCCAGCGGGGGCTTTGGTCCTTGGGGATGAATATTTCACTGTATTTATGAATAAAAATACATCCCATTTTTGAATAGAATTTTTGAATATTCAAATATACCGCTGTATTTTGAATGTTTTTGTGATTTTTCATGAAAAATTCTGGGCAGCGGGCCAATGATGTTGTATGAGAATTCAGTTGACAGTGAATATTATTCGTGCTATAATCCTTCCATCATCACAAAACAGTTTACGAGCTGTATAACAATGTAAAGGAGACATTCCCATGAAAAAGCTGATTGCTCTGGTACTTACCCTTGCCATGCTGAGTAGCCTGTTTGTAATGGCTGCCGGCGCAGAGGAAAAGAAGGAAATCACCACGGTTAACCCCGGTGTGCTCACCGTGGCCACCAGCCCCGACTTCGCTCCCTATGAATTCTACTCCCTGGACGAAGAGGGCAACCCCACCCTGGCCGGCTTCGACATTGCCCTGGCCAACTACATTGCCGACTACCTGGGCCTGGAGCTGGAGATCATCCCCATGGACTTTGACGGCACCCTGATGGAGCTGGCCGCCAAGAACGTGGACATCTCCATGGCTGGCTACTCCCCCGACCCCACCCGTATGGACAAGATGGACTTCTCCGACATTTACTATCTGGGCGGACAGTCCTTCGTCACCGTGAAGGGCAACGAGGATAAGTTCCCCACCCTGGAAGCTACCAACAACCCTGACTACCAGATCGGCGCGCAGCTGGGCTCCATCCAGGTGAACCTGGCCAAGGAGAACTCCCCCGATGCCGAGCTGGTGGAGATGAGCAAGGTGACGGACATCATTGCCGATCTGCTGGCCGGTCATCTGGACGGCGCTTACATCGAGACCGCCGTGGCCGAGAGCTATGCCAAGAACTACCCCGAGCTGGTCATCGTGCTGGACGTGCCCTATGAGGCGGCCGCCGGCAGCGCTGTCGGCGTGAGCAAGGGCAATGCCGAGCTGCTGGCCGGCATCAATGAGGCCATCGCCGCCGCCCTTGCCGATGGCAGCATGGACACCTTCGTGGCCGAGGCCAACGAGCTGGCTTCCGGCGAGAAGTACGAGGGCCTGCTGGAGAACATGGCAGACTGATTTCCCCCGAACGCAGACGATTTCCCCGGAAGAGACCCTTCCGGGGAATCTTCGGTTTCCAGATATGACAAAAAAGGAGCTGAAATGATTGCTTTCCATTAACGGTTTTCAAAAGGCATTTGAGTACATTGACCTGATCAAGCAGGGCATGATCTGCACCCTGTCCCTGTCGGCGCTGACGGTGTTCTTCGGCTTTATCCTGGCCCTGGTGCTGGCCATCTGCCGCCTGTCCAATTTCAAGGCGGCCAAATTCCTGGCAACGGTGTATGTGGAGGTCATTCGGGCCACCCCCATGCTGGTGCAGCTGTTCATTGTGTATAACATTCTGCTGTCCGGGCTGTCGCTGCCCAGGTTCAAGCTGTTTGGCTTCATCCGCTTTGAGCGGTTCCTCCCCGGCGTCATCGCCCTGTCCCTGAACTCCGGCGCCTACCTCAGCGAGATCATCCGCTCCGGCATCCAGAGCATCGACGGCGGCCAGACCGAGGCCGCCCGGAGCCTGGGCATGACCCAGTGGCAGAACATGCAGCTGATCGTCCTGCCCCAGGCCATCAAGAACATCCTGCCCGCCATCGCCAACGAGTTCGTCACCATCATCAAGGAATCCTCCATCTGCTACACCATCGGCGTCCAGGAGATCATGTACGGCGTGAATTCCATCAAGGGCGCCACCTTCTCCATCGGCGAGCCGCTGATCATCGCGGCAGCGGTGTACTTCTGCCTCACCTTCCCCACCAGCAAGATTATTGCCTATTTTGAAAGGAGAATGAGCCGTGGTGACCGGAGATAGACTGATTCAGGTTCAGCATGTGAAAAAATACTATAACCACGGCGCCATCAAGGCTCTGGACGATGTATCCGTGGACATCAACAGAGGGGACGTGATGGTGGTCATCGGCCCCTCCGGTTCCGGCAAGAGCACCCTGCTGCGCAGCCTGAACCTGCTGGAGGTTCCCACCCAGGGCAGCATCCTCTTCGACGGGGTGGACATCACCAAAAAGCACACCCTTACCCCCGAGGGCAAAAAGGTGAAGCTGGACATCAACATCCACCGGCAGAAAATGGGCATGGTGTTCCAGCATTTCAACCTCTTCCCCCACAAGACCATTTTGCAGAACATGACCATCGCCCCCATCAAGGTCAAGGGAATGCCCAAGGCCCAGGCGGAGCAGAAGGCCCGGGCGCTGCTGGCCAGAGTCGGCCTGGAGGACCGGGCGGACGCCTATCCCATCCAGCTTTCCGGCGGCCAGAAGCAGCGAATCGCCATTGTCCGGGCGCTGATGATGGAGCCGGAGGTCATGCTCTTCGACGAGCCCACCTCCGCCCTGGACCCGGAAATGGTGGGCGAGGTGCTGGAAGTGATGAAGGAGCTGGCCGCCTCGGGCATGACCATGGTGGTTGTCACCCACGAAATGGGCTTCGCCCGGGAGGTGGGCAACCGGGTGCTGTTCATGGCCGACGGCAAGCTGCTGGAGGAGGGCACCCCCCAGCAGATTTTCGGCAATCCCCAGAACCCCCGGCTCCAGGACTTCCTGAGCAAGGTGCTATAGGAGGCAGCCCCCTATGGAGATGATTAAGACCGTCGATCTGCGCAAGAGCTTCGGCCAGCTGCAAGTATTGAAGGGCGTCAGCCAGACCATCCAGAAGGGCGAGGTGGTGTCCATCATCGGCCCCTCCGGCGGCGGCAAGAGCACCTTCCTGCGCTGCCTGAACCTGCTGGAAAAGCCGGAAAAGGGCCAGATTTTCTTTGAGGGAAAGGAAATCACCGGCAAGCATGTGGACATTGACGCCCACCGGCAGAAAATGGGCATGGTGTTTCAGCATTTCAACGTGTTCCCCCACCTGAGCGTGGCGGAGAACATCACCATGGCCCCCATGCTTCTAAAGGGCAAGACCCAGGCCGAGGCCACCGACATGGCCAGAGAGCTTCTGAACCGGGTGGGCCTCATCGACAAATTCGACGAGATGCCTGGCAAGCTCTCCGGCGGCCAGAAGCAGCGGCTGGCCATCGTCCGGGCCCTGGCCATGGAGCCGGATGTGATGCTCTTCGACGAGCCCACCTCCGCCCTGGACCCGGAAATGGTGGGCGAGGTGCTGGACGTGATCAAGGGCCTGGTCTCCACCGGCATGACCAGCGTCATCGTCACCCACGAAATGCGCTTCGCCCGGGAGGTCTCCGACCGGGTGCTGTTCATGGCCGAGGGCAATATTTTAGAGGAAGCCCCTCCGGCCGACCTGTTCGACCACCCGAATCACCCCCGGCTTCAGGACTTTTTATCCAAGGTGTTGTAAATGGAAAAACAAGCTTTATACGAAATCATCGAAGAAAACGCCCCGTCGATCATCGCCCTCAGCGACAGAATCTGGGAGCTGTCCGAGCTGTCCATGGAGGAATACCAGTCGGCGGAATACTACTGCGCGCTATTGGAGCGGGAGGGCTTTGCCGTGGAGCGGCAGCTTTGCGGCATCCCCACCGCGTTCTCCGGCAGCTTCGGCTCCGGTTCTCCCCGCATCGGCATTTTGGGGGAGTTCGATGCCCTGTCCGGGCTGTCCCAGGTGGGTGCTTCCCCCCGCCGGGAGTGCCTGGTGGAGGGCGGAAACGGCCAGGGCTGCGGCCACAATCTGCTGGGCGCCGCCGCCTTTGGAGCCGCCCTGGCCATCAAGAAGGCATTGGAGGCGGGAGCGCTCTCCGGCACCGTGATTTTCTACGGCTGCCCCGGGGAGGAGGGGTGCGCCGGGAAGACCTTCATGGCCCGGGACGGAGCGTTCCGGGATTTGGACGCCGCCCTCACCTGGCACCCCGGGGACACCAATGAAGTCAAGGTGGGCGCCTCCGCCGCCTGCATCCAGGTGGAGTACAGCTTCCGCGGCGTCGCCGCCCACGCGGCAAACGACCCCTACAACGGCCGCTCCGCCCTGGACGCGGTGGAGCTGATGCACGTGGGGGTGCAGTTCCTCCGGGAGCACATGCCCCCCAACAGCAGCATCCACTATTCCATCACCGACGGCGGCGGTGTGTCCCCCAACGTGGTTCAGGCGGGCGCCAGGACCATCTTCATGATCCGGGGGGAAACCGTCCGGAAGGCCAAGGCCCTGGGGGAGCGGGTGGAACGCATCGCCCAGGGGGCGGCGCTGATGACGGATACGGAGTTTACCGCCCGCCAGCTGGACGGCACCGCCTCCACCGTTGGAAACCAGGTGCTGGAGCAGGTGATGGACGAGAACCTCCACCAGGCTCCCCTGCCCGTCTATACCCAGCAGGAGCTGGACTATGCCCACGCCCTGCGCCAGAGCTACACCTGGGAGCTGCCCGGTGAGCTGACCAAGACCAATCCCCAGGTGCGCGCCTTTGTGCTCCAGGAGACTCAGGGGGGCCAGAAGGACATCAACGATTTTGTCATGCCCTACGTCCCCTCCCAGGCCTACAGCCCCGGCTCCACGGACGTGGGAGACGTGAGCTGGCTCACCCCCACCGCCCAGTTCACCACCGCCACCTGGGCCAGCGGCAGCCCCGGCCACTCCTGGCAGAATGTGTCCATCGGCCGCAGCTCCATCGGCCACAAGGGAATGCTCCTGGCCGCCAAGGTTCTGGCAGGCTCCGCCTGGGATTTGATGAAGAGCCCCGCCCTGCTGGCGGCGGCCCGGGCCGAATTCCAGCAGGCCGCTGCCGAGGGCTACGACTGCCCCATCGGCCCGGAGGTCGTCCCCGGCCCTCAATGCTAACCACATCACAGGAGCTTCGGCGTGCCGAAGCTCCTGTGATGTTCTATTATTCAGCCCTGACTCTGCCGAATCAGGATCGTTTCGCACACCCTATCCGCAATCAGCGCCCGGTCCCGTTCCGGGTAGTATGGGAGCAGCGGCTGGAGCATTTCCTGTAGCTGCCCGCGGGTGAATTTTGACATTCGAAGCTGCTTGCCATACAGCTTCTGCATGGTTCTGATTTGGCGGTTGAAGGTGGTGTGAAAGGGTCTGGCCTGGGCGCTGGCAACCAGGGATTGCGGGACAATGTCCATGGGGGCGTACATCACATTGGATAGGAGCCCCGCGCCCTGATCGAATATCGGGCAGAAACCAAACTTCCCATCCTTTTCAATCACCGCGATATTGTTCAAATGCCGGTCGTCATTGAGAACCAGTGCGTCAATTTCAAAGAGCAGGGTCAGATATTCCGGGAAGGCTTGCAGCCCGGTAATATCCGCCGTGGCCTCGGCCAGGTAGGCCATGCGTTTTTTATCGCTGGGCAGCCGCTCCAATACGCTTGCCAGGGAGCCGCCGAGATACTGCCGGAATAAATGGCTCAGGGTGACAATGGACTCGCCGGGACGCAGGAAGTTTTCGCTGCTGCACCCGGTGCGTTCTCTGCCGTGCGCCTGCACGCGCTCCATTTCATACCGCGCAAACCGGAAAGGCGTATCCGTTTCCACATTGCTCCGCGCCAAAAGCATGGAGGTGAATACTTCCGCCAGCGCCTCATAGCCAAACTGGTCGAGCTTGTACCATCTGCCGTGGTCCAGCCATTTTTCCTGATTTCCTTTTGAGGAAGTCTCCGCGATTTTCTCATTGGATACCAGCTTGACGGTCATGACAGTTCCTCCCATGCAATCCATTGATGATCCTCCGCCATCCGGCCGGAGGTTTTTTTTATGATTTCCAGCGGATCGTATTCCTCCAGTCCGATGGTTGCCAGATAGTCCCGCAGACCGGCGCGGGCTCTTGGAATGCAGCGATCTTCCAAAAATGCCTGGTAATCCTCCCAGCTGGGCGCTTTGTTGCATCCAAAAGCTGTGTGCAGAAGGTCCGCGGTGGAATCCTCGACACAGAGGTTTTCCGCCGTTACATCCGCCGCAATCGTGGAGCACAGCGTTTCGCCATCGTAATAGCGCAGGAGCAGGATTCGATGTCCTTTTTCCCGATTGCGCCGGATAAATTCCTCGATACCGCATTTTTTGGTGATGGTGATGGCGGTTCCGTCAAAGCAAAGCTCCGCCTGCCGGTTTTCTTCGGTAATTCCCATTGCGTTCATCCAAGCCGAGGGCAGGGAAACCTTATAGGTGCTGGAGCTTTTTGCCGCTGTCCCGCCGGGGGATTGAATGATGATATTGCCAAGACGCTTTTCCATGTTCGCTGCCTCCTTTATCATAATATACCATATTCGTAACGAATATTCAAGAATATTGTCTGCTTCTATTCGGCAGAAATTTCCAGAATCATGGCGCTGCCGAGGCCCCGGCCCTCAGGCCTGAATTTTCCCTTTCTTTTCCGTTTTTCCTTGAACGGCGGATTTTTCTGTGCTACAATGTTGATAGAATTTTGCGTTTATTGGCGGCTATGGTTTGTAACTCCGCATCCCCGTAGGGGCCGGTCTTGACCGGCCCGCTGCCCAAGGAGTGACGC
>CAZYWM010000077.1:0-9039 GCA_964651615.1 uncultured Oscillospiraceae bacterium | reverse complement strand
TAAGGAAGGCGGAGATTTCAAACACGCGCGAGGCAAAAAAGCGCCTTCAAAGCCGTTCCCGGAAAACTGCTTTGAATCGGATATTTTGGATCCGAATTCAGCTATTTGCTCTGATTATCCAATAAAATCTGAACATTTTCAAAGTCACTCGCCGAACGCTCCACCATGCCAGCTGTGAATAACTCTGTGGAGAACCTGTGGAAGTCTGTGGATAAGCCATAAATCCTTGTGGAGAAACTGTGCATAATTGCTGGCGTCATTGGGAATACATAAGCGTCCCGTAGGGGCGGGTCAGAAATAGATAATAGAGAATAGTTCGCTAGGTTAAATGCCTGAGCGTTTGACCTTGCGGGCCGGTCAAGACCGGCCCCTACGGGAAAAAGGGTAGGGCGGCGAGTGCGCGAGGGCTGTTCCCAATTCCTAACTCCTAATTCCTAACTCCTAATTCCTAACCCTGTCTGGCTTTCTCAATTTTCTCCAGGCTGTCCTGGCGGATTTGCTGACGGAGCTTGACAAGATGGGGGCTAAACTGCACCCGATCCATGGCATAGGTCAGCTGCAGGTCATACTCATTGGGCTCCCAGGTGGAAATATCCGACTCGTTGTGCTGGATGATGGCTTCCAGGCCATCCAGAGCCTTGTAGAGCTTGGCCTCCGGAGTCTGGCGGGCATTCATCTCACGGTAGAGCGCGGCCATCTCCTCCCGGAGGGGCTCCGGCAGCGTGCTCACCCAGCGGCTCAGCAGCTCATCCTCCCTGGTTTCGTGGGCTTCCGTCTTCAAAAACACCGGAATGTCCCCGGTGAAGCACTCCCCCAGGTCGTGAATCAGGCACATGTGGATCACCTTCTCCATGTCCAGCTCCGGGAATTCCTCCCTCAGCCAGAAGGCCATCAGCGCCAGCCGCCAGCTGTGCTCCGCCACGCTTTCACGGCGGCCCCGGGAGGTATAGCAGTGCCGGGGAGTATCCTTCAACGCCTCGGCGGTGTGGAGCATGTCCAAAAATTGTTTCGGTTCCATGGTCAATTCCTCCTTTTTCCCCTATTATATCACACTATCCTGGGAATGAAAATGCAAAAATACCGAAGGGGGCAACCCTTCGGTATCCTGAAACATTGCGTTACTGCTCTTCCGGTTCCTGGGGGGCGGCGAATTTCCGGTAGCCCTTCCCGTACTGGACGCAGCGGGAGACACGGCTGAGGGTGGCGGAGGAGATGTTGGTCTGCTCCATGACCTGGGTGTAGGTCTTGCCCTCCATCAGGAGCCTGGCCGCCCGGAGGCGCTGGGCCATCTGCTCCACCTCCTTGTGGGTGCACAAATCCTCCATCAGCTGGGCGCAGGCGGTCTCGGAATCGACCTTCACCAGGGCCTGGTAGAGCTCATGAATCATATCCTCATCAAATTTTCGCTGGGTCATGTGGGGGTCTCCTTTCAAAGGCGCTCCAGGGAGCTGCTCAAAAACTGCCGAGTTTTGGGGGATTGGGGATTTCCAAAGACCTGCTCCGGGGTTCCCTCCTCCTCGATGATGCCCTCGGCCATGAAGATCACCCGGTCGGAGATGGACCTGGCGAATTCCATCTCATGGGTGACGATGATGATGGTCCGCTCGCTGCTTTTCAGCCCCCGGATCACCCGCAGCACCTCCCCGGTGAGCTCCGGGTCCAGGGCGGAGGTAGGCTCATCGAAGCAGAGGATGTCCGGCTCCAGCGCCAGGGCCCGGGCGATGGCCACCCGCTGCTGCTGCCCGCCGGAGAGCTGGCAGGGGTAGCTGCCGATGCGGTTGGAGAGCCCCACCTGCTCGATGAGCTGCCGGGCCTTCTGCTCCAGCCGGTCCGGCGGGGCCTTTTTCAGCAGTCTGGGAGCCAGCATCACGTTTTCCAGCACGGTATACTGGGGGAAGAGGTTGAAGGACTGGAACACCAGGCCGAAATGCAGCCGGTTTTTCCGGATTTCCCCGTCGCTGAGGCGTTTCTGGCTGGCCCCGTCGAAGAGTGTCTCCCCCTCCACCCGGATGGAGCCGCTTTCGGCGGTTTCCAGGAAATTCAGGCAGCGCAGCAGGGTGGTCTTGCCGCTGCCGGAGGAGCCGATGATGGAGAGCACCTGGCCCTTTTCCAGGGAGAAGGAGATGTCCTTCAAAATAGCGGCGGTGCCGAAGCTCTTTTGGATGTGATTGACTTCTAAGATTGCCATGGCTTCACCCTCTGAAATAATCCATTTTCTTTTCCAGCCAGCCCAGCAGCAGTGTCAGCAGGCCGCTGAACACCAGGTAGTACACCGCCGTGAAGAACAGGGGCCACACCTGGCCGGAGATGCCCTGGGAGCCTTTCAGGAAGGCGGTGCCCGCCCAGATGATCTCCTGGAGGGCGATGATTCTGGCCAGGGCGGTGTCCTTCACCAGGGTGATCACCTCGTTGCCCATGGGGGGAAGGATGCGCTTGATCACCTGCAGCAGGATCACCCGGAAGAAAATCTGGCTGCGGGTCATGCCCAGCACCTGGCCCGCCTCCCACTGCCCGCCGGGGATGCTTTGCAGGCCGCCCCGGTAGATTTCCGAAAAGTAGCAGGCGTAGTTGATGATGAAGGCCACGGCGGAGGCGGCGAACCGGCCGCTCTCCCCCTTGCTCCAGAAGGAGATGTGGAGCACCAGGCCGGGGAAATAATAGATAATCAGCAGCTGAATCATCAGCGGCGTGCCCCGGATGACCCAGACGAAGAGGTTGGTGATCAGGCTCAGGGGCTTGAACCGGGACATGGAGCCGAACATGATGACGAGCCCCAAAGGGATGGCCCCCAGCAGTGTCACGGAGAAGAGCCGCAGCGTCTGCAGGAAGCCAACGTTCAGGGACTGAAAAACGATGGGAAATTGTTGGAGGAATGTTTCCATGGAGCTTCTTCCTTTATCTTTTTTGCGGGCGCGGCCCGACGATGAATTCACCGTAGCTTCTGTAGGGGCGGGTCTTGACCCGCCCGCTGCCTACAATTATTGACATTTCCAACGGGCGAGTCAAGACTCGCCCCTACGGTGAAAGAGGCGGTGCGGAAGGCCTCCGCGAAAGCGTTACCGGGCGGGTTAGGGAAAAAACGATGACAGACCATCCCCGTGCGAATTATCTGCTGGCATTGCCCGTCCTGCCCGGTTTGGGGACATATTGCATCCGCAAAAGCGTTACCGGGCTGAGTTCGGGGGTAACGACCACAGACCATCCCCGTGCGAATTATCTGCGGGCATTGCCCGCTATTGCTCGATGAGAGCGGCCTGGACACCGTAGGTCTCGGCGCACGCCAGCATGGAGCCGTCTTCGTAGGCAGTCTTGAAGAACTCGTTCAGCAGCTGGGCCAGATCGGAGCCAGTGCGGAAGCCCACGCCGTACTCCTCGCTGTTCAGGGGGACGGTGTAGGTCAGGCTGTCATAGCTGGTGCCCTCCCCCACCATGGCGGCGGCCATCAGGGAGTCGATGACAGCGGCGTCACATGTGCCGGCGGCAACCTCCATCAGAGCGCTGGCCTGGGACTGGACGGGGGTGCACTCGTAGCCCAGAGCGGTGACTTCCGCCTCACCGGCGGAACCGGCCTCCACAGCGAAGACCAGCTGGGACATCTCCTCGGCGGACTTGTACTGCTCCGCCTGGTCGGCGGGGAGGATGACCACCTGGGCGTTGTTGCAGTAGGCGTTGGAGCAGGTCATGGCGGAGCGCACCTCATCGGTGAGGGTCATGCCGTTCCACACGCAATCGATGCTCTTGGAGTTCAGCTCCAGAACCTTGTTGTCCCACTCGATCTCCACGAACTCCACTTCCACGCCCAGAAATTTGGCGAAGGCAGAAGCCATGTCGGCGTCGAAGCCAATCCAGCTGCCGTTTTCATCCTTGTAGTCCATGGGGGCAAAGTCGGTGATGCCCACCACCAGGGTGCCCTTTTCCTTGATGTAGTCGGAATCGGCCTGATCGGCGGCGAAGGCGCCGCAGACCATGGTCATGGCCAGCGCCAGAGCGGTAAGGATCGCAATTGTCTTTTTCATAGGGATGATCTCCTTTTCTCCCCCCTCTTCCAAGGGGCAGTTTGTTTTGATGGGGGTATTATACTTTAGTTCGCTAAAGAAGTAAAGTATAATTTTGAGATTTTCCCATATTTTGTGAATCTGCCCAATTGCGCCATGTCCACACGCCCTCCATTTGTGGAATCCTGCACCCCCCATAAATTATAATTTGCCCGGCAGGGCCGGGAGCCAATTTCGCACGGGGCTGGACTGCCATCGCTTTTTCCCTGACCCGCCCGGTAACGCTTTTGCGGTAAACTTTTCTGAAAGCTTTCTCTTTGTTCCCAAGTGCGCGCCGGAAGGAGTCCGGGGAGGGTGGTGCTCCGCGCAGCGAATTAGAATCCTAATGATTGCCGGTGGCAATCATACCACAATTCATCGGCTTTGGCGGGCTTACGGCACGACATTCAGCGCCTCCCCGGTCGGCTTCTTTGCTTCCTTTCTTGCCGACACAAGAAAGGAAGGCCCCCGGCAGGGGTCGGGGGAGCACCCGGTCTATGAAAAACGGAAAAGGCAATTCCGCCTTTGGCAATGAGCGGAGGCGTACCTCCCCGCATTGGGCTGTACCGTCATTTCGGTGCCTGCTGCCCAATCCCCCCTGCCCCCCCTTTACACAAGGCGGGCTACGCTCAGATACCATTACTTAGTACCATTCAACGGAACGCTCAGGCATTTAACCTAGCGATCTATTACCTATTCTCTATTACCTATTCTCTATTATCTATTATCTATTTCTGACCGGCCCCTACAGAGCATGGTGCCCCCGCTCAATTCCTAACTCCTCATTCCTAACTATCTTATCTCTCATATCCCATATCTTATATCTCAGCAAAAAATCTCCCCCCGGGCCTTTCGGAACCGGGGGGCGGGAGATTTTTTATCTGCTTCCCTTGTCGTAGGGGATGCCCTCGGCCTTGGGGGCGCGGGAGCTCTTGGAGGTGAAGGCCAGCACGATCATGGAGGCCACGAAGGGCATCATGTTGTAGATTTCCTTGGGCCAGCCCAGCTTTGCCAGGAAGCCGAAGGAATCGTAGATATTGGCCATGGCCCGGAAGATGGCAAAGAACAGGGCCGCCCCCGCAATGTTCAGAGGCTTCCACTGGCCGAAGATCATCACCGCCAGGGCCAAAAAGCCCATGCCGGCCACGCCCATCTCGAAATTCCACTCGCCCACGGCGGGGACGATATAGGCCATGCCGCCGATGCCGCCCAGAACGCCGGACATCAGCACACCGGCCCAGCGCATCTTATACACGTTGATGCCCACGGAGTCCGCCGCCTGGGGATGCTCGCCGCAGGCCATGAGCCGCATACCGAACCGGCTCCGGTACAGGATGAACCAGGCGGCAGCCAGGGCGATCACGGTAATCAGCAAAAAGTAATTCAGGGTCAGCGGCCCCACATTAAAGGAGAAGTGGGAGCTGTTGAGCACGGCGTTGGAATTGGTGGAATAGATGATTTTCGGGGAGTCGGAGCCGTTGATCCGCTTGGCGATCACGGTGGCCAAGGCGGTGGCCAGCAGGTTCAGGGCCGTGCCGCCGATGGTCTGGTCCGCCTTCAGGTTGATGGCGGAGAAGGCAAGCAGGGACGAATAAGCCAGGCCCGCCAGCGCCGAGGCCAGCACCGCCGCCAGGATGCCCAGGAACACCGGCACCCCCAAGGCGTTCATGATGTTGATGGCCACCACGCCCATCAGGCCGCCAATGACCATGATTCCCTCCAGGGCGATGTTAATCACGCCGGAGCGCTCGGAGAACATACCGCCCAGGGCCACCAGGGTCAGCACGGCGGCGTAGAGCAGGGTGTATTTCATCAGAAGCCACATTATGCTTTGCCCCCCTTTCTGTCAGATTTCCGGGTGAACAGCTTCATAATCCTGCCCTTGAACAGCAGGCTGAAGGCGCACAGGTAGATCACTACGCCGGAGATGATGTCCGACACCTCGCTGGGGAAGAGCTTGGCGGTCATGAAGCCGCCGCCCACGGTGATGTGGGAGATGAAGAGGGCAGAGAAGATACAGCCGATGGGATTGGAGGAGGCGAGCAGCGCCACGGAGATGCCGTTGAAGCCCGTGGCGGGCAGGGCGGTGGACACCAGGGGCTCCCACTCCTTGCTTCCGGAGAGATAAAACAGCCCCGCGCCCAGGCCCGCCAGCGCGCCGGCGATGGTCATGGACAGGACGATGTTCCGCTTCTCGTTGATACCGGCGTATTTGGCGGCGTTTTTGTTGTGGCCGCAGGCCTTCAGCTCGTAGCCAAAGGTGGTCTTGTTGATGACCACCCAGACCAGCACCGCCACGGCGATGGCGATGAAGATGCCGATGGTGGGCATGAACAGCTTGCCGAAATAGGGCTTACCCCCCACATTGATGTTAAAGGAGGGCAGCAGCGCCTGGGGGGCGGCGGCCTTCAGGGTGAGGGTCTTGGTGGTTTTCAGGTTGAACATGGGGCCGTTGCCGCCCTGATAGATCATGGTGTTCACGGCGTACAGGCCGATCCAGTTGAACATGATGGCGGTGATGACCTCGTTGACGTTCAGGAAGGCCTTAAACAGACCCGGGATGGCGCCCCACACCGCGCCG
Source organism: uncultured Oscillospiraceae bacterium (assembly GCA_964651615.1). Lineage (GTDB taxonomy): Bacteria > Bacillota > Clostridia > Oscillospirales > Oscillospiraceae > Faecousia. Next base: position 2,424 of record CAZYWM010000077.1, on the reverse strand, counting down.
CCCAGGGCGGAGGCGATCAGGCAGGCCCACCAGGGCATTTTCAGAATGATGGCGGAATACAGCGCCATGAAGGCGCCCACGGTATACTGCCCGGCCGCGCCGATGTTGAAAAGCCCCGTCTTGAAGGCGAAGGCCACGGACAGGCCCGTCATGATCAGGGGGGCCGCCTGGAGGATCTCCATCCGCACGGCCATGCCCATGGCATTGGACTTGGAATAGAAGCCGCCCTGGAGGATGGGCTTGAAGCCCTGCTCCCAGGTGATTTTCAGAAGATTGGCAAAGGTGAATTCATCCCCGCTCTGGCCCATGGTGATGCCGCCCAGCACCAGCAGGGCAGCGAAGCCCACCGCGAGGCCCGCCAGGATGCAGACCATTGAGGCCAGCAGCGTTCCCAGGCCGCCGGGGGCGCCGGAGAGCCGGGGCCCATGATTACTTTTCCGCATTGGTGGTCCTCCTTATGTGTTTCGTTTGGCGCCGGCCATATACAGGCCCAATGTCTGCACATCGGTGGTCTTGGGGTCGAACTGGCCCACAATCTCCCCTTCGTACATCACCAGGATCCGGTCGGACAGGTTCATCACCTCGTCCAGCTCCAGCGATACCAGCAGCACCGCCTTCCCGGCGTCCCGCTGGGCGATGATCTGCTTGTGGATGTACTCGATGGCGCCCACATCCAGGCCCCGGGTGGGCTGGACGGCGATGAGCAGCCGGGGGTCCCGGTCGATTTCCCGGGCCACGATGGCCTTCTGCTGGTTGCCGCCGGACATGCTCCGGGCAATGGTGACGCTGCCCTGGCCGCTGCGGACGTCGTACTGCTGAATCAGCCGGTCGGAATAGGCCCGGACGGCTCTGCTTCTGATGAAGCCCAGGCGCTGGAAGTCCGGCTCCCAATAGCGCTGCAAAACCATGTTATTTTCCAGGGAATAGTCCAGAATCAAGCCGTGCTTGTGCCGGTCCTCGGGGATGTGGGACATGCCTAAGCGGCTGCGCTGGCGGATGGAGGCTTTGGAAATGTCCGTGCCGTTCAGGGTGATTTTACCGGCGCTCATTTTTTCCAGACCGGTGAGGGCATGGACAAATTCCGTCTGGCCGTTGCCTTCGATGCCGGCCAGGCACACAATCTCCCCTTCCCGCACCTCCAGGCTGGCGTTTTTCACGGCGTTGTTGCTGTGAATCCGGGAGGGGACGGTCATGCCCTCCACCTTGAGGATGGTTCTGCCGGGCTGCTTCTCCATCTTCTTGGAGACCAGCTGCACATCCCGCCCCACCATCAGCCGGGACATCTCCTCCACGCTGGTCTGGGTCACCTCCACGGTGCCCATGTATCTGCCCTTGCGCAGCACGGAGCACCGGTCGGCCACGGCCTTGATTTCCGCCAGCTTGTGGGTGATGAAGAGGATGGACTTGCCCTCTTTCTTGAACGAGCGCATGATGTCCATCAGCTCGTCGATCTCCTGGGGGGTGAGGACGGCGGTGGGCTCGTCGAAAATGAGGATCTCATTGTCCCGGTACAGCATTTTCAGGATTTCCACCCGCTGCTGCATGCCCACGGAGATGTCTTCGATTTTGGCGTCCGGGTCCACCTTCAGGCCATAGCGCTGGCTCAGCTCCAGCACCCGCTGACGGGCGGCCTTCCGGTCCACCACCGCGCCCTTCATGGGCTCCGCGCCCAGGATGATGTTGTCCAGCACCGTGAAGCACTCCACCAGCTTGAAGTGCTGGTGAACCATGCCGATGTGCAGGGCGGTGGCGTCGTTGGGGTTGTTGATCTTCACTTCCTGGCCATCTTTTTTGATGATGCCGGATTCCGGCTGGTACAGGCCGAACAGAACGCTCATCAGGGTGGACTTTCCCGCGCCGTTCTCTCCCAGCAGGGCGTGGATTTCTCCCCGCTTCAGCTGGAGGGTCACGTCGTCGTTGGCCTTGATACCGGGGAACTCCTTGGTAATGTTCAGCATTTCAATAACGAAGTCTGCCATATGGTCACTCCTCACCGGGTTTTATTGTTTGTGGTTCACGCAGTAAACAGGCAAATTGACGATTTGCCGCGCATCCCCCGTGGGGGCTGGTCTTGACCCGCCCGCTCAGCTCGCCGAATAAAGCCAAGACTGTTTTCTTCATTATAGCGCTTCCATCTAAAAAACACAACAAAAATCTTCTTGAATTTGACATAATTTCATAACCTTTGTGGGTTAGACGGCGAGTGATACTAGACTTTGATTAAAAATTCACAAAGATTTCCGAGGATGATTTGCGTAAAACAAGACGGAGGATGCAGCTGGGCTGACGCCCAGCAAAGACGACAACGCCGTTTTACACAAATCAGACCGGAAAGATTGTGAGGTTTTAATCAAAGGATAGTGTGAAATCGGAGACATGGAAAAATCCCGGGAGCGGATGCTCCCGGGATTTGGGAATTCTGAT
>CAZYWM010000076.1:0-9467 GCA_964651615.1 uncultured Oscillospiraceae bacterium | reverse complement strand
ACCCCGTAGGGGCCGCAAAAGCGCTGTTGGGCGCACGGTAAAAAACAAGGACTGCCGAAGCAGTCCTTGTTTTTATAACTGTGTGAAATTACAGCAGGGTAGCGAAGTGCTTGATGGTGCGGCACATCTGAGAAACATAGGAGTTCTCGTTGTCGTACCAAGACACGACCTGCACCTGGCTGGTGCCGTTGCCCAGGTTGATGACCATGGTCTGGGTGGCATCGAACAGGGAGCCGAAACGCATGCCGATGACATCGGAGGAAACGATCTCGTCCTCGTTGTAGCCGAAGGACTCGGTGGCCTCAGCCTTCATCTGAGCGTTGATCTCTTCCTTGGTGGGAGCGCCTTCCACGATGGCATTCAGGATGGTGGTGGAGCCGGTGGGGGTGGGCACACGCTGGGCAGCGCCGATCAGCTTGCCGTTCAGCTCGGGGATGACCAGGCCGATGGCCTTGGCAGCGCCGGTGGAGTTGGGAACGATGTTCACAGCGCCAGCACGGGAGCGGCGCAGGTCGCCCTTACGCTGGGGGCCGTCCAGGATCATCTGGTCGCCGGTGTAGGCGTGGATGGTGCACATAATGCCGGACTGAATCTTCCAGCCGTCATTCAGAGCCTTGGCCATGGGAGCCAGGCAGTTGGTGGTGCAGGAAGCGGCGGAGATGATGTTGTCTTCCTTGGTCAGCACATTGTGGTTGACGTTGTAAACGATGGTGGGCAGATCATTGCCGGCAGGAGCGGAGATAACGACCTTCTTGGCGCCAGCGTCGATGTGAGCCTGAGCCTTGGCCTTGGAGGTGTAGAAGCCGGTGCACTCCAGCACAACGTCCACGCCCAGCTCGCCCCAGGGCAGCTCAGCGGCGTTGGCCTTTGCGTAAATGGTGATCTTCTTGCCGTCGACCACGATGTGATCCTCGCCAGCCTCAACAACATGGCCCTGAGCGGCGTAGTTGCCCTGGGTGGAGTCGTACTTCAGCAGGTGAGCCAGCATCTTGGGGGAGGTCAGATCGTTGATGGCAACGATTTCAAATCCCTCGGCGCCGAACATCTGACGGAAAGCCAGACGGCCGATCCGGCCAAAACCATTGATTGCAACTTTAACAGACATTGGAATTTCCTCCATTTCAATATTACTGTTTTCACAGTTTTTGATGAGTAAACAGGTGCGCTTTCGATATTCTCGCACGGATTTATTATACTATAACCCGCAACGCTTGTAAAGTGTTAAATCTGTCAAAACATCCTTTTTTCTCAATTTTCTTTTGTTCAACTCGATAAAATTCTGATTATTTTCCGGGCATCATTCTCCGATGCCGGTGATGGCGGAGCCGGTCTGAGTGATGGCAATATAGGTGTTGCCCCGGCCCAGCAGCAGAGGCTCCCCGTCGGCGGTGCGCAGCCACAGGGGGCTTTCATCGTCGTCGGAGCCCCAGGTGATGGGAATGGCCTTGCCGCCGGAGGCATACCAGCCCTCGCCGCCCTGAATCAGGTCGGGCCGCTGGAAAGGCCCGTCATAGGGAATTTCCCCCTCCAGAATCAGCACATTTCGGAAGGCCTCCGGCTCGCCGGTGCGCTCATCGTTCATCTGCTTGTCGTACTGGTTGTAGATATACTTATCCCGGCTGGGATCGTAGACCATGCGGGTTTCCTTCTTATACTGATTCACGGTAATGGTGATGCCAATGTCCGTGGCCATGACGCCGTCGGCGGGGATGCCGTCATCGGTAAACTGGAACTGGTAGTCCACATTGGGGTTTGCCTCCAGGCGGATGCCGTTTTGCTGGCTGTACTCGAGCAGCCCGTCGCCAATGGCAAAAAGGCAGTGCTCATAGCCGTAGCCCTTCTTGGTCCGCTCGCTGTCCCGGAAGGAGGTCAGGTCCATGACGCCCCACTCGTCGATGTTGAAATTGTCGATGCCCACCCGCTTGGCTTCCTCGATGACCCGGTAGTCGCCGCCGGCGTGAACCATCACCGCGTCAAAGTGCCTGCACAGGTCGATGAACACCATCCGGTTGCTTCGGACAGGGCCGATGGCATCCAGGCCGCTGGGGTCGGTGAACATGGCCAGTCCACGGACGATGGAGCCGTTGACAAAGGTCTCGAAGTACAAATCCGCGCAGGGCAGGCCGGAATGGGGCACCGCTCCCTGGATGTTGTTGATGGATACGGCGAAAATCCGCTTATTGAAGGGCTCGTCCAGAATTTCTCCGTTCAGGGGATTGAAATAGACCGGCTCCGGCTCGGTAGGAGGCTCCGTCGCAGCCTCGGTGGTGGGCTCGGTGGTCACTTCGGTGGTGGGCGCCGGGGCCGCGGAGGGGCTGGTCCCCGTCCGCTGGGTCTGCGCCGTGGTTCTGGCGGGAATGAGCTCGCCACAGCCGCACAGGATCAGGCTGACAGAGAGCAGCAGGGCAAAGATTTTCTTCATGGTTGATACATCTCCCTCAATTTTTATCCCACGATCCGTGGAAGCACCTTAGCTGTATTCCGTGGCCAGGCGGCTGGATTCCATGGTCTTGCCCATGGAATAGAAGAACACATTGTCTCTGGCGGGAGCCAAATCCAGCAGCTGACCCCGTTCGGCATAGATTTCGTAATAGCCAAAGAGGATGGGGATGATCTTGGCGTCGTCGGCCACCATCTTATTCAGATTGTAGTAGTTGCCGGAGTTGGCCAGGGCCTCCTTGCTCATGTTCAGCAGGGTGTTGTCCGCGATGCCGCCCCAGCCCAAATTGCCCCAGCCCTTGAAGAATTGGGACAGGTCATAGTTGGCCGACAGCTTGGTCTGCCCCAGGTACAGGTCGAAGTTGCCCGCCTGAAGCACCTGCTGATAGGTGGTATTGGTGCTGCCGCCGTATTCCAGGGTGCCGGTTTCCAGGCCCAGCGCCGTCAGCTCCTTGGCAAGGAACCGGGCGGTGCGCAGCCGGGCGGAGTCGTCGCAGTTGACCAGAATCAGCAGCTTCTTTGGCTGTCCCTTGTCATTCTTGGGCACATACATGTTCTGGATGGTGCTGACGAAGCGCAGCGGGTCGTACTCATACCGGGAGGCCAGGCTTTCGCTGTAATAGGGGGAACCGGGGGAGGTGGGCAGGGTGCTGGGGTAGGCCCGGCCCCGGTAGTAGGAATCGATGATGGTCTGCCGGTCGATGGCATAGGTCAGGGCCTTGCGCAGCTCGTCGTTGCGCCCGTCCTTGAAAAATTCGCTCCAAAGCACGTTGCAGCCCAGATACAGGAAGATGCCGCTGTCCACCTCCCACAGCTCAAAGTCGCAGCGGTACTCGGCGTAGGAGTCGGACATGGGGTTGGAAATGGCCAAGTCCAGGTCGGCAAACTCGAATTCATCCCGGACCTGGGCCTGGGAGGTGGCCTCCCCCAGGGCGATCGTCTCGGCATTGGTGGGAAGCTTCACCCTGTCTTTGCACCACCAGTTCTGCACCTTGCTCATCTGGGCCCCGGCGGTGGTTTTCCGGAAGCAGTAGGGGCCGGAGCCGATGGGGAAATCGTCCTCGGTGTGGCCCACCTTCAAAATGGGAATGTCCAGCAGCAGGGGGAGATTTTCATAGGCGGTGGTCAGGTGGAACACCACGGAATTGCTGTCTCCCTGCACCACGGAGTCGATGTAGGTAAACCGGCCGCCGTAGTATTCGCTGTTTTTGGCGGCCTCATAGCTTGCCAGCACATCGGCGGTGGTCAGGGGGGTTCCGTCGGAAAAGGTGGCGCCCTGCTCAATATAGAAGGTATAGTTCCGGTTGTCGGCGGTGGCCTGGTAATAGGAGCAGAGGATGGGCACCGGATTGTTGTTCCGGTCCACGCTGAACAGCCCCTGATAGATCAGGGAAAACAGCACCCGGTTGGTGATGTTCACGCCGATCATGGGATTCATGGAGCGGTCGGGGAAATAGGTCAGCGTCAGGGATTGGAGCTCCTCATCCTGCAAGGAGAGGTCCTCCGGCTCCTCGTCCTCCATCAGCAGCGCGTCGCCGGTGGGGACGTATTCCCCCTTGGAGCCGTTGTCGGCGCAGCCGGACAGCAGCCCCAGCAGGGTGGCAAGCATTAAGAAAAGGCATATCAGTCGCTTCATGGGTTCTCCCTCCGGCAAAGGATGATGGCGCCCTGGCTTCCCCGATGCCCCTTCGTCACCCGGTGGGACCAGAACCGGTCGCTGTGGCAGACGGTGCATTCGTCGCTGAGCTCCACGTCCTTTACCCCGGCCCGGTTAAGCACCAGGCGGTTGATGGCCTTCAAATCCAGGAAGTATTTTTCCCCCTTGGGGACAATCCATTCCTCCACCTCCGGCCCCAGAGCGGAAACCATGGCCTGGGGCACGTCGGCATCCGTCTCAAAGTGGCACTGGGCGATGTTGGGCCCAATGGCGGCCCGGATGTTTTCCGGCCTGGAGCCATATTCCCGCTCCATGGTCTGCACCACTCTGGCGGCAATTGACGAGGCGGTTCCCCGCCAGCCGGCGTGGGCGGCCCCCACCGCGCCGGTGACGCTGTCCCAGAACAGGATGGGGGTGCAGTCCGCGGTGAAGATGGCCAGGGCCAGGCCGGGGGTGGCCGTCACCAGAGCGTCGCACTCCGGCAGGGCAGGGGCGAACAGCCCCGCGCCCCGGTCTTTTTCCGTCACAGGCCGCACAATGTTTGAATGGGTCTGCCGGGACAGCACCAGGTTCTGAATGTCAAAGCCCAGCGCGCCGCCCAGGCGGCGATAGTTTTCCAGCACGTTCTCCGGGTCGTCCCCCCGGCTGGTTCCGATGTTCAGCGAGTCCAGATACCCCCGGCTCACGCCCCCCAGCCGGGAGGTGAAGCAGTGGGGCGTCTGGATTCCTTCCGCGGTCAGATATTCCAGCTGACCGTCTTTTTTCCATAAAATCATGTTGTTTCTCCAAAAACGGGAAAATCAATACAGCAGGCAGCGTCAATGCTCCATGCCCTGGGCCTTGTCCTTCTGCATGCAGCACTTCTTGTACTTCTTGCCGCTGCCGCAGGGGCAGGGGTCGTTGGGGCCCACCTTTTTGGCGGCGCTGCGCACGGGAGCGCGCTTCACCTGGCTCTCCCCGGCGGCGGTGGTGCCGGTCTCCTTGGCCACCTTCTCCCGGCGGATTTCCTGCTGGGGCCGGAGCTGAATCAGGAAGAGCCGGCGGATGGTCTCGTCCCGGATGGCCTGAATCATGGCCTGGAACATCTCATAGCCCTCTTCCTTGTAGGCGATCACCGGGTCATGCTGGCCGTAGGCCCGCAGACCGATGCCCTGCTTCAGGTCGTCCATGGCGTCGATGTTGTCCATCCAGTATTCGTCCACCACCCGGAGCATCACCACCCGTTCCAGTTCCCGCATGATTTTTTCGCCGTAGGCGGTCTCCTTGGCCTGGTAGGTGTCCTGGGCCATGGCCAGCAGAATCTCCGCCGCCTGCTGGCTGTCCTTGTTCAGCAGCTCCTCCCGCCGGGCACTCACAGCGCCCTTGGGGCAGAAGACGCCCTCAAACTGGGCCGCCAGCAGGGGAAGGCCCTCTTCTGTCACCTTGCCGCCCGCCTGGGCCAGGGCGGAGGAGACGGTGGTGCTTACCACGTTTTCCAGCATGGTGCGGATGTTTTCCTTCAAATCCTCGCCGTCGAGCACCTTCTGCCGCTGGGCGTAGATCACCTCACGCTGGACGTTCATCACGTCGTCGTATTCCAGCACGTGCTTTCTGGTCTGGAAGTTCCGGCTTTCCACGGTTTTCTGGGCATTTTCCACAGCGCCGGAGAGAATTTTGGCATCGATGGGGGTGTCCTCGTCCAGGCCCAGGGTGTCCATCATGCCCATGACCCGGTCGGTGGAGAACAGCCGCATCAGATCGTCCTGCATACTCAGGTAGAACCGGCTCTCGCCGGGGTCGCCCTGCCGTCCGGAGCGGCCGCGGAGCTGATTGTCGATCCGGCGGGATTCGTGCCGCTCGGTGCCGATGATGAACAGGCCTCCCGCCTGGCGGACCCGCTGGGCCTCGTCGGCAATCTCTTCTTTATACTTTTTCAGAAGCTCGGCATACCGGGCCCGGATGTCCAAAATGGCTTCGTCGCTGGTTTCGGCGTAGGAATCCGCCTCGGCCAGCAGCTCGTCCTCCACCCCCTGCTTGCGCAGCTCGTTCTTTGCCAGGAACTCCCCGTTGCCGCCCAGCATAATGTCGGTGCCTCGGCCCGCCATGTTGGTGGCGATGGTCACTGCGCCGAATTTACCGGCCTGGGCCACAATCTGGGCCTCCAGCTCATGGTATTTGGCGTTGAGCACGTTGTGGGGGATGCCCTCCCGCTTGAGGTACTTGCTGAGGATTTCGCTCTTTTCAATGGAAATGGTGCCCACCAGCACGGGCTGGCCCTTCTCATGGCACTGCTTGACCTGCTCCACAATGGCCCGGAATTTGCCCGCCTCGGTTTTGTACACCACGTCGGGATGGTCCACTCTGGCAACGGGCCGGTTGGTGGGAATCTCCACCACATCCAGCTTGTAAATGGATTCAAATTCCTGCTCCTCTGTCAGGGCGGTGCCGGTCATGCCGGAGAGCTTGTCGTAGAGCCGGAAGAAATTCTGGAAGGTGATGGTGGCCAGGGTCTTGCTCTCTCCGGCAACCACCACGCCCTCCTTGGCCTCAATGGCCTGGTGGAGGCCCTCGTTGTACCGGCGGCCATACATCAGGCGGCCGGTGAATTCGTCAACGATGATGATTTCCCCGTCCTTGACCACGTAGTCAATGTCTTTTTTCATCAGGCCCCGGGCCTTCATGGCCTGGTTGATGTGGTGGGAGAGGGTGGCGTTGTCGGAATCGGCCAGGTTTTCCACGCCGAAGAACCGCTCCGCCTTCTCCACGCCGGTGGAGGTCAGGCCCACGGTGCGGGATTTTTCGTCCACATAGTAGTCGCAGTCGTAGGTGTCGTGGTCCTCCTTGTCCTCGGTTTTGGCGAAGACCTTCCTGCGCAGGGTGGAGACGAACTGATCCGCCATCTCATAGAGCTTGGAGGAATCCTCCCCCTTGCCGGAGATAATCAGGGGCGTACGGGCCTCGTCGATGAGGATGGAGTCCACCTCGTCCACAATGGCGAAGGCGTGGCCCCGCTGAACCAACTCCTGCTTGTAGATGGCCATGTTGTCCCGCAGGTAGTCGAAGCCCAGCTCGTTATTGGTGCAGTAGGTGATGTCGGCGGCATAGGCCTCCCGCCGCTGCGCGCTCTGCATCCCGGGAATCACCAGGCCCACGGTCATCCCCATATAGCGGTAGACCTTGCCCATCCACTCGGAGTCACGCTTGGCCAGGTATTCGTTCACCGTGACCACGTGAACCCCTCTGCCGGTGAGGGCGTTCAGGTAGCAGGGCAGGATGGCAACCAGGGTCTTTCCCTCGCCGGTCTTCATCTCGGCGATGCGCCCCTGATGGAGCACGATGCCGCCGATGAGCTGCACGGGATAGGGCCGCATCCCCAGCACCCGGTCCGCCGCCTCCCGAATGGCGGCAAAGGCCTCGGGCAGAAGCTCGTCCAGGGTCTCTCCCTGGTTCAGCCGCTCCTTGAACTGCCGGGTCTTGTCCTTCAGCTCCTCCTCGGACAGCTGCCGGTAGGTGTCCTCCAGCGCCAGGATTTTGTCCACCTGGGGCTGGAGCTTCTTGATCTCCCGCTGGGAGCGGGTGCCGAATATTTTGGTAATAAGACTCATTTCAGTCTCCTTTTTCGATGAAAGCATTTATGGCACAGAAAACCAATTTAAGGAATTATAGCACACAGTGCCAAAAAAATATAGGTATAATTGTGAACTTTTCAACTTTTTATTTTCTGAAAAAGTCCTCGATCTCCTGCTTTGTGGCGTTCACCCGGCCCTGCTGGAAATTGGGCTTTCCGCCGCCCCGGCCCCGGAGGGCCGCTGTCATGTCCTTTCCCAGCTGGCGCAGGTCCCCCTGGCGGCTCACCAGGCAGTAGCCGTAGCCCTGCCCCTCCTCGCCGGAGAAAACCGCCGCCACCCCGCCGCAGCATCCGGCCAGGGTGTCCGCCAGCTCCCGCAGCGCGGCGCTGTCCAGATCGGGCTCAAACCGCAGCACATCTCCCGCGTTTTCGTATTCCTTCCCGATGAGGCCAAAAATCCGCCGCTGCAATTGGGTCACATGGTATTTCTGGGCCGACAGCTGCTCCCCAAAGGCCTCGGCGGCAGCGCCGATTTCCTCCGCCGGGGCGGAGAACACGTGACCGGCCCGGATGCTCTGCTCCAGCACCCGGTTCAGGTAGGTCAGGGCCGCGCCGCCGCAGGCCATTTCGATTCTGGTGCCGCCCCGGAAGGGCACGGCGGAATAGAGCTTGATGAGGCCGATCTCTCCGGTGTTTTTCACATGGGTGCCGCAGCAGGCGCAGATGTCAAAGCCCGGGAACTCCACAATCCGCACCGGCCAGGGCAGGGCCCGTTTGCTCCGGTAGGGGAGCTTAAGCAGCTCCTCCGGCGTGGGATACCAGCATTTCACCGGCAGGTTCCGCCACACCGCCCGGTTGGCCTCCGCCTCGATTTCCGGCAGGTCCTCCGCCGGAATCACGGCGTCAAAGTCGATGACCGTCCGCTCCTGGCCCATGTGGAAGCCGGTGTTGCCGCATCCGTAGCGCCGGTGGAGGATGCCGGAGACGATGTGCTCCCCGGAATGCTGCTGCATCCGGTGGAACCGGGGCTCCCAGTCGATCCGCCCCTCCACCCGGCATCCCGGCTCCAGGGGTCGGTCGCACAGGTGGACGATTTCCTCCCCCCGCTCCCGGGTATCCAGAACCCGGGCCTCCCCCAGATGTCCGGTGTCCGCCGCCTGGCCGCCTCCCTCGGGGTAGAAGGCGGTGGCATCCAGAATCACCTCGAACCCCTTTTCCACGGGGGTGCAAGCAGCCACCTGGGCGCAAAAGGCATCCAGATGGGAATCCTCATAATAAAGCTTTCTCGTCGCCATAGCTGTTTCCTTTCGGTATCTGTCAAGAGTAGCCTTCATTATATCATCAATGGAAATCCATTGCAACCAAACCATTGGGGGTGAATCCCCCCACATTGAGCTGTACCATTATTTCGGTGCCCACTGCCAAATTCCTAAGGAACCTCTGATTAATTCGGCAAGAGCTGACAGCGAGGGATTTTGGCTCAACCGAAAGTATCAAAATTGCGGGAATACTTTGTGTATTTCCCAATTTTGATACTGCACGGGTGGGGCAAAAGACCCGCTGTTCAGCCGCAGGCGAATTATTCAGAGGTTCCCTAACTCCTAATTTCTCATTCCCATTGGGTTTCTTTTGAAAAAATTTACTTCGTCCACTTGATTTTCCTGACGGCCTATGGTAAAATAACATTATCTTAAAGTGCACTTAGGACTACTTTGATAAGGAGATGGAAGAATAACATATCAAAAAAGTGAACAACAGGCTGCCAGTCAGATGTCAAAGGGAATCCTCCTCAGCACTTCTCCCTCCGAATACGAGCTGATTACC
>CAZYWM010000075.1:0-9526 GCA_964651615.1 uncultured Oscillospiraceae bacterium | reverse complement strand
GCGTATATCTATGCGTGCGGTAAGGCTGGCGCACCTATGCCTGCTTTGGGTATAGAGTAACTTTCGGCCTTTTCACAAATTTGCTCATTTATAGTATAATGGTTTAAGTAAACGAACGGAGGAGGGCGAACCGATGGCGGTGAGCAGAGAGGAAATCAACCGTCTGGCAGAAGAATTTGAAAGCTGTCAGAAGATACTATTGGCCCTTGGGGATGAGAACCGCCAGCATCTTATGCTGGAAATGATGCGGATGGACCATTGCGGCGGAACCCGCGTTGGCGCGATCACAGAGAAAACGAATCTTTCCCGCCCTGCCGTGTCTCATCATATGAGGTCAAAACCGCTGTGGGAACCAGCGTGTTTATCATGACCTTTACAGCGCTGACTGGCTCCCTTTCCCACTTTGCCATCGGCGGCGGAATCACCGATTGGTCAATCCTGGTGATGTGCATCCTTTCAACGTTGGTTTTTGCCATCATCACTGCGAAATTTGCCAATAAGGCTTCGGCAAAGGTCATGAACCGGATGCTGGGCTTTGGCCTGCTGGCTTTGAGTATTGTCATGATTACAGTCAATTACATCATTTAACGGAGGTATCAAAATGAATCTTTCAGAAGCAATGAATGAGCGTCACAGCGTCCGGCAGTATACGGATCGGCCCCTTGACGAAGCGGCAATCTCCGCCCTGCGGCAGGAGATCGACGCCTGCAACAAAGAGAGCGGACTGCATATTCAGCTGGTGACAAACGAGCCGAAGGCCTTTGACGGCTTCATGGCCCACTATGGAAAATTCAGCGGTGTCACCAATTATATCGCCATGATTGGTAGCAAGGGCCCCACCTTGGACGAGAAGTGCGGCTACTATGGAGAGCGGCTGGTGCTGCTGGCCCAGCAGCTGGGACTCAATACCTGCTGGGTGGCCATGACCTACAGCAAGATCAAAACGGCCTTTGAAGTGCGAAGCGGGGAAAAGCTGTGCATCGTGATCGCAATCGGATATGGGCAGACCCAGGGCGTCCCCCACAAATCGAAGGCCTTCGGGGAGGTAGCCCAGGGCGATGCTCCCGACTGGTTTCAGAAGGGCGTTGAAGCGGCTCTGCTGGCGCCCACGGCTATGAATCAGCAGAAATTCATGTTTACCCAGAAGGACAATCAGGTGTCGGTGAAAGCGGGCATGGGCTTTTACGCAAAGATCGACCTGGGCATTGTGAAATATCATTTTGAAGCAGGCGCGGGGAAAGACGGCTGGGAGTGGAGCGAATAAAGGGGAATACTCCCTGCTACGAGGAAATGGTTATGGCACAGTATACAAAAAAAGCGATTCTTCAAACCTTCCAGGAAATGCTGGAAAAAATGCCCTTTGATAAAATTACGGTTTCTGCCATCGTATCAAATTGCGAAATCAGCTCCAATACCTTTTATTATCACTATCAGGACATCTACGACCTGCTGGATGTATGGCTCTCCATCAAAAAGGAGAAATATATTGAAAGAGCTTCCGTGGAGGCCCAATGGCAGGATACGGTAAAAGCCATGCTTTGGGAGATAGAAAAATCCGGCCTGAAAAACATCATTCAGGACCGGACTTTCGAGAAATTTCAGGCTGTGGAGCCCTGGCAGAAGCGGCTGAAGGAGGGGACGCAGGAATATGCCAGGGATTTGCTCGGCTGGCTGCTGCTGTGCGGCCAGTCCGGCAGCGGCAAGACCCATCTGGCCACGGCGGTGTGCCGGCAGCGGCTTTTACAGGGGGACGAGGTTCGCTACATGCCCTGGCGGGACAAGATTGGGGAGATCAAGTCCATGTCCCTGGACGTTCCCCGGCGGCTGGAGCTGATCCAGGGTTACAAGCAGGCCCAGGTTCTCTACATCGACGACCTGTACAAAACCGGCAGAACTGCCGACGGCAGCGCAATGCCCTCCCAGGCGGATTTGAATCTGGCCTTTGAGCTGATCAACCACCGCTACATCAACCGTCTTGTCACCATTGTCTCCACCGAGCGCAGTCCCCAGGAGCTGGTCAGTCTGGACGAGGCCACGGGCAGCCGGATCATCGAAATGGCGGGGGAGCATGTATACGCCATTGCCCCGGATATGAAAAAGAATTACCGTCTGCGAAAAATTGTGACGTTATAGCCCCCGCCTGCGGATAATTCGCCCGGGGCGGTAATCGCCACCCCCCAGCTCAGCCCGGTAAGGGTGACGATTTTACTGTATTCTCGGGCTTATTCCCCCCACAGGCCGGTCAGGGCGCCATCCTCGTCGTATTGGGTATACACCCGCAGGCCGCCCTCGCTGTTGGGGACCTGGTAGCTGAACGCGCTGCCGTCCGGCTTCAAATCGGCGAAGGACGCCACCGCCTGACCGTTCCAGCTGAGGGTGCCCAGGCTGCCCTCCCTGGGGGAGTAGCTGAGGCCGTAGGGCGCGTATTGGGCGAAAATCTCCTCAAAGGGGGTTCCGCCGCCGGTTCCCTGAGCGACAGCTGTCTGGGCTTGGCTGGTGGGGGCGGCGCTGTCGGATACCGGACGCAAGCCGCAAAGCCTGGCTTCCTGATAGATGGTTTCCAAATCCACTGCTTCGCTTCCCAAATCGCTGCCGTACAGATTGTTGGCAAACCACTTTCCATCTTCTGTGTCAAATAAGCTGTGAACTGGCTTCCCGTTCCAGCTCATGCGCAGCTGCATTTCTCCGTGCTGATCCCACACATATTCGTAGCTTAGGCCAAAGGCGGTGTAGGGCTCCAGCGATGCTCCAAGGTCGGCATCCACGTGGACCGCTGTGGAGACCTGAATCGGGCCGGAGAATACGGCGCTGTCAATCAGCCCCCGGTCAAAGTCGGGTTCTCCCTCCGCCGCCACGCCGATCAGCTCCCCCAGAGGGTCGTAGGAGCCGTCGGGATGGCGAATTACCGATCGAAGGGTGTGGACATCCACCGTCCCCGATGGATTGGTGTAGGCATACCGGATGGAATAGCCGCTGCCGCCAACGCTGGCGCCGTCCACAAAGCAGCGGATGCTCTGGCCTTTATAGGTCATTTGATTGACGTTGACATTGACGCCGAAGGCCTTCAGCTCCTCCAGCAGCGCGGCCTCGTCCACGGTGCCCGTTGCAACTGTGTCGTCTTTTTCAACGGCAGTTATTTCCCCGGCATCCAGCGTTCCGCTGCCCAGGGCCACTTCCTCCACCACACTGCCGTCTCCGGCGGTGATGGTCTTGGAGTACAGGACGCCGTTTTTGATTTCCTCCAAAATGCTCTCGTACAGGGCGACGGCCTCGTCCACCCGGGCCTGATCCCAGACAAACCAGCCCTCGCTGCCGGTGTAGCCCCGCTCGCCGATGATGCTTTGCAGAACCTGCTTTTCTTCCTCCAGCCAGGCCGCGTACTCGTCAGCCGTCCACCACTCCACCTGCCAGTCGCTGCCGTAATCCTCCTGGCTCAGCCAGGTTTTGCCGCCGTCCACGGAGTATTGCGTTTCGCCCCCGCGATCGCGGACGATTGTCTCACCCTCCACGGCCTGGTTATGATTGTAGAGGTAGCCGCTCTTGGGCCCGTCTTCGCCGCGCTCCGGCGCGGCGGAGGCAAACACCGTGGCGGTGACGCTCATGACGACGAGAACCGCGATCAGCGCGGCGACAGAGGTTTTTTTGTATTTCATAATTGATCGAATCCTTTCTTCCAGGGCGCTTTGACTGAAATGACTCCCGGAAAGCCCCCACTGGCTGCGCCGCTCCTCCATGCGCAGCAGTGTCCGGGCATAGTCGGCCCGGTTCGTGCCCTGGGCCGTCACCGCCTCGTCACAGGCAAGCTCCATGTCCCGGTTGCTCAGAACATACAAAGCCCAGACCAGGGGATTGAACCAGTGCAGGCACAGCGCGGCGGCCAGAAGGGCCTTTCGCAGGGTGTCAAAGCGCCGGATGTGTTGATATTCGTGTTCCAGAATGCAGCAGAGTGCCGCCCTGTCCTGCCAGTCCATGCCAGACGGCAGCAGGATAACGGGCCGCAGAATGCCATAGGTCAGAGGTGCGGCGATGTGGTCGCTGGTCCGAATCTGAATGGAGCGGGAATGGAGCCAGTCCCGGACGAAAGAGTCCCGGCAGGGCAGGGAATCGGCACAGCTCCGGCGAAAGCGCAGATGGCTCCAAAGAAACCATGCCGCCAGCGCCAGGGCCGCCGCCAGCCACACTGCCGCAAACACCGCGCTCCTGCTTGGAAGCGGGAATGATGCGGCGGCATCCAGCACGCCCTCCATCACCACTCCGGTGACGGAGGGAGCGGGTGCTGCCGTGATCGTGGGCGCCGGAACGGGCGCGGATTTGGGAAAGTACCGCCAGATGCTCATCGGGGACGGCAGCGGCGCCAAAATCAGCAGCCGCGCCAGCGCCACGTCCCACAGCAGGCAGAAGACGCGCCGGGGCGTCCGGTTCTGAAACGCCGCCCGCAGCGCCAGCGCCGCCAGAATCAGCACGGCAGCCGACGCCGATGCTGCCCCTAGGCCGTCCAGCAGCGGTCTCATTTCAGCTCCTCCACCAGCTTGCGCAGACGCTGGATTTCCTCCGCCGACAGATGCCTGCCCTCCAGCAGGGAAGCCACCAGCCGGTCAGCGGCCCCGCCGTACATCCGGTCGATGAGCTCCCGGGTCTCCCGCTGCTGGACCTGCTGCCGGGTCACAAGGGCACGGCAGAGAAAGCCCGGCTCCGTCCGCTCCACCAGCCCCTTCTCCACGCACTTTTTCAGCACCGTGTAGGTGGTGGTCTTGCTCCAACCCACCTGCTCCTTTGCCTGGGCGGCAATGTCCTTGGCGGACAATTCTCCGTTTTCCCAGAGAAGCTCCAGAATCTTCAGCTCGCTGTCAAAAATCTTGTCTTCCATGGCGGTCCCTCCGTTCGATGCTATTCTACTGCAATAGAATACTGACATTCTATTGCGATAGAACGGATTTGTCAAGAGCCATTTGGAAAATTCATCAATCATTCACAAATAAAAAGCGCCCTCCGGCAGCTGCCAGAGAGCGCTCATGATGGATTTTACAGCTCCTTCAGCACGGCCAGCAGGAAATTCCACACCCGCTGGGTGGAGGCGATTTCCAGCTTTTCCCGGCTGGTATGGATGTCGTGCATCTGGGGTCCCACGGAAACACAGTCCAGCCCCGGCAGCTTATCTCCCAGCAGGCCGCATTCCAGGCCCGCGTGGATGGCCACCACCTGGGGCTCCTTGCCGTAAAGGTCCTGGTAGACCTTCACCATGGTGTCCCGGAGGGGGGAGTCCTTCCGGTATTCCCAGGCGGGGTATTCGCCCATCTGGGAGTAGCTGCCCTCATAGAAGGCGCACAGGTCCCGCAGCTTTTGCAGCAGCTCCTCCTTCTCCTGGTTTACGCTGCTGCGGACGGAGAAGGTCAGGCTGAACTGCTCGCCCAGCTTGGCGATGCCCAGATTCAGGCTGGTCTGCACCAGGCCGGGAATATCGGCGCTGTTGCTCTGGACCCCGTTGGGCACGGCGTTCAGCAGGGCCACTACCCGGGCGGTATCCTCGGTGGTCAGGCTGTTGCCCCCCAGGGCGTCCACGTCGAAGGCCTGGACGGTTGCCTCGGGCTCCTGGAATTTCTCCCGGATTTCCGCCTGGAGCTCCTGGGCCACGGTGTTAATCCGCTCCAGACCGATGCCCATGGCCACCACGTTGGCCTGACAGGAGCGGGGGATGGCGTTGTCCTTGCTCCCGCCGGAGAAGGAGGTGAGGCACAGGGGCATGAGCTTCAGAATCCGTCCCAGGAACTCGCCCATCACCTTGTTGGCGTTGGCCCTGCCCTTGTGGATTTCTGCTCCGGAGTGGCCGCCCTGGAGGCCGTCCACGCTGAGCCGGATGCAGGGGCCGTAGACCATCCGCCGCTCCACCTTCAGGCTCAGGGTGGCTCTGGCGCCGCCGGCGCAGGAGACGGTGAAGATGCCCTCGTCCTCGGAGTCCAGGTTGATCATCTTCCGGCCGGCGAGCATGGACACGTCGATGGCGCTGGCGCCCAGCATACCCACCTCCTCGTCCACGGTGAGGATCACCTCCAGCGGGGGGTGGGGGATGGTTTTATCGGCGATCAGAGCCATGGCATAGGCCACGGCAATGCCGTCGTCCCCGCCCAAGGTGGTGCCCCGGGCAAAGACACAGGTGTCGTCGTGGGCCAAATCCAGGCCCTCGGTATCCATATTCAGGGGGCAGTCGGCGTCCTTCTCGCAGACCATGTCCAGATGCCCCTGTAAAATCACCGGCTCATGAGATTCCATCCCGCAGGTGCCGGGGGCGAAGAGGATGATGTTGCCGCTCTCGTCCTGAATGCAGCGAATGTCCTGCTCCTGGGCGAAGCGAACCATAAAGTCGCTGACGGCCTTTGTATTGTGGGAGCCGTGGGGGATGGCGGACAGCTGCTCAAAATAGTCAAATACCAGCTGGGGCTCCAGTCCGGCTAATCTTTTCTCTTCCATAAGGTTGTACTCCTTTCACGCGGATGTGATATTCCTTCGTACAGAAGCATTGTACCACAGACGGGGGAAAAAGTCATCAGGCAAAATAACAAAGACCGCAGGAGCATTTCCCGCGGTCCTATGTTAAAATTATCCTGAATTACACCAGGCTGAGCACCAGTGTGAGCACGATCCAGACAATGGCGATCCACTTGGTGGAAGAAGCCAGAATCTGATCCAGGCCGCCCTTTTTGTTCTTGCTCAGGTAGGAATCGGAGGAGCCGGACAGAGCACCGGACAGACCTGCTTCCTTGCCGGACTGGAGAAGCACAACCACGGTCAAAGCCAAGCTGGCCAGCGCTTCGAGCACAATCAGAACCATTTTCATCAATACCAAACCCCCCATACAGCGAACATAATAGCGCCTGCATTGACAGCAGACCACATATACGAGTGACAGTATACCACACCGGCTCCCAAAAAGCAAGTGTTTTTCTGCGAGAGCAGGGATATTTTCTGACCCCACCTCTAAGGAATGCCGATCCCGGGGCGGGAATTATTTCTGCACCCAGTTGCCAGTGGCCAGGCAGTTGAGGTAGCTCTCGATGAAGGGGTCCAGGGCGCCGTCCATCACGGCGTTGACGTTAGAGGTTTCGCAGCCGGTGCGGGTGTCCTTCACCAGGGTGTAGGGCATGAAGACATAGTTGCGAATCTGGCTGCCCCATTCGATTTTCTGCTGCACACCCTTGATGTCGGAAATCTTGTCCAGGTGCTCCCGCTCCTTGATCTCCACCAGTTTGCTGCGCAGCATCCGCAGACAGGTTTCCTTGTTCTGAAATTGGCTCCGCTCGGTCTGGCAGGAGACCACAATGCCGGTGGCCTTGTGAATCAGACGGACGGCGGAGGAGGTCTTGTTGATGTGCTGGCCGCCGGCGCCGGAGGAACGGTAGACCTGCATCTCATAGTCCTCGGGGCGGATTTCCACATCCTGGCTTTCGTCCTCGATGTCAGGAATCACCTCGATGGCGGAGAAGGAGGTCTGACGCCGGGCGTTGGCGTCGAAGGGGGAAATCCGCACCAGCCGGTGGACGCCGTTCTCCCCCTTGAGGAAGCCGTAGGCGTTCTCTCCCTCGATCATGATGTCGGCGGATTTCAGCCCCGCCTCGTCGCCCTCCAGGTAGTCCAGAATCTTATAGGTGAAGCCGTGGCGCTCTGCCCAGCGGGTGTACATCCGGTAGAGCATCTGGCACCAGTCCTGAGCCTCGGTGCCGCCCGCCCCGGCGTGGAAGCTCATCAGGGCGTTGTTCCGGTCGTAGTGGCCGGTGAGCAGCGTCTCCAGGCGGCAGGCCTCCATCTCGGCGGCCAGGGCGTCGAAGCCGGTTTGCAGCTCCTCCAGCATGGAGTCGTCGTCTTCCTCGGCGGCCATCTCGCAGATGGTCATGAGATCGTCCCAGGTGGAGAGCATCTTTTCGTACCGTTCCAGCTTGCTCTCGGTCTGGCGGGCCTTCACGGCCACCTTCTGGCTCTTTTCCGGGTCGTCCCAGAAGCCGGGGGCCTCCTGCATGGCGTGAAGCCGCTCCAGCTCGTTGCGCAGGCCGGGGATGTCCAAGGAATCCGCCAGCCCCTCCAGAGCGGGGCGGCAGTCGTTCAGCTTTTGTTTGTAGGTATCAAAGGCAATGTTCATAGTAATCTCTCATTTCCTAGATTTGCATAATTTGTAGCTATTATAACCTAGAATTCCCGTCCTGTAAAGAACAAAAATGGATTTTTATCGCTGGCTCTCTCCGGCCTCCTCGCCGGAAAAAACAAAATCGTCGATGTCCCATTCCTGGGTCTGGCTTTCTTCCATATTCTCCCCTCCTAAAACAGATTGGACAGTATATGCGGCCCCCGGGGGCAAAATGCGTCCTCCCGCTTGCAATTTATCATGGGAT
The DNA here is from genome assembly GCA_964651615.1 of uncultured Oscillospiraceae bacterium. GTDB lineage: Bacteria > Bacillota > Clostridia > Oscillospirales > Oscillospiraceae > Faecousia. Next base: position 1,148 of record CAZYWM010000075.1, on the reverse strand, counting down.
GGGTTATACTGGAAATACCCCAAATCAATCTGTAAACGGTTGAGGGTTCCATGAAGGAGGAAAAGATATGCGTTGCTTTGAAGGATTCCAAAAGGGTGTGAATTTGGGCGGCTGGATTTCCCAGTTTGCAAAGTTTGACCGGGAGCATTTCGCCAGCTTCATCACCGAGGCAGACATTGAATATATTGCTGGCCTGGGCTTTGACCATGTCCGTGTCCCCGTGGACTACAATGTGCTGGAGGACGAGGCGGGAAATCCGCTGGAAGAGGGCTTTGACTATCTGCGCAACTGCTTCCGCTGGTGTCGGGCCCATGGGCTGAATATGCTCATCGACCTCCACGAATGCTACGGCTACTCCTTCGACCCCCTGAAAAAGGACATGGACCGGAGCAGATTCTTCTATGACCCGGCCCTGCAGCAGCGGTTTTTGAACCTGTGGAAGCGGATTGCTCTGGAATTCAAGGACTATCCCGACCAGGTGGCCTTCGAGCCGCTGAACGAGGTGGTGCTCTGGGAGGTCTCCGATGCCTGGAATCAGCTGGTGCGGGAGTACATCCAGACCATCCGCGCCATTGCCCCCAGAGCCTGGATTGTGGTGGGAGGTGTGTGCTACAACTCTGTGATGAGCGTCAAGCTGCTCCAGAAGCCCGTGGACGATCGGATTGTCTATAATTTCCACTGTTATGAGCCCATGATCTTCACCCACCAGGGAGCCTACTGGATGGAGCAGTTCCCCAGCGACTACCGGATCACCTATCCTCAGCCATTGGAAGTATACCGGGAGGAGACCCGGCGGGTGCTGGGGGAGGAGGGTCCCGTGTTCCTGCCCCAGGTGACGGGGATGGGACCGGAGTTCTTTGAGATCATCTTCAAGGCCGCTCTGGATGCCGCCGAGGAGAACGGCGCCCCCCTGTACTGTGGGGAGTACGGCGTCATCGACCTGGCGGACAACCCCTCCAAAATCCGATGGCTGAAGGACATTCACACCGCCTTTGCCAAATTCCACATCGGCCACGCCCTGTGGAACTACAAGGAAAAGGACTTCGGCCTGGTGGATGAGCGCTTTGCCCAGGTAAAGGATGAATTTATTGCCGTCATCTGACTGGAGGTACTTGACAAGAGGGTTGCTTTTCGCTAAAATAATGTGG
>CAZYWM010000074.1:0-9626 GCA_964651615.1 uncultured Oscillospiraceae bacterium | reverse complement strand
CTTATTATAGCCCCATTTCACCAATCTGTCAAAGAATTTATTTTTCCCAAAATATCCCCCTCCGGGGCTTGCGAAAAAGGGGATTTCGGGGTATAATAACCCGGTATTTTATCAGGAGGTGGCCGGAATGGATAAACCAGATGCTGAGCTTCATGCCCATTGCCACGACCAGGATCATGCCTATCTTCATGCCCACGGGATACCCCATTCCCACGGTCATGTTCATGAAAACCAGAAGGCGGTTATCAACCGGCTGTCCCGGGCCATCGGGCATCTGGAGAAGGTGCGTCGGATGGTGGAGGACGGCGAGGACTGCTCCGAGGTGCTGATTCAGCTGGCCGCCGTCCGCTCCGCTCTGGACAGCACCGGCAAGGTCATTCTCAAGGATCACATGCGCCACTGCATGGTGGACGCTGTAGCCGCCGGGGACCAGGAGGCCATTGACGATCTCTGCCAAGCCATTGACAAATTCATGAAATAGCAGTACCCTGCTTCTGTCGCGAAGCAGGGTACTTGTTTTCGTTCATTTGCACTTCGGCCCCGACAGACCTTTTACTTTTTAGCGCAAAAGCGTTACCAGGTGGGTTAGGGCAAAAGCGATGATTGACCAGCTCAGTGCCAGTTGGGGTGAAGCGCCCGGCGCTTCAAAAGGTGGCCACATCCGGGTCGGCGGCGGGCACACCCCGGGCCACTTCTGTCGCGGTGAGCACCGGGCCCACATCTCCTTTGTACAGGGGATGCTTCTCGGCGGAAACGGTGGCCGTCACCTGAACCCAGCTCCGGGATTCCAGCGCTTTTGCCTCGGCATAGCGGCAGGGAATGCCGCAGAACTGGATGTCCTCCACACAGCAGGTCATGACAAACCGGCCGGGGGCGAACATTCCCTCCTTCTGGCGGCGGAGCATGGCCACCTGAGCCTTGAAGCTCACGGTCTTGCCGGTGTACTTCTCCGGCTCCTCAGTGACGTCCCGATACCAGAGGGCAAAGTCCTCGTCCTTGATCTGAATGACTGGGGCGTTGATGTCGAAGGGCAGTGGGTCCTGCACATCGTCAAACTTGGTAGTACCGTCGGTGTAGTCGTAGAGAATGTCGATGCGGCGATTGGCTGCCCGGGCCAGCTTGTGCAGCGGCATGGTGTCCTGCCCCGGCTCCAGCCGGTTGAATACCACCATCTGGGCCCCCACCAGCTTGTCCATCACCAGGTTGCGCATGTTGGAGTTGTAAGCCATAAAGGTGGTGGCGTCGGCAAACATCACCTCCTGGGCGATGGCCCAGCTCCGGGGGAACCGATTGTACAAATCCGCCACCAGCTGCATGCCGTTCAGCTCGGCAACCACCCGCTCGGCCTTGTATTTTTTTTGCAGGGCCAGCAGCTCCTCTTCCGTTACCGTCTGCTGGTCCAGCACCTCCAGGTACACGTTCTTTTCGGGATAGGTGGACAAGTCGTACTCCTCCTCCCCTTCCTCAAAGATCAGCACCAGGGTTCGCTCTCCCGCGTTGAACCGGGGGTCTTCCAGGGTTTCCTGGATAAATTTGGTTTTGCCCGCGTCCAGGAAGCCTGTGAAGGAATAAACAGGAATCTGCTGCATAGGTTACACCCCAAAGAGCTGGGCAATGGCCGCCTCATCCAGCTTGGAGCCGATGACGCAGAGCTTGCCGGTGATGTCGGCGGAGCCGGTGCGGATGTCTGCCTCCTCGGGCACATAGTCAAAGTGAATCCAGGTGCCGTCCGTGGCAGGCAGGATGCCCTTGGCCCGGAGGATCATGCCGTACTTCTCGGTGTCCAGCGCCTTCAGAGCAGCCTCCACCGTTGCCTTGTCAAACTTCTTGGAGGTTTCCACGCCCCAGGAGGTGAACACCTCGTCGGCATGGTGATGATGATGGTGATGCTCATGATCGTGGCAGCAGCCCTCGTCATGATGCTCGTGCTCGTCATGATCGTGGTGGCAGCAGTGCTCCTCGTCATGGTCGTGATGGTGATGATGCTCCTCATCTTCATCGTGGTCGTGGTGATGCTCCTCGTCATGGTGGTGGTGAAGCTCATGCTCTTCATCATCATCGTCGTGGTGATGGCAGCAGCAGTCCTCCTCTTCTTCCGCCAGGCGCTCCTGCTCCATCCGGGCCAGCTCCGCTGCCAGAGAGGCCTTGCCCTCCATGGCTTCGATCAGCTGCTCGCCGGTGAGCGCGCTCCAGGGAGTGGTGACAATGGAGGCCACCTGGTTATGCTGCCGCAGCAGCTCCACGGCGGTGTCCAGCTTGAACTGGTTAATGGAATCGGTGCGGGAGAGAATAATGGTGGAGGCGGTCTCGATCTGATTGTTGTAGAACTCGCCAAAGTTCTTCATATACACCTTCACCTTCCCGGCGTCCACCACAGCCACGGTGTAGCCAAGGGTCACTTCGTCGCTTGTCACCTTGTTCACCGCGCCGATGACATCGGAAAGCTTGCCAACGCCGGAGGGCTCAATGATGATCCGGTCGGGGTGGTAGTCGGCAATCACCTGCTTCAAAGCCTTGCCGAAGTCACCAACCAGAGAGCAGCAGATGCAGCCGGAGTTCATCTCCGTGATGTTGATGCCGGCGTCCTGCAAAAAGCCGCCGTCGATGCCGATTTCGCCGAACTCATTTTCAATGAGCACCAATTTCTGCCCCTTGTAGCCCTCGGCGATCAGCTTTTTAATCAGGGTGGTCTTGCCAGCCCCCAGGAAACCGGAATAAATATCTACTTTTGTCATAAAAGAAGCTCCTTCTTCCGGGGCAATGCCCCATCAGGGATGCAATGTCGTCAACTGTTAAGGATTCCACTGTAGGGGCGAGTCTTGACTCGCCCGCTGGGAATGTCAACAATTGTAGGCAGCGGGCGGGTCAAGACCCGCCCCTATGGGCCTTAGGTTGACGACATTGATCAGGGATGGGCTGCCCCAAATAATCTCTACCTTTTATTATATCACCGTCTGTCAACCATTTGGGGAAAATTTTTATTGCCAGAGTGTAAATATTTTCCCGCCCCTCCGAAATCGCTTCCTACTTGTCCCTGGGCATGGTATGCAGAACATGGAGCTGGATGGGGATGGCGCAGAGGAAGGTGATGGCATCGGCGGCAGGCTGGGTCAGCTGAATGCCGGTGAAGCCCATCCAGGCGCTCAGCACCCACACCAGAGGGATGAAAAACAGGCCCTGCCGCGCCACAGACAGGAAGGTGGCGGGGATGGTCTTGCCCATGGACTGCTCCATCATATTGCTGATGACCACCCAGCCCTGGACGCAGAAGGTCAGGCACTGATACCGCAGAGCCGCCGCGCCATAGGTGATCACCTGGGCGTCATCCCGGAACAGCCCAATGAGCTTCGGCGCGAAGCAATAGCCCAGGGCGGAAATCACCACCAACCCCACGGTGGACACCTTGACGCAGAACCAGAAGCCCCGGCGAACCCGGGAATAGAGTCCCGCCCCGTAGTTGAAGCCGCACACCGGCTGGAAGCCCTGGCCGAAGCCCAGCATGGCAGAGGCGCCGAACATGGTAATCCGCTGCACAACCCCCATGGCGGCAATGGCGGCGTCTCCATAGGCCATGGCGGCGTTGTTCAGGCAGATGGTAGCCAGAGATGCCAGGCTCTGCCGGGCCAGGGAGGGAATGCCGCCCTTGAAAATCCACAGATACAGATGACCGCTGAACCGGTAATTTTTCAGCCGGATGCGGATATTGCCCCCCTTCCGGGTGCCGACAAGCAGCAGGCAGAAGCTGAGCAGCTGGCTGAGAATGGTAGCCCAGCCCGCGCCGGCCACCCCCAGCTTCATGCCGAAAATCAGCAGCGGGTCGAGAGCGATATTCACCAGCGCTCCCGTCACGATGCCCACCATGGCATAGCTGGCGCTGCCCTGGAAGCGGAGCTGATTATTCAGCACAAAGGAAGCGCACATCCAGGGACCGCCCAGAAGGATGACCTGCAGATAGGCCTTCGTATAGGGCAGGATAGTCGGTGTAGAGCCCAAAAACAGGGCCAGCGGCTCCAGAAAAATCTGGCCCAGGGCGCAGATAAGCAGCCCCGTGACAAAGGCGGAAAAGAAGCCGGTGGAGGCCATTTGAGAGGCCTGCTCATAGTTCTTCTTCCCCAGCTCCCGGGAGATGAAATTGCCGCTGCCCTGGCCGAAGAAAAAGCCCACAGCCTGAATCACCGCCATCACCGAAAACACCACGCCCACCGCCCCGGTGGCGGCGTTGCTTTTCAGCATTCCCACAAAATAGGTGTCCGCCATGTTGTAAAAGGCCGTCACCAGCATACTGACGATGCAGGGCACCGCCAGGCGGCAGATCAGCTTCTCCACGGGAGGGGTGGTCATTTTGATGTATTTTTCTTCCTGTGCGTCCATGATAATCCTCTTTCTATTTTTCTCATCTCTTATTAGTATATCACAGTTTCTTTCACAGCGTCAAGGATGGGGTTCGAGGCATTTTATTTCTTTCGACATAATCCGATTGCATAATCCATGGGAAATTCACTATGCTGTCTATTGGCGGACATATCCCCAGCGATGCGACAGTCTGCCAAAGCGCCGCCCCGGCTCTCCCCCGGGACGGCGCTTTTTGACATTTGGAAACGATTCAGCACACGGGAATCAGAAGCATTTGTCCCGGCTTTGGGTCCTCCTGAAGCTTGTTGGCGCTGCGGATGGCTGCCACGGTAGAGCCGCACTTTTTGGCGATGTCCCACAGGCTCTCCCCGCCTACGCGCCGGAGCACCAGGGAAGGCCGCTGGGGGTCCGGAGCGGCATCTGTCGGCTGTTCCAGGGATGTAACCATGGGGATTCCCTGGCCGTCAGTGGTAGAAAGCCGCAGTGGAAGCTCTCCCCGATACCCCCCGGCGGTGCTCTGGGGCATGGGCGGGGCCAGGGGATGAACGGTGAGCTGGGTGTTCTCCCCCATGCTCATCTGAAGCTTTCCCTCCCAGCGGCCGGACTGGGCACGGAGATTCCCCTGCTCATCCCGGGAGAGCACCTGGATGGTGCCGGGAATTTCCAGTACCACGCTTCCCTCCTCCCGATACTGCCTGGGATGATCCGGCAGGAAGCTCACATCCTCCACCTGCCCCAAGTTCCCCGGGAGATTCACCTCGGCGGACACCGTATCCGTCCGCTTTTCCAGCACCGCCGGCGCTTCCAGCTGCTGGGTCTGCAATTGCAGCGGAATCCCCGGAAGGTAGGCATCCGCCACCGTCTCCACAGTGGTCACATCATCCACCAGATATTGGGCGGATAAGCCGCAGCGGGCCCGGAGCCCGCCCCCCTCCTGCCGCTCCAGCTCCAGATTGGTGACGGCGCAAACCACATTCACCTGGGAATCCGGGCTGTAGCTCTCCTCCAGCTCCGCGAATTGAGAGAAGGGCAGCTGGAAATCCTGGGAAAGAACCTTCCCATCCTGACACAGCAGCAGCACATGAAGGTTGGCATTGCCCCGGAAGGCAATCTTCCCGGAGAGCACCTTCTCCTCCACGATCTCCGGCCGCAGGGTGTAATACAGCACTCCCTCCGGCTCCAGGCCCGGGGTCAAATCCTCTTCCAGGGTGAAGTTCTTCTCCCCTGCCTCCCGGTACAGCCGCAGGGGATACCGGCGGCGCAGCAGCTCCACCCCCTGGGGCGCCTCGCCGCACTGCCAGTATTCCAGCTGGGTGGGGGACCAAATCTCCGCCAGGATGCCGATGCCGCCCCTGAGCATCAGCTTCCGGGGGGAGACGGATCGGGCATCGGCGAACCGGGTCAGCGCCGAAATCCGAATATTCCCCTCCGGGCAGTCCTGGGGCAGCTGCCAGCGCATCTGGAAGGGCAGCCACCCGTCCAGCACCCGGGGCTGGGTGCCATCCTCCGGGGCATAGAGCACCCACATCAGCATCCCGCCGCTGACCAGAATGCTGTCCGACCGCCACTCCTTTCCCCGGAGAATGGTCTGGCCCCAGGCGCACAGCACCTTTCCCACATCCGGGAATCCATCGGGCAGGCGGAGCTCCTGGGTCTGCTCGGAATTCTGCACCTCCCGCACCGTTCCAACCAGGCAGGGAGCCTGGGTTTTTTGCATTTCCATTTGGAACACTCCTTCCAGTATGATTCTGAAGGAGCATATGATTCCAGATGAAAAAATATTCCCGCTACCTCCGCCCAAACAGGGGCACACAGACGCACGCGACCACAATTCCGCCGCAGATGAACCAGGAGTCCACCCAGCGTCCAAACAGCATCCCCAGAGCAAAGGCCAGCAGGCAGCAGTTGTGCAAATCCCTTCTGCGGCACATGGCAGTTCCCCCCCAAAATAAAAAGCTGCCGGGAATACTCTCAGCAGCTTTTGTTGGATATTTCATGATATGCGCCGGTGCCGGTTTTCTTGCATCAGCCGCCCAGATAAGCCTTGCGAACCTCGTCGGACTTGGAAAGCTCCGCGCCGGTGCCGGAGAGGGTGATGTTGCCGGTTTCCAGCACATAGGCCCGGTCGGCAATCTGCAAAGCCTTTCTGGCGTTCTGCTCCACCAGCAGGATGGTGGTGCCCGCCTTGTGGAGCTCCTTGATGATGTCAAAAATCTGGTCAACCAGGATGGGGGCCAGGCCCATGGAGGGCTCGTCCAGCATCATCAGCTTGGGGTGGCTCATCAGCGCCCGGGACATGGCCAGCATCTGCTGCTCACCGCCGGACAAGGTGCCCGCCACCTGCTTGCGCCGCTCCTTCAGCCGGGGGAAATAGTTAAACACCATTTCCAAATCCTGTGGGTCCACGGACTTTCTGATAAACGCGCCCATTTCCAGATTCTCCTGCACGGTCATTTGCAGGAAGATCCGCCGTCCCTCCGGCACCTGAGCCAAGCCCTTGGGCAGCAGCTTGCAGGCATCGGTGTGGGTGATGTTCTCGCCGCAGAAGGTGATGGTGCCCTGGCGGGGGTGCATCAGGCCGGAGACGGTTTTCAGGATGGTGCTCTTGCCCGCGCCGTTGGCGCCGATCAGGGCCACAATCTCCCCCTCGTTGACCTGGAAGGAGACGCCCTTGATGGCGTGGATGGCGCCGTAGTACACATGGATGTCATCAATATTCAGCATATTCATTCGGCATCCTCCTTGCCCAGGTAGGCTTCGATGACGGTGGGATTCTGGCGGATTTCCTCGGGGGTGCCCTTGGCGATCAGCCGGCCGTAGTTCAGCACGGCGATGGTCTCACACACATTCATCACCAGATTCATGTCATGCTCAATGAGGAAAATGGCAATGCTGAAGGTATCCCGGATTCGGCGAATCTGGTGCATGAGCTCGGTGGTCTCGCTGGGGTTCATACCGGCGGCGGGCTCATCCAGCAGAATGATGGAGGGATTGGTGGCCAGGGCCCGGACGATCTCCAGCCGGCGCTGGACGCCGTAGGGCAGGCTCCCGGCCTTCTGGTCGGCAAGATCCGCCAGCCCCATAAAATCCAGCAGCTCCATGGCCCGGGCGTTGGCCCGCTTCTCGGCGGCGAAGTAGCCGGGCAGGTGGAAGAGGCTGGAGGCAAAGGAGCACTTGATCTGATTGTGCATCCCCACCTTCACATTGTCCAGCACGGACATATCGGTAAACAGGCGGATGTTCTGGAAGGTACGGGCGATGCCCAGCTTTGTCACCTTGTGGGTGGGCATTCCCTTGGTGTCGATGCCGTTGATCAGCACGGAGCCCCGGGTGGGCTGGTAGACGCCGGTGAGCAGGTTAAAAATGGTGGTCTTGCCGGCGCCGTTGGGGCCGATGAGGCCGCAGATTTCCGTGGGGCCCAGGGAGACGCTGAAGCTGTCCACAGCGGTCAGGCCGCCGAAGTCAATGCCCAGGTTCCGCACGTCCAGCACCAGGGGCTTGCCCGCGTCGGATTCCCGGAAGGTATTGAAGGTGGGCACCTGAACGGTATTTTTGGGATAATGATTACTCATTTTGCCCCCTCCTTCTCTTTACTGAAAATATGCTTCACTTTTTCCGCTGCCACAGAGGTGTACTCCTTGACCTTGGGAGACCAGGTGAAGAGCATCACCAGAATCAGCACCACGGCGTAGATAATCATCCGGTAGTCCGCCAGGCCCCGCATGGCCTCGGGGAGGATGTAGAGCACCGTCGCCGAGATCACGCTGCCCAGGATATTGCCCATGCCGCCCAGCACAACGAAGACCAGGATGTTGATGGAGGTGTTGAAATTAAACTTGGCGGAGTCCAGGGATGAATAGTTCAGGCCGTACAGCGCTCCCGCCATGCCTGCCAGGAAGGCGGAGACCACAAAGGCCTTCATCCGGAAGGTGGTGACATTGATGCCCACGGACTCGGCGGCAATCCGGTTGTCCCGGACGGCCTTGATGGCCCGGCCTTCCTTGGAGTTAATCAGGTTCAGCACCACAAAGAGGGTGAACAGAATCAGGCCGAAGCCCACCGCGAAGGTGGAGAGCTTCTTGATGCCGGTGACGCCCATGGCGCCGCTGAGAATCCACTTGCCCTTCCCCACCAGCTTGGGCTTGGCGGTGGCGATGGCGAAGCGGAAGCCGGTTTCATCGGTGCCCACATACATGTTGCCGATGATGTTCTTCATGATTTCGCCAAAGGCCAGAGTGACAATGGCCAGATAGTCGCCCCGCAGTCTCAAAACGGGGATGCCGATGAGCAGGCCGATGAGGCCCGCCAGGGTGCCGCCGAAAACCATGGCCAGAATCAGGCGGAGGGTGGTATTGTCCACGGTGTTTTTCAGCAGCGTGGCCAGCACCACGCCGGAGAAAGCGCCGATGCCCATAAAGCCCGCGTGGCCCAGGCTCAGCTCTCCGCACACACCCACCAGCAGGTTCAGAGAAACCGCCAGCACAATGTAGCAGCAGACGGGAACCAGGTAGCCGGTGACGGCGCTGCTGAGCTTGCCTTGGGTGCTCAGGGTCTGCATCACGATGAAGGCCACGATGACCACGGCGTAGGTGAGCAGGTCCCTGCCCTTGTCCTTGTTAATCAGTGTCTTTTTCATAGTCTTACACCTTCTCCTGAACCTGCTTGCCCAGCAGACCCGCGGGCTTCACCAGCAGAATGACGATCAGAACGCCGAACACGATGGCGTCTGAAAACTGGGTGGACAGATACGCCTTGGCAAAGGTCTCAATGATGCCCAGCAGGATGCCGCCCAGCATGGCCCCGGGGATGGAGCCGATGCCGCCGAACACAGCGGCGGTAAACGCCCGGATGCCGGGCATGGAGCCGGTGGTGGGCATGAGCACGGGAATGGAGGAGCACATCAGTACACCGGCCACAGCCGCCAGAGCGGAGCCGATGGCGAAGGTGATGGAAATGGTCCGGTTGACGTTGATGCCCATGAGCTGAGCGGCGTCCCGGTCCTCGGACACGGCCCGCATGGACTTGCCAATCCGGGTGCTGCTGGTAAACCAGGTCAGGCCCAGCATAATCACCACAGAGACCGCCACAGTGACAATCACCTCGCCGGTGATGGTCAGGCTGCCAAACAGATGCAGCGGCTTAATGTTGGAGACGATGCTGGTAAAGCTCTTGGGATTGGAGGACCAGATCAGCTGAGCGGCGTTTTGCAGGAAATAGCTGACGCCGATGGCGGTAATCAGCACCGCCAGGCTGGGAGTTCCCCGGAGGGGCTT